>JBCDAA010000016.1:0-48959 GCA_039186435.1 Myxococcota bacterium | reverse complement strand
GCGCTAAGCGCCTACCGGAGGAGGAACCCGCGCACCGCGTCCACAAACGGACCCGGCGTGTCGACGTGCGCGAAATGGCTGCTTCGATCAAACCACACTTTCTCCGCACTCGGGACGAGAGCACCGAGCCGCGCACCAACGCTCGGCGGTACCATCGGATCTTCGCGGGCGTAGAGAAGCATCAGCGGGACTGGAAAGGTGCCGACGGAGAGCTCGCGCAAGAAAGCCGTCATCACGTCGGGATCCAAACCGTCCGCCATCCAGCTCAAAAACGCAGCGCGACCTCGCGCGCTTCGAAGCGGCTCCGCGTACTCCCGCGTTTCCTCCCGCGACTTCAGCGTCTCGTCGTAGTAGTGCACGTTTCGATAAACCCAGCGCTCCGGATCACGCGCAATCACCGCGCTCAGGCTGGAGCGCACGCCCGGCAGCCGAAGCGCACGCCGAAGAGCGTAGAGACGCAGCATCGGAACGCCCGGCGAGTGCACGTTCACGAGCCGCCCGACGCGCCCCGGACTCTCGAGGGCGAGGCGCATCGCGAGATATCCCGCCATGCTGTTTCCGATCACGCGACAGCCAGCGATGTCGAGGGCGTCCTGAAACGCACCAATGGACTGCGTGAGGAGCGCGGTGTCGCAAGGCTGCACCGGAATCTCACTCGCGCCTGCGCCCGGAAGGTCCGGCGCGATGACCCGAAAGCCGAGGGACGCAAGCGGCGCCATCGCATAGCGCCAGCTGTAGGACGAGGTCATGAGCCCGTGCAGAAGAAGAAGCGGCGGACCCTCTCCCCGCTCGCGAAAGCTCATCAGGATCGGCGAACGACCGAGGCGCACCGTCGCCTGACGCCGCGGCAGCTCCAGAAAGGTGTGGGCGATCCGCGGGCGATCCGGGAGGGACGAAAAGGGAGGACGCTCGAAAGGCTTCATGCGGGCTCCGCGAGGACAACGCCGCGACTGGACCATGCGAGCGCGACCCACCCCACGACGAGGGACAGGCCTCCGAACGGGGTGACTGCACCCAGCACGCGAAGATCGGTCAAGGTCATCACGTAGAGGCTCCCCGAAAAGATCAGCGCGCCGACGGCGAACGCGATCGCCGCCAGGCGGCCCGAACGCCCGGGCAAACGAGGCATCACCGCCGCGAGCGCGACGAGCACCAGGGCGTGCGCGAGCTGGTAGTTCGCGGCGGTTTCCCACCAGCCGAGACGCAGCGCACGGTCGGCTTCCGGGAGCCACCCCTGGAGGCCGTGAGCACCGAATGCACCGAGGGCGACGGCGAGACCGCCATGAAGCGCGCCGGCAAAGAGAGCGAAACGCATGAAGGACCTTGATTCGAGGGGCCCTTCGATGCCAGACGAAGGCATGCGGACTCAGACCTGCCTCGCGCTCGCAGCGGCCCTCGGGGCGTGTCGTACGCCTCCCACCGCCACGCCGCCCTCGCTGCCACAGGCCCTCGCAGACCTCAACGCGGAAGCTCGCCAGGGCGCCGTTGTCGAAACGCTGCACGGAACCGAGGTCGCTGATCCCTACCGGGCGTTGGAAACCGAATCGGAGCTCACGCTGCGGTGGATTCGCGCCCAGAGCGAGTTCGCCGCAAGTTCCATCCCGGTGGAGCAAGCCGCGGTCCGCCGCCTCGACGAACTCCTACGCATCGGCGACGTTCGTGACGTCGACGGAGCCCGGGATCGCGTGTTCTATCGCGAGCGCTCCGGGGATCGCGAACAACCGCTCTATAAGGTCAGGGAAACAGACGCGGCGCACACCCTCATCGACCCGACGACGTTCGGCGAACGCGCGGCCCTGGACTGGGCCTACCCGTCCCCCACGGGACGCTACGTCGCCTTCGGGATCTCTCAAAATGGTGACGAACGAAGCACGCTACACCTCCTCGATGTCGACGCGCGGATCCAGGGCGACGACGCGCCGGTTCGCCCGCTTCGCATCGCACACACCAAATGGTGCAACCTCGCCTGGCTCCACGACGAGTCCGGCTTCTACTACACGCGCTACCCGAAGCCCGGGGAAGACGACTACGACGAGGAAAACGAAGACACGTACTTTCCGCGGGTCTTCTTTCACGCCCTCGGGACCGATCCCTCGGAGGACCCGCGGGCCTTTGCGAGCGACACCGGCACCGACTTTCCGATTCCCTACGTCTCACCAAGCGACGATTTTCTCGTCATCAACGTCTTTCGCGGCTGGTCCGCAACGGACGTCTTTCTTCATGCCCGAGCGGATGGCGCAGTTCCCACTGGCACCCCGCGCGCGATCGTCCGCGGCGAAGAAGCGATCACGACAGCGCGAGTTCGCGGCGACGACCTCGTCTTTTACACCAATCTCGACGCCCCGAACTATCGCCTCGTCGCCGCGCCCATCGCCAGCGCGGACAACCGCGAAAGCTGGCAGGACCTCGTCCCGGAAGGGAGCGCGCCCATCGAGGATTGGACCTTTGCCGGCGACGCGCTGGTCATCCACTACGTCGACAACGTGGCGTCGAAACTCGTCGTGCGATCCGCCGACGGCACAACCACCGACGTTGAGCTACCCACGCGCGGTTCCATCGAGAATCTCTCGGGCTCGGCGGACGACCCGCGTGTTCGCTTCGCATTCAGCGGCTACCTTCAACCGCCCAGCATCTTGGAGCTCAACGGGACTTCGCTCTCCGAGCTCGTCCGCGTCCGCGTCGACATCGACTTTTCGGCGTACGCGATTCGCCAAGAACGCGTTCGCTCCGCCGACGGAACCGAAGTCCCCGTTACGCTTCTCCACCGAAGGGATGCCGCCCTCGATGGTGATGCGCCCGTGATCCTCTACGGCTACGGCGGCTTCAACATCTCACTCCTGCCCTCGCTTCGCCGCAACGCGCTCTATTGGCTCGAGCAGGGCGGCGTGTATGCGGTCGCAACCTTGCGCGGCGGTGGCGAGTTCGGCGAGTCCTGGCACCGAGCCGGCATGCAAGACAACAAAGAGCGCGTCTTCGAAGACTTCGAAGCCATCATCCAGTGGCTCGGGGGCGAGAGCGGAATCAGCAATCCGGGACGCATCGGCATCACCGGCGGCAGCAACGGCGGCCTCCTCATGGGGGCCATGATCACGCGCGTTCCCGAACGCTTCGCTGCGGCCGCAGCCTACGTGGGACTTTACGACATGGTCCGCTACCACCGCTTTCCGCCCGCGGAACTTTGGGTCAGCGAATATGGAAGTGCCGACGACGCCGACCAGTTCGCCTACCTCCACGCATATTCGCCCTACCACCGCGTTCGCGAAACGGCATATCCGGCGGTGCTGATCGAGACGGCCGATCACGACAGCCGCGTTCACTGGGCGCACTCCACAAAGTTTGCCGCGCGCCTTCAGGACGCGACGACGTCCCAGAACCCCGTCTACTTTCTCCGCGCGGAAGCGCAGGGTCACGGCGCAGGCACGCGCGTGAGCGATCAGGTCGAAAAGCTCGCGCGCATGTACGCGTTCTTTCAAACGCACCTCGCCGGGAACACTGCGTTGCGTTGATCCCCCTTTGAGAATCCGCAGACTGGTGGCATGCGCCGCCGCTCGTTTCTTGAAGGGTCCGTCGCCGGAGCCGCCCTCGTCGGCTGCGCTCCGGCCCAGCGTCGACCGGAACCGGCGGCATCGCTTCAGCTTCGCCCCGCGGATGAACGAGGCCGCGCCGACCTCGGATGGCTTCAGGCGCGCCACAGCTTTTCGTTTTCCCGCTACCGCGACCCGGCGTTCATGAACTTTCGGGGACTCCGCGTGCTGAACGAGGATCGCATCGCCCCGAGCGGTGGGTTTCCGACGCACCCCCACCGCGACATGGAGATCGTGACGTACCTGCTTCAGGGCGCCCTCGAGCACCGCGATACGCTTGGAAACGGCGGCGTGATTCGCCCCGGTGAGGTTCAGCGGATGAGTGCTGGACGCGGCATTCGCCACAGCGAGTTTTCCGCGGCGGCGGTGACCACGCACCTCCTCCAGATTTGGATCGAGCCTGCTCGCCGGGGCGACGCGCCAAGCTACGAGGATCGGCGGCTCGTGGAGGCCGACCTGGAGGGCGCCCTGGTTCCCCTGGCCGCACCCCCGGACCGCGCTTCAGCCGTCACAATTCACGCGGACGCGACCATCCTCGCGGGACGCCTCCATCGCCAAGGGGCTGAGCACCTCGTTCGCCCGGGACGCGCTGCCTGGATTCAGGTGGCCCGCGGATCTCTACGCGCCAACGAGCTCGTTCTCTCGGCAGGTGACGGAGCGTTCACAACATCGCCCGGCCGAATCCGTTTTCGAGAGACCGACGACGCGGAGATCCTGGTCTTCGACCTCAGCTGAGCCATACTCCGGGGGTGCGAGTCACCCCCTTCAATCAGCCGCCCCCCGAACTCTCCAACCAGTACGACGACGATGCGCTCTTACAGGGCTATCTCCGTCATGCCTTGGGCGACGCGCTGCCGAGCGTCGAAGAGAGCCTTCGGGAAATGGGCGACATCGCTGTGCGACTCCATCGCCTCTCCCTCGAGACGCGCCTCGAGGAACCGCTACTCACGCAGTGGGACGCGTGGGGCGAACGCATCGATCACATCGAGCTCACCCAGGTGTGGAAACGCGCGGAGCCGATCGCGGCGACGTGCGGGGTCGTCGCGGCGGGGTACGAGCCACGACTCGGGCCGCTCGCGCGGGTGCATCAGTTCGCGCTCGCGTATCTCTTCTCTCCGTCGTCGGACGTTTACTCGTGTCCGCTCGCGATGACCGACGGGGCCGCACGGACGATCCTGCGCTCAGGCAACCAGGCCCTCATCGATCGCGCGGTCCCGCACCTCACCAGCCGCGATCCGAATTCCTTCTGGACCAGCGGCCAGTGGATGACCGAGTCGACGGGCGGCTCCGACGTCGGCCGCAGCGAAACCATTGCCGTGCAGGACGGCGACACCTGGCGTCTCTACGGCCGCAAGTGGTTCACCTCGGCAGCGACGAGCCAGATCGCGCTGACCCTGGCCCGTCCGGAAGGCAACCCGGAAGGCGGCCACGGTCTCGCGCTCTTCTACCTGGAAACCCGGGACGAAAACGGTCGCCTCCGCAACATGGAGATCAACCGGCTGAAGGATAAACTCGGGACACGAAAGCTCCCTACGGCGGAGCTCTCCCTCAACGGCGTGCCGGCGACCCTCGTCGCGGGAACCACCGGCGGCGTTCGCAACATCGCCCCGATGCTCAACGTCACGCGCACCTGGAACTCCATCAACGCGATCTCCTTCATGCGCCGCGGCCTGGCGCTCGCGCGGGACTACGCCACGCGACGCATCGCCTTCGGCGCGCTTCTTCGGGACAAGCCGCTCCACATCGACACCCTCGCGGACCTTCAGGCCGAGCTCGAGGGCGCGTTTCATCTCACCTTTCGCGTGGTCGAGCTCCTCGGCAAAGACGAGCACACCACGATGAGCGACGAGGACGCGCAGCTTCTTCGCCTCCTGACGCCGATCACGAAGCTCACGACCGCGCGTCAGGCCGTTCGCGTCTGCAGTGAGATCCTCGAGAGCTTTGGCGGCGCGGGCTACGTCGAGGACACCGGGCTGCCGTCGCTGCTCCGAGACGCGCAGGTTCTCTCCATCTGGGAGGGCACGACGAATGTTCTCGCCCTCGATACGCTGCGGGCCCTCTCGCGAGACGCGTCGCTCGAGACGCTCTTGAGGTTTGTTCACGGGTGCGTTCAGGTAAGCGACCCGGCCCTCAAGAGCGCCGGGGAGGTTGCCGAAACCGCGCTTCGGCATGCGGGGGAATGGCTCGCCACCACGCAAAACGATCGCGCGGCGGTGGAGGCCGGAGCCCGACGCTTCGCCCTCACCCTCGGCCGAGCCACGGAGCTCGCACTTCTCGTTCGGCACGCGGAGTGGGCCCTCCTTAGTGGGGATCGCCGCCCCCGGGCTGCAGCCCTACGCTTCGCCCAGACCCCGATCAATCAAATCGCTTGGCCCGACGCGGCCGATTCGTATCTGTTGGCAAACGGGACTGCGCCAAACGATTGACATAGTCCCCGAGCGAATCACCGAGTACCCTCACCGCACCACGCAAAACCGAGGCAAAAACGATGGCTGGTGACTTTGGCGTGAACCAAGGCCTAGTGGAAGAGATGTTCCTTCGCTGGGCCGGAAACCCGTCTTCTGTAGACGAGGTGTGGCAGCGCTACTTTGAAGGTTTGGATCCCACGGATTGGCCGCAGCTCACATCGAGCGGCACGATCATGGCCCCTCCCGAAGCGGTTCCTCCCAAACCGAACGGCAACGGAGCGAGCAACGGTACCGCGAAGACGCGCGAGCGAATGCCCTCAGGGCTGTTCAAGCTTCCGCCAACCGCCGAGGACATTCCCTTCGTCGATCGACGTCGCACGTCCTTCGCGCCGAGCGCAGCGGTCATGGCCGCGACGGAGCTTCAGGCGCGTCTCTCCGCGCTGACGAACGCGTACCGCGTCCGCGGTCACCTCTTTGCGAAGCTCGATCCGCTCGGGCTCGAGCCTGGGCCCGACACCCGCGAGCTCTTCCTTGAGCGCTACGGTCTCGATCACGTCGAGCCGGACACCGTGTTTTCGACCGGTGACCTCGCCGGGCCCCCGCAGGCGACTCTCGCCGAGATCGTGCAGCGCCTGGGCGACACCTACACGCGAACGATCGGCGCAGAGTTCACCTTTCTCGAAGATGCGGAAGCGCGCAGCTGGCTCCAGCACGCGATGGAGTCGACCTGCAACCGCATCGAGCTCACCAAAGAGGAGCAGATTCGAATCCTCACCAAGCTCACCGACGCCGAGATCTTCGAGCAGTTCCTTCACACGAAGTTCATCGGCGCCAAGCGCTTCTCCGTCGAGGGCGGCGAGAGCGTGATCCCCATGCTCGATCTCCTCGTCGAACGCGCGGCAGCGCTCGGCGTTGAAGAGATCGTTCTCGGCATGGCCCACCGCGGGCGTCTCAACGTGATGGTCAACATCATGGACATGAACGTTCGCGACATCTTTGCGGGCTTCGACGACGACGACCCGGCCCTCAACCTCGGCGGCGGCGACGTGAAGTACCACCTCGGGTACTCCCTCGACCGACCGACCTCCTCGGGCAAGCAGGTTCACATCACGCTGACCTTCAACCCGAGTCACCTCGAGTTCGTGAACCCGGTCGTCGAAGGTCGCGTGCGCGCGAAGCAGGATCGCCAAGGCGACAACGAACGCGAGCGCGTTCTGCCGCTTCTGATTCACGGCGACGCCGCGTTTGTCGGCCAGGGCATCGTCGCGGAAACGCTCAACCTCAGCGAGCTACAGGCCTACAAGACCGGCGGGACGATTCACGTCGTCATCAACAACCAGATTGGGTTCACGACGGTGCCGCAGGACTCTCGCTGCGTGCGCTACTGCACCGACATCACGCGAATGCTTCGCTGCCCGGTCTTTCATGTTAACGGTGAGGACCCGGAGGCGGTGGCGCAGGTCGTAATGCTCGCCACCGAGTACCGGCAGCGCTTTCATCGCGACGTCGTCATCGACCTCTACTGCTACCGAAAGTACGGCCACAACGAGGGCGACGAGCCGCGCTTCACCCAGCCCGTCATGTACGCCGCCGTCGACGCGAAGAAGACCGTGCGCGAAATCTACGTCGATCAGCTCGTCTCCACGGGTGCGATCGAGCCCCACGTCGGCGAGGAGATCAAAGCGCGACGCATCGGCGACCTCGAGACCGCCCTCGACGAGTCACGCACCGGCGACTACGCACTTCTTCCGGTGTCGATGAAGGGTCTTTGGACGCCTTACAAGGGCGGCCGCGACCAGGAGTGCCCCGACGCGGACACGAGCGTCCCGCTGGAAACGCTCAACAAGCTCCTCGACAAGCTGACCACCCTTCCGGATTGGTTCGAGCCGCATCCGCGACTCAAGCGCTTCCTCCTCGACAAGCAGCGAAAGATCCTCGAGAGCGGCGAAGGCATCGATTGGGGCACCGGCGAAAACCTCGCCATGGCGTCCCTTCTCGCCGAGGGCACGCGCGTTCGCCTTACGGGCCAGGACGTCCGCCGCGGAACCTTCAGCCATCGCCACGCCGTCATCTACGACGTGCGCAACGGACGGCGCTACACCCGCCTTGGCCACCTCTCCGAAGATCAGGCCGGTCTCGAGATCTACGACAGCCCGCTCAGCGAGGCCGGCGTGCTCGGGTTCGAATGGGGCTACTCCCTCGACAGCCCGGACGCGCTCGTCATGTGGGAGGCGCAGTTCGGTGACTTCGCCAACGGCGCCCAGGTCATCATCGACCAGTTCCTCTCGTCGTCGGAAGACAAATGGCACCGGCTGAGTGGCCTAATGCTTCTGCTGCCTCACGGCTTCGAAGGAATGGGGCCCGAGCACTCCAGCGCGCGCCTGGAGCGCTTTCTCGGCATGTGCGCCGAAGACAACATGCAGGTGGTCAACCTCACCACGCCCGCGCAGATGTTTCACGTCTTGCGGCGTCAGGTGGTGCGACCGTGGCGCAAGCCCTTGATCGTCATGACGCCCAAGAGCCTGCTGCGACATCGCCGAGCGGTGTCGACGATGAACGACCTCGCCACCGGCGGGTTTCAGCGTGTGATCGGTGAGTCCGCGGTGGATCCCTCCAAGGTCCGGCGGGTGATCCTCTGTAGCGGCAAGGTCTACTACGACCTCCTCGAAGCGCGGGAAAAGCGCGAGCAAGACGATGTCGCGCTCGTGCGCATCGAACAGCTCTATCCCTACCGTCCGGAAGAGATTCAGGAAGCCGTCGAACGCTTTCCGAAGGATGCGACGATCGTGTGGACGCAGGAAGAGCCCTGGAACATGGGCGCGTGGTTCTTCATTCGCGCCCGCCTCGCGAACGCGTTTCCGAATCGCGAAGTACAGTGCGTGGCCCGGCCGGAGAGCGCGAGCCCTGCGACCGGATCCAAAGCGTCCCACGTGTACGAACAGCAGCGCCTCATGAACGAGGCACTCGGTTCGTAATCAGTCCGCGTGAACCGCAACCTTTCGCGAGGTTTCGGGCGCCGCCTTTTTCGGAAGCGTAATGGTCAGCATGCCGTTGCTGGCCTTCGCTTCGATCGCGTCGGCGTCGACGGTTTCCGGCAACGTAAAACTGCGCGAGAAGCTGCCGAACGCGCGCTCAACGCGGCGGTATCCACCCTTTTCTTCGTCTCGCTGAAGCGTTCGCTCGCCGGCGATCGTGAGGACGTTCTTTTCGACGCCCACCTCGATCTCGCCCGGGTCGATGCCTGGGACGTCGAGATCGAGGCGAAACGACGCCTCGTCTTCGTGAATGTCGACGGCCGGGCGAAAGGAGCGTGTCTCACGGCGAAGCCCGTCTCGCAGGCGCTGCATTTCGGCGAAGGGGTCCCAGTGGGTCAGGGTCATGGCGCAGGTCTCCGGTGGCCCTCCGAAGACGAAGGGCAGGATGGTGGTTTAGAGATCGAGGCCGCTCACCTCAGCGGCTCGATCGCGATCGGGGGTGGTGGCCCCCGTCGTCTCGCAAAACGCAAACTAAACACGCCTTTGGGGCTGTCAACGCCCGGCAATTGACGCTCTGGAACCGTATTGCGAGACTCCGCACAGGCGAGGGAATACGCGGGGTGAATCAGACGCCCGCGGCTTCCGTCCGTCATACGGCAGAATGCTTGGACTGAGGGTGGGAGCCCTCGATTGGGAGGACAGATGAACGCGCTGAACAAGTGGGCCGGAGTATTGGCCGCAGGAATGGTCGCGTCTGGGTGTGTCACGGTGGAGTTCGAACCCATCGGCGGCGACGTCAGCGTCGCAGGAAGCTGGACCATCAACGGAGCCGCGGCCGACGCGATCTCCTGCGATGCGGCCGGCATCGCGACCGTACAGCTCTTCGTGTGCGACGCCATCGATGGAAGCTGCTTTGACGGCGCGGAGATCAACGCGCCCTGCGCCAACGGAGCCTTCAATACGGGTCCTCTTCTCGTTCCGGATTTCTACGCCCTGCAGTGGGCCGCCTTCGACGCGAGCGGCTTCGAGGTGGGTCGCGGCGGATGGCAGGAAGTCACCGCGCTCGCCGGCGACACGATTTCGACGTCCGTGAACTTTGAAATGGACATGCCGCTGGAAGGCACCCTCGCGGGCAGCTGGAGCATCAACGGCTTTCAGGCGGACGCCACGACCTGCGCCGACTTCGGCGTGACGACGATTCGTTTGAACGCGGCCCTCGATTCCGCGGGCGCCGACGTCTTCCGCAGCTTCGACATCCCCTGCGCCAACGGAAGCTTCGACAGCCGCGACACCATCGGCGACCCCACGCTCCCGGCGGGCACCTACTACACGGAGTGGTTCGCGCTCGATGCGGGAGGCGCGGTCCTCGCGCAGATGACACCGCCGATCCTTCTCGACACGACGGTGAGCACCCACGCGGACCTGCTGCCCTTCGACTTCGAGATCGTGGTCGTGAACACGTTGGACGTGAACATTCTCTGGGAGATTGAGACCGGCGGGTTCGGGACGTGCGAGATGAGCGGTGCAGCGGTCAACTTCGGGTACTTCTTGTTCTCCTCCGGCGGCACGCTCATCGCCGAGGACGACAGTCTCGGGTGCGCCAACGGACTTACGTTTGACGACATCGCGTCGGATACGTACACGCTCGAGCTCCGGGCGGACTCCGCGGACGGAGTCATCAAATGGGGCAACGGTCCCGCAGGGTGCACCGGCCTCGTCGTCGAAGCCGGTCTGGAGGCCTACGACTGTCAGGTGCCCATCCAGTAGCGACGAACGTATCGCAGAAAAGGGCAAGTCCACTTGGGCTTGCCCTTTTTCTTTCTACTCAATCAGGTAGGACGCGACGAAACCGCTTCGGCCTGGCCCTGAAGGGAGTGGGTCGCCACCAAAGCTGCCTCCGTCGTGTTCTCCACCAACGACAACCTGGTTCAGATGGAGACCAAGCGCGGAACCGATGTCCTGCCGCGCGCCTCCAAACGCACGGACCCACCGAACGACTCCAGCGGGAGAAATCACCGCAAGCATCATGTCTAGGTCTCCCCGTGAAGATAGCGGGCTTCCTCCGATCGATGCTCCGGGACTGTAGAACCCGGTCGCTACGGGACCGTCCCGAAAGACCATATCCGCAATCGACGCAGAACCAGGCCCTTCAACCTGGACAAACCACTCCTCGCTAAGCGATTCGTCCAACGCGATGATGTATCCGTCTCCGTCGAGAGCAGACTTCGTCGCGCTCACAAAGGTCGCACCGTCCGTAAAAGCGCCACCTACGTAGAGAACTCCTGCATTGCTGGTAATCGCCGTAACACCGCCCCCCATTAGAGCGGAGGCCTGGTGCAACCCTGACCTGTCGAAAATGCCGAGGACTCCAGCATCGCCCCCTGTTGAGAGTGTGTCGCCGCCCAACGACAGCTCCGGAGATCGGGCGCGCGCGCCCACAACCACGCTCTCGGCGACGTGGATCGTACTGCCCGTGTCACGCCCCGCGCCACCGTACGAGCGACTCCAGCGGTGTGCACCGGAGCCGTCGAAGCTCGCGAGCAGAACATCGGTTGCACCTCGAGAGACCAGCACGGAGCCGCCCAGGTTCGCGTTCCCTGAGAACGATCCGACCACATAGATGTTCCCGTCGGGTCCGATGCTGACGTCTGAAAACGAGACCGCCTCGAACGTCTCGGTCCACAGTACGGATCCCACGCTTGAGACTCGGGCGATCAAGCCGCGCGTCGTCCCCCCGCTCTCAAGCCCTGTTGTTCCCAAAGGGCCAACCAACTCGCCGTCTGGTGCGAACTCCCCAACGGCAACCACGGTTCCGTCAGTATCGACAGCAAGACCGTTGATGATGTCCGCGCTTCCTGGCGCGGCGAGATGAAGCGCCCACTGGAACTCGCCGGAGTCTGCACGACGACTCACGAGAAACCCATCCCTACCGATGCTAGGCGAGCTACTCAGCATCGGACCGCCATCCGGAGTTAGTGACCGAATAAAGTCGCCCGCGACATAGACGTTTTCGTCATCTCGCGCGACATCGACAACGTCCGCCGCTTCCGACGAGAACGTTGAAGACCAGAGGTGCACCGGCACTGCTACACAGCTCGAGTCACGACACACCGTTCCCTCGCCGCACGAATTCCCGCATCGCCCGCAGTCGATCTGCGCATTTGCCAACTCAACTTCGCAACCGTCCTCATACGAACCGTTGCAATCCCCAAAACCCGCTACGCACTCGGTCACCACACACGATCCTGCAGTGCAGGCGCTTGTCGTCGCGGAAGGCACTGCTGCGCATGACGCGGACGCGGACGCGCCGTCCGTGACTCCATCACAATCGTTGTCCTCTCCGTCGCACACCTCCGCTTGTGGATTCGACGCTTGGCACGCTCCCCAAACGCCCGACACACACTCCTGAGACCCGTCGCGGCACACGCCAGTGGCTTCGCTCGCCGTACAGGTTCGAGTGTCGCCATCGTCGCACGGGCCGCCGTCCGCGCCCCCGTCAGGGAGTACACAACGCGTACCGGCGTCGTTGAACATCCCCTCCACACATTCGCAGAGCCCGGTTGCGCGATTGAATTCGAGTGCCGGATCACCGCAGGTCACGGGACCACGACACCCGAAAGAGAGAACTAATGCGGCGATCGTCGACAGGATAATCTTGGTCATATAGCTTTCTCGCTCGTCCTGCTGCGCATGTTGCGCTTCGGCTCTCGAGTGTTTCCCGCTCTCGAGTGTTTCCCGATCTCGACTGGTCTGATCAACCCAATTGTCCACACCCGATCCGTCTCCGTTCACGACCAAGATCAGGCCAACCGTCCCGTTTCGCGACGTCGCTTGGCAGGACGACGACCGCTTGCTTCTCAGCGATGGACGCGCCGCACTTTGGTGCATCAACGCACCGCGAGAGCCGGGAACGCACGCCGTCCAGGCAACGTGCGTCGACGACGGGACAGCTCTCCTCGCAAGCGTCGCCGCGTTCAACGAGGCCCACTCGGCAACGACCGCATTCGGCACCTACCCAGTCGTCGACGTGGCGCCGAACGGGGCGATCGTCGTGGCGACCTCCGACTTCGTGGTCTCGGTGCGCGCGCCGGAGACGACGGACTGGCGGACCCTCATTTCGATCTGCGGTCTCTACTATCCGATCTTCTCGTTCAGCGCCGACGGAGAGCTCGGCTTCGCGCTCGCGGAACAGACCTTTGCGTTCACGACCCGTTCCCCGCGCGCATTGAACCTTCCGCGCGACTTTGGTGTCGGCGCGTGGCATCCGAGCGATCCGGCGCGCGCGATTCGCTACGAGCGCGGGGAACTCTACGGGGTCGACTTTCGCGCCTTCCTTGCGGGAGCCGATGCGTCATCGCTCCGTGGACAGCCGCTCGGGCCGGCGCCCTGGAGACGCACGAGCGCGTGGAGCTTTCAGGACGACCCCGACCTCCTTCACTGGCATCCCGACGGGACCATCCTCGCCGCGACAGCGACGCACCTCTACGCCGCGAGGCCAGGGGGGCCACTTCTCGCATCGCATCCCCTTCCGGAGCTGAGCGGCGCGGACCCTGACGGCGACTACGGGTTTTGGGAGGAGATCGAAGGGAAAGGATTCGTGCAGCGCACCCTGCGAGATGGCGCATGGGCAGCGTCGATGCGGATCGCGTCCCCCGGCGCGCCCAAGCGCTCGCCGGATGGAAGGCGCGCAGTCGTTGTCCAAACGCCGAGTGCGTCCAACCCGCGACCCATGACGCGGCCGTGGGAAACGATCGCCGAACTCGGCATCGTCAACGTCCGGTAGTTGCGCCCTCAGGAGTCCCGGAGCTGACCGCCGTGAATGTTTAGGCCCGCGAGGATTCGCGCGAGGCCCTTGCCGTGAATCTTTCGTTTTCCGGTGTGGTCGCCGATGTCTTCCAGCCCAGTGATCGAACCGAGGTAGGTCACCGTCGCCATGCGCGGGTCCTTCAACACGGTCACCCACGCGCCGCCTGGAATGCCTAGGTCGCTCAAGAGCGCAGGCGGGTCGGCCTTGGAAGGCTTGCTCAGGTGCTTCGCGCTCCAGTCGACGAGCGCGAGGTAGTCATCGATATGAAAGGGAATCGTGTGTTCGGAGTCGCCGCCCGCGCGCTGTCCCTCAAACGGAACGAGAGCCTCCGGCGCCTTCGCACGCCGCGACCCGCCCTTCTTGTGCGCACGAATGCGCTCCTGAATCGAGGTGTAGTCCGAGCCCGTCGGCGTCTTGGCAAAGCCTTCGTGGACAAGCTTCAGATCCACGCGACACAAGCCCATCAGAAGGCCCACGTCGTCGATGAGCGCCTGGGTGTGAAAACGCTTGAGCCAAAAGTGTCCGCGTGAACCATCCTCCCGATTGCAGAGGCGAGCGATGTGTTCGTTCAGCGCGCGCATCACCCAGGAAAGATCGCCGAGGCGCGCCCGGTACTTTTTCCGAGCGTCCTTCTTCGCGCGCTGGTTCATGGCTTCGTAGCCCTTCAACGCAACGGGGTGCAGGGCGCCGTAGCGTTCGACGACCTCGTCTTCGCTGAGCGCGGCATTTCGGTCGGCATCGATGTGGAGCAGCACCTGGAGCTGCGTCTCCGTCACCGAGTAGGCGCAGATATCGACCGTGGTGAGCTCCGCGAGGGTATGCACCCGATCGCGAACCCATCCACGACGATGGCTCAGATTCTTTCCACTGATGGGATCCGTGCCGGCGAGGAAGCCGCCTCGCGCGGTCGTCGTCGTGCACAGGTAGTAGTTGGTGAGGGAGAGATCGACTTTCTCAGTACGCGGGCCCGGCATCGGCGGACCATATCGCGACGCATTTGGATTTCAAGACACCGCGGCAAAGTTGAATTCCGAGCCCGGCGTCGCTACAGAATTGATGTGTTTCGCTTTCCGCCCCTCACGCCGCTCGTTCGAACATGTTTGATCGTGTTTCTGACGGCGTACGTTGGTCTGCTCGTCGCGGCGAACTGGGCCGGTCAGGCAGAACTTGCACGGCTGCTCGCGCTGAACACCGAAACGCTCTGGATCGGCAACGCGTGGCAGATCGCGACGTACGTGCTGGTCCAGGACACCTCGCCGGCCGGGGTGATGCCCTTTGTGATCTCGTCGATCTTCTTTTGGTGGGTGGTCGCCGCCTACGAGCAGAGCTTTGGCACCAAGCGTACGATTCAGGTGCTGGTCGCCTCCCTCTTCGGTGCGTCCCTGCTCGCCCTCGCGGTTGGCATCTTCCTGCCTGGAGTCCTCTACGGGTTTGGCCCGCTGACCCTCGGCGCCTTTGCCGCCTACGCGTGGGCGATGCGCATCCTGAAGCAGCAGGCCAACTTCTTTGGCGTCTGGCCCATGAAGCCCATGACGATGATCTGGATCATCCTGGGTCTCTCGGTGCTCAGCTTCCTGGCGTCGCGGAACGTTCTCGCCCTCGTGGGTGATGTCGGCGCAACGCTTGCGGGCGTGCTCTTCACCGAGTCGATGAGCCGACCGCCCCGCGAGCGGAAGAAGAGCGGCGGCCATCGCAAGCGCGGCGGCCCTTCCCTCCAGGTCATCTCGGGCGGCAAAGACGACGACCCGCCGAAATGGCTGAACTGACGTCGAACAGCGTTCGAGCGCGATCTCCAGGGTTTTCCCGGAGGTTCCCGCCGATGTGATCCTATAGTCTTCCAGCGGCTCTGAAGAATCCCTCAGAGCCCCTCGTCGAACCGAAGAGAACTGGACAGCACGTGGGCACAGCGATTGCATCTTCGCCCCCCTGTGTTGGGAGAAAGGACATTAAGGATGAAGAAGCTTGCGCTCATGATGGCCCTCTCCGCTTCGGCGTTGAGCGGATGCGTGGTCACCTCGGGATCGGAAACCTATGAAGCCTGCGATTTCACGTCGGACTGCAACGAATTTGGGGACTTCTGCTCGCCGATCTCCGCGGAATGGCCGGACGGTCTGATCGTAAACGACGCGATCTGCACCTTTGGCTGCATCGACTCGTCGGATTGCCCGGTGAGCCTGAACGGCAATCCAGGTCTCTGCGTCGACTTTTCTGGGCAGTTCCTCTGCTACGAGACCTGCGTCGGTGACTTTGACTGCGATCCAGGGTTCTCGTGCGGCGACTTCGGGTTCTTCGAGAACGTCTGTTTTCCGCGCTAACCCATCCGAAGACGAAACGAGAACGGCAGTTCGCAGTGCGAACTGCCGTTCATTCGTTTTCGGCTGGAATGAACCGCCTCAGCGCTGGATCAAAGGGCGGTCGCGACATCCGTTCGACGTAAAAACGAACCAGCCATTCGTTCCCATGGCGAAGCTGGGAGAGGGCCGCCCGCTCGATCCGCTCCGGGCTCATCGGTGTTAGCTCCATCGCGCGCCCCAGCGGGATCAGCGCCGCGTCTCGATACCCCGCCACCACCATGTCCCCCGCGACCGTCCGAAGCCCCTCCGAATCGTCCGCGACCTGCACGTAGCGCTGGGAGAACTCGACCGCGCGCGAAGGCGAGAGGCTGTGACGCTCTTCGTCCAGAAGGGCAAAGGTCTGAAATCGCGCCGCGTGACCAAGACGCAGCAACGGCTCGTTTTCGATCGCACGATCGTAGGCCTGCAGCGCCGCCCCGAAGTCGCCTTCGTTCCGCTCGAGCTCGCCGACCTTCATCCAGGCGTAGAAGCTCTCCGGGTGCGTCTGTGCGGCGTGTTTCCAAAGGGAGAGGTCCGAGGACCAAACGCCCTGGTAAATGACGCTGATGGCCGCAAAGGCAGCCACGACAACCGTGAGGGCACTCTTTCCGGATCCTTGAACGGCGTCCGCGAGCGCACCGAAGAGGAAGGCGAGCGGCAGGAGCGGCAGACAGAGGTAGCGGTCCTGCACCTCAAAGTAGAGCGGCCAGATATTGGACACGGGCGCGAGGAGGACCAGAAAGCCGATCGCCGCAAAGCGAACCGGGGCGTTGCCGCGCCACACAGCGAGCGCGAGTGCGAGCGGCCCGAGCGCGTCCCACCACGCGAAGTCAGCCATCACGCGATGGATCGGATAAACCGGGCTTGTCCACAGCGGGATGAGGGCAGTCCCGAGGTGATGCGTCACCGTCGACGAAACCAGCGCGATGGGTCCGAGACCTTCCGGCGCGGCGCGGATCATCTCGTTGTCGTGCCAGATCTGAACCACGGCGACCCCGAGACCGAGCCCGAGCAGAAAGGCAGGCACCTGGCGCACGATCGAGGTGCGCAGTGGCTTCTCCCCGAGGAGAACATCACGGGCGATCAGCACGAGCGGAAGCGGCAGCACCGTCGTCTTTGCGAGCGCCGCGCCCACATACGCTGCGCGAGAGAGCCACGCGTCGCGTTCCCAGGGTCCTTTGTCGGCGAGGCGGGAGCGCTCGTGAAGGAGAATGCACGCGCTCGCGAGGAGCAGCGCGACGATCTCCTTTCGCCCCGTAGCCCAGGTCACCGCTTCGACCTGAACCGGGTGAAGGCCGTACGCGAGGGTTGCGAGGAGCGCCCCAACGCGTCCGAGGCCCCACGCCAAAAACACGCGTCGAACGAGCAGGAGCGCGCCGACAAAGAGCGCCAGCGAGACGCCGTGAATCACCGGCCCGTTCGGACCCACCCACGGTACGTCGAGCCAATAGCTCATCAGGTGAAGCGGGTGGTACGCCTCGAAATGAGGCTCGCTCCACAGCGCGACGAGATGGTCGACCGAAATCGATTGGACCGGCTCAAACTCGACGAGAAAGCGCTGGTCGTCCCAGCTCGTCATCAACGCTCGCGGCACTCCTCGCGCGAAGGTGAGAAGCGCCGCGATCGCAACGAGAAGATCGCTCTGCCAGTCGCGGGTCGGTTCGTCGCGGGTCGTTTCGTTCACAGGCCCGGAGACGCTAGACGGAAAACCCGAGCCCGA
Organism: Myxococcota bacterium; assembly: GCA_039186435.1. Taxonomy (GTDB): domain Bacteria; phylum Myxococcota_A; class Polyangia; order Polyangiales; family Houyiibacteriaceae; genus JALVDI01. The sequence continues at coordinate 31,132 of JBCDAA010000016.1, read as the reverse complement.
AAACGCTAAAACGAGAACGCGATGCGGGTCTGCGCCGTCCAGAGAAAGCGCTCACTGAACCCGCCAAACTCGCCGCGAAGCGCGTCTCCGGCACGCATGAACCCGACTTCGGTATCCCACCGAAGGAGATCGTTTTGCCCCCACTTCAGACGGAGCGCGAGGTCGACCTCCCAGCCGACGTTGCACTCTCGCTCAAAGGGCCGGCAGGTCGTGTCGGTGAAATCGTCGCGCTCGTTCTGGTACACGGTGGCGAGCAGGCGCCGCGCCCACGCCATGAGAAACGCCGCGTGCACTTCGATACCCGGCAGGACGGTCGCGCGCACCTGCGGGAAGAAGTAGTGGCTATTCCACACACCGCCGCGGGACCAGAGCGGGCGAATCTCTTCGCCCAAGCCGATCGCCGTCTGCGCGGAAAGCGCGACCTGATACATCAAAAGACCGACGTGGTAGTCGGGGTGTAGCGGTCGCGCGCGCAGACTGGGGTCCTCGAAAAGCTGGCCATCGCCGCTCGAAAAGCCCCACTCGACGAGAGCACCCCAGCGGTTCTCCTCCATGAGACCCGCGCGAAACGCGCCGCCCCAAAGCTTCGCTTCCGTCGGTCGACACACGCCGTCTGCGACGAGGTCACACCCGCCAGCGAGCGTGACGGTGTTCGTGCGGCCTAAGATGCCGACAACCTCACCCTCGGTGTAGAAGGTTGGAAGCCGTCGCCCGAGGGTGCGCTGCATCTTCCAGTAGAAGTCGACGATGTGCACGCGCGAGACCTGCTGGTCGGTCGGTAGGGGACGGATCACGCCGCCGCGCCGCTGCCAGCGGTACACGTAGTAGAACCCGACGCGCAGCTCGTCGCTCTGGCGGATTCCAAAGTCGGGGTCGACCCAGATGAGGGCGTTGGCGAGCTGATTGATGTCGTTGCCGCCGTCCACCCAGGACTGAAAGGGAATCGTCGAACGCTCCTGCGGAACCGTACCGATAGGCCCGAACGGACCGATCGTGACGGTGTCCGGATCGGGAGGATCCGTCCCGGGACGGATCGGATCTTCGACGAGCTTGTCGTACGCGAGCGCAAAGATCAGCGGCGTTGGGCGCGAATCCCCGGAAGCGAGCGCGTTAAAGACGGTGATGGGACGGGTCGCAAAAAGAATGCGGTCGAAGGTCGTCCCGAAGAGCGGATCGCCCCACTCCCCCAGCCCGTTTCCGTCATTCGCGAGAAGGCCGAGACCCCACTGGGAGGGCATGCGACCGACGCGCAGCTGACCGATGGGGATGAGCACCTCGAGCCAGGCGCGCTCCAGACGAAAGGAGTCCTGAAGATCGAAGCCCTCGATGTCGGTGTAGCTCGGGTCGGCAGCAAAGATGGGCGTTCGCGTGATGCGCGCGTTGTCGCCGAAGACGACGTTGTCGAGCGCATCGATCTGCATGTGCAGCGAGGCGATCGGACGGTCGGGATCGCCGTAGGTCACGACCGGCTTGAGGCGGAGGCGCTGAAACGCGAAGTGCGCGTCGCCCGCGTCCGAGCGAACGCCGGTCCGAGTTGTCAGCGGAACGTTGCCGAACCAGTTGTAGCGGGCGCGGTAGTAGCCGTGGAGCTCAACGTTGACAGGAAGCTGTCCAGCGCCTTCCGCAGGTTCCGGGGCCGGAGGAAGGGCGGGAAGCTCCGGCTCGGGCTCCGGCTCCGGTTCAAGCGTGGGCTCCGGTTCAAGCGTGGGCTCCGGTTCCGGTTCAAGCGCGGGCTCAGGCTCGGCCTCGGCCTCCTCCGCCTCCGGCGCGAGCTCATCCGCGTCGCCTTCCGCTCCCTCCTCGACCGGCGCGGCTTCCTCGGCCGGCTCGGTCGAAGCCTCGCGCGGCTCCGTCTCGGTCGATTCGACCGGCTGCTCAGCGGGCTCGTCGCTCTGCGCGCGCACGCTACTCGTCATCAGCCCGCAAAGCAGGCAAAGCACTCCCCAGCGTCCCATCCTGACCCCTCGTTCGGTGCGAGCCCGGGGCGTCCCCGGGCTCTTTCTGCTCTAGCTCAGCTGGCTCCCGGGCACGCCGGCGCATCGGCGCGAATCGGCGCCATATTTACGATCGAGATCGTGTCGGCAAAGAGCGGGAGCCGCTCGCAGCCGAGAAGCTCGAGCTCGCCACCGTCGGTGCGAATACCCCACATCTCAACAAAGACGAACTCGCCGTCGGCGGCGACCGGAATATTCGCGACCGTGAAGATGCCGTCCGCGTGGGTGTGCGGCATGTCTCGCTTCGGAAAGTCGTCGCCATCGAAGTAGCGGTAGTGGGGATCCTGACTCGCCATCCCCTCCGAGACCTCGGTTCCGTCTTCGCGGAAGATGCGCACGATCGTGCCGTAGAGCGGTTCCTCGTCGCAATCGAATGCCGTACCTGCGACCAGCGCGGTTCCGGGCACCTGACGAAAACCAAGAACCGTCGGAATCAGGTCAAGCGTCGCCTGCGACACGCTGTTTCCTTCCACCTGCCGGTTCTCCGACGGAGCCGGCTCGTTGATCTGGACCGAGCCTGCAATCTGGAGCGACGGCGAAGGACCATCCTTCGGAAAGACCCGATACGAATACCAGCCCCCCGACGGGCCGGTCACGTCCACGAGACCATCCGAGTCGGTCACAAGATCGGAGTCGGGGTCGCAGGTGTCGCCCGGAATCGGCGCGTTGTCGTCGTAGAACTTAACGCAAAGGCCTTCGAGCGTGTCGTCGGTGCGGAACTCCTGAATCCGGAGCTGGAAGGTGACGTCATCGCCACCCACCGGCGCCATGCCCATGGCGAAGCATGCGAGGTTCGCCGGTGCCGCCGACGCAGGGTCGAGCGCAATGCCGGTCTCGTCGGTGGGATCGGGACCATCGCCGATCATCACCACCGGAAGCTGCAGGGCGGTTCCGCTGTCCTCATCCCCAGCGTCGGTTCCGCCGCCGGTGTCGCGGTCGGCTGCATCCACGCCCCCCGAGTCGACACCGCCGCCTCCATCGTCATCCCCGCACGCAACGCCCGCGATCGCTCCGAGAGCCAAAATCCAAGTTATCCGCTTCATGATTCTCTCCTGCCGACCACGCGGCCCAAAACCCATCCGGCGCAAGCGCCGCCCAAACCCTTAGTCCGAAGGCGACCAGGCGAGCAGCCGCTCAATCTGGTCGTTGATCCTTGTCCAGCCGTCAATGCCTACGGCCACGGTCTCCTCGTAATGCTCACCCGCCGCCTGATCGATGTAGGGGTTTCTCGGATCGAGCACAAAATCAAAGTCCGGGATGAGATAACCCACCTGGTCGTTGCCGAGACTGACGATACCGACATATTCGGCGTCCCCTTGGGCGACCTCGCGCAGGTAGGGCCCCTCGGGCGCGAGCGAAAGGTCCGGGGAGTTGTCGACCCCCTCGTCCAGGAGCCGAGCGCCCTCTGGCGTGAAGGAGCCGTCGTAGCCGCCAACAAAGAGCGCCGGATCGATCTCGCCGGGCACCCAGACGATGCGAAGACGCCCAATCGTCAGCACCGCCACTTCCGTCCGGACGTCGGGCTCGTTCACGCCGGGCATCAGCAGCAGGTCCGGATTCCAGTTGAAGCTCTCCCGGAAGAAGAGGTTGTTGAGGATCGCGACGTGAAACCCGCCGTTCTGAACATCGACGAAGAAGCGTCGATTTCGGAACGAGAGTTCCGCCGTCTCGTCGGTCACCGAGCCTCCGCCGTCCGCAAGCGCTTGGAGAACGAAATACGCCATCTGCTCGCCGACCACTTCCATGGTCCGTTGCGAGTGGTCCGGAAGCTCTTCACCGTCCCAGGTCTCCGGACGAATCTCGCCGGGGCCGATCTGCGCGCCGATCGCGCCTTCGCAGAACGCGGCCATCCCGCCGACACCCTCGACCCGTTCACCGTCCGGACCGACAACGCCGCTTTCGACGCCCTCGCGTAGGAAGTGCGGAAAGTCGCTCGAGAGAAGCGTGTTCTCGTCGCCCCAATACTCCGCGTGGGCCGCGAGATTCACCCAGGTTGCGATCGTGCGTTCGTCGCTGGCGTCGGTGACCCGAAATATCCGCGCGCGATCGTCGATGATCCGCGGATGCCGCGCGTCGCTGACGTAGCGAAGCGTTCCGCCCGGCTGATCGCGAAAGTCGAAGGTCGCGTACTGAATGTGCGCAGGACGAAGATCAGCCACCGCGTCGCGGACCGCGTCCGCCGCTGCCTGATGAATGCGCGCGAGATACGCCGGGTCCGCGCCGCTGCTGCTCTCCCCAAGACCGTAGATCCCGAGGGTGTCCGCCCCCTGATGCGTGTGCGACGCGCAGGTTGCGACGTAGTCCACATCGACGTCACCCGCGAGCCTACGAATCGCGTCCGTGTCGTCGATGAAGATGCTGAACATATCGGCAGCGAGAATCACGATCGTCGTGTTGTTCTGACGGAGCGCGATCGCGCGAACCCACTGGGGATCGTTGACGCCGCTGGCTGGACGCGGGCTTCCAAAGCCGCCGATGAAGACAGGATCGAAGACGCCGTTCTCGTTGCGGTCTTCGAACTCGTCGCCGTCGAAAGGATCCCAGACTCCGTCGCCGTTGTTGTCGAGGGTCATTCGGTCGACGTCGTCGCTGAGCACCGGCGTGATGTCACGCATCGCAGCGCCGGCGTAGAGCACTCCGTCGCCTTCGTTCGCGCAGCCTTCGCCCCCTGGGCAGAACGAATCCGGCGCGAAGGGAACCGCCGCGTCGACGCCTGCATCGAACGCGTCTTCGCCAGCGTCCGCAACCATTGCGTCGGTGCCGGCATCGACCTCAGGCGACGAATCGTCCCCGCACGCAACCACGACGACGGCCAACGCGCACCTCAAGACCTGTGCTTTCGCACCAACGGTCGTGGAGGCGCGCGCCTGCATCAGAACTCAACCCCGGCCCGTAAGCGAAAGAGCCCCATCGTATTCATGCGGCCCCCCGCCGCGTTGTCGAACGCGCGACCGGGCACAAAAACGCCTCCTTCGAGGCCGGCGGTAAGAGCGATGTCGTGAGGGAGCTGCACGTGAAAAAGAACGGACGCGTCGACCTCAACCCCGAGGTCGCGATTGCGCGGGCTTCCGCCACGGTAACTGACCGACCGGGATTCTGCTCGCTGGCGGTAGGGATCCACAATGTCACTTGTTGCGCGCGCCCAGATCCAGCCGAGGCGAAGGTCGAGCCACTCCACCGGCCGAATCATCGTGTAGTTGAAGAGGTACATCGCGTTCGAGACGCCGCCGTCGGTCGGAAGAAGCTGCGTTCCTGGGGATGCGCGGTTGGTGAGCTCGTCGCTTTGGGCGAGCGTGGAGGAGCGCGCCGTCGACCACGCCATCGCCTCGGGAAAGAGAATTAGCCCGATGCGATGGTCCGGATGCATCGTTGCGCGACGCTGGACACCGTCCTCGGTATTCGAGTCGCCGGACGTGTATCCCGCCTCGAGGACCACATCGACCATGTCGCCTTCGCGCCCGACCTGAGCCGCCCACATCCACTGCCGAACGTCGTGCTCTTCGCGGGTGGTGCTGCGGGTGAGGTCCGTGTCGCCGCGAATGTGCAGGCCCTCAAAGGCGGCGAAGATCTGACCACCGCTCGGATCGTCCCACTCGTAGCGCCCGTAGATGTCGAGCACCCACACATCGAGGCCCTCGTTGATGTCGACACCCGCCGCAACCCCGTTGTCGACCGTGGCGCGCTGGCTCCGGTACACCACGTAGGCGCCGATCCCACGGTCCTGGTCGCCGTAGAGAAGCGCAAGAATGCCCTGAAGCGCGCGCTCGCCGTCTCGGAGCTCAGCAATGGGGTCCTGATAGACGAGGTCACCCGCGATCACGATGTTGAAGGGAACGTCTCGCCCGAAAGGCCGCGTCCCGTAGAAAAGGCGAATGTTGGAGTTGCCGTAGCGGTAGTCGCCGAACACCGGCTCTCGCGTTCCATCGTTCGCGAGAAGACCCAGACCCCAGTGAGAAGGCTGAAGACCGGCGCGAAAGAGGCCCGCGGGCGACAGCCACTGCACGTAGAGCCAGCGAGGATCGAAGCCGTCCGACTGAAACGCGGTCGTTCCGTCGCGGGGTCGCTCCGCAGCGTCCACGCCCTGGGTTTCGTCGCCAAAGATGACGCCGTCCGCGATGTCCATTTGCCCGATGAGGGAAAAGTTGTCGGCGAGCTCGAGCTCCCCTGTAAGGCGGAGCCAGTTCACCCCCCAGAGGTTCTGCCCGAGCTCTTCCGGGAACCCCGTTCGCTCCTGGGTCTGGAGCGGCAGGTCGCTCATGAAGTGCGCGCGAAAACGATATTCACCGTGCAGTGAGACCGAAGGGGAGAACTCGTCTTCCGGACTTTCCTCAGCGTCCGCGTCGTCGGTCGCGTCCCCGTCCGTCGCGTCCTCGTCCGTCGCACCGGCTTCGTCCGTCGCACCGGCTTCGTCCGCTTCCGTCGCGGCCGCTTCGTCTGCCTGTTCCGCTTCCTCCGCAATCGTCTCGGGCGGATCGGGAGAAAAGCCCACGTCCGTTTCATCCGTTTCGTTCGCGGACGCTTCGTCGGAAGTCTCAGGCGCGTCTGCCGAATCGTCCCCCACGGGATCCACGCCGCCTGGTTCGATCTCTTCGTTCGCCGGCTCCTCGACTTCCGCCTCGGACGCAGCATCCGCGCCCTCCGTAGCTTCGTCAGCCTGCCCGTACACAACGGTCGGTAGCAGGAGCAGTACGATCCCTAGACGCTGGAGAATACTCAACATATGGGCCTGTCTCATCGGCAGCGAAACGCCGAGCGGCACCTTAACGCCGGGCCCTGTGGCAATTCAATCCGTTCCGCGTTCCCCAGGCGTCCCGAGGCGTCGCCAAAAACCGTTGGGTTTGGCGAGGTTCCGTGCGCTTTCGACGACGAAGCGACCCACAGGGTGCTAAAACGCACGCATGCGATGGGGCCTCGGAGCGCTTTCCCTGCTCCTCTTCAGCTGCAGCGGCGATCGGCGCGTGCCTTTTGGCGAAGAGCCAAGCTCTCCGCGAGAGGAGACGCCAACCACCGAGTTCGTCCCGGAAAGCGGCCGTTCGTTTCCTTCCGGAACCGCGTCGGTCGCCCTTGAAGGCGCCAACGTCGAACTCGAGGGGCTTCGTGCGCTGCTCACCCAAGACTTCGACGACGATGGGGATCGCGATGCGGTTGTCGTCGCCCACACAGAAACGGAAGTTCGAGTCGCGCACGCTCGCCGAGAAGCGGCCGCGTTTGAAATCGGCTCTGGCTCCGCGCTTCCCCTCGGGGAGGGATGCACGGTCGAGCAAGCATCCGTCACGCACCCTGTCGCCGCGCGTATGGTCGCGAGCGCCTCGATTCGCTGCGAGGAGGAGGAATCGAACTGGACGGCGTGGTGGGTACTCTCCCGCGAAGCCGTCCCCCGCGTTCTGGAGTCGGTCTCGGTGCGAACCCCGGATGCGCCCGTTTCGTTTTCCTTCGAGGACGTTGACGACGACGGGCACGACGATGTGACCGCCACCGTACAGCTCGGAGAGCACGCGCTGCCCTTGCGTTTCCTCGATCGCCCGAGCGGCCTTGCGCGAACGCGAGGAGAGGCGGAGACGTTTCTCTCGACCTTGAACGAAAGCGAAAAGCCGGCGCTGGCACGACGTCTCTGTGCCGGAGCGCGCGCGGAGGTTCGCGTCGGCAACGGCGACTGGGGATTGAGCTGCCCCGACGAGATGATCGAAGCCGCCCAAAACGCCACTCTCGTTGCCCAGATTCGTAACGGTGATCTCGTCGGGGCACTCCTGGCCCTCGAGGGCGTTCCCTCCGACGAAGTCCGCGAAGCCCTGGTCGCCGCGTCCGCGCTTAACATCGAGCAGGAGCTCTGGGTCGACTCCCTCCGAACTCCAACAGCAGAAACGACCCACCTTGGATTGCGCTTCGACGGGGACGACGTGATCGTCCGCGGGGCGGTGGCCGAGCGCTACCGTCCCGGCTCCTCCACGCCCACGCCCGCGGATGCCGTCGCCGCGCCCATCGTCGATCCCGGTGAGACCCTAGTCGCCGTGGCTCTCACGCAGAGCTGCACGAATCTCGCGGTGCGGCTTCTTCCGACGCGGGCGCTGCGCTCTGGCGGTGCGGGCGGACGTCGCGTCGAAGTCCTTCCTCGGGAAGCGCCCGCAAACTGCAGCGGAGAGACGCCGCCCGAGTTTCGCATTCTCGGATGGGCGCCGCAGGGCCTCCTCCTGGGTCGCCTCGTCGAGCCCTCCCGCGTCGTGATCCCCTTGAGCGCCGACGGCCTTCCCGCCGGTCCTCCGGTGGAGCTTCAGCAAGGCGAAGCCGGCCCCACGCCGCTCCGAGGCGGTCGCATCACCGCCGACGGATCGACCTGGATTCTCGAGACGCGCTACGGAATTCTACGCACGACGTCGGAGGGAACCGCGCTTTGGCGTCCCCCGAACTGGAACGACATCCCGGTGGACGCGGCCGCACTTTCCGCCGATGGTCGTCGCGTCGTCATGGTTCAGGGCCGAAAACTCCTACGCTTGCAGCAGGGGCAGTGATTGAACCTGCATCACCGCGCTGCTAGGTCCTGTCGCGAATGAACGCGCCTCGCGGTCACGGAAGCAGCCCTCGAAGCCGCACGCGCTTGTTGTCGTGCTGCGTCGTTTTCGCATCGCTCCTTCTTTCCTGCGGCGCGCGCCAGTCACCGCGTCCAACGCCGTGCATGTCCGACACCGAATGTCGCGGCGATCGCATCTGCCACGAAGGTCGATGCCGCTTCCTGGAGGAAGTTCGTCAGTCCATCGTCCAGGAAGACGCCGGCGTCCCCGCCGAGGACGCATCCGAACCCCCGGCCGAAGACGCGAGCGTGGCGTCGCCGCCGCGGGTCGAGCTTCCGATGTTCATGGGCTCTCCGCGCCACCACGGACGAAGCGACTACGCGGGTCCGACGTCGGCGCCGTCCGAACAGTGGGTCCTTCCTTCGCGCGCCCGAGTCTTTGCCTCACCCATCGTCGGCCCGGACGGAGTCGTCTACGTCGGTTCCCTCGATCGAAGCTTCGTCGCAATCGGTCCCGATGGATCGCCGCGATGGCGCTACAGCGCCGGCGACAAGATCTACGCGACGGCGGCTCTTGCACCCGACGGGACCGTCTACGTCGGAAGCGACGACGGTTTTCTCACCGCCTTCACCCCCGCGGGCCAGATTCGCTGGCGCCTCGACCTTCACGACCGCATCGACGCGAGTCCGGTCGTCGCCGATGACGGCACCATTTACGTCGCCGCACGAGGGCTTTACGCGGTCGATCCCGCGGGCGCGGTCCGGTGGCATTACGCGACGGCCTCCCACGTTCGCAGCTCGCCGGCATTGCATCCGCGCGGGTTCGTGGTTATCGGAACCGCAGAAGGAACGGTGATCGCGGTTGGCGCCCAGGGCGAAGAAACCTGGGAACTTGCGGCTGGCGCCTCCATCAGCGGGAGCGCATCGATCGCCGACGACGGCACCATCGTGGTCGGAACCGACCGCGGCCACGTCCTTGCGATCAATCATGAAGGATCAGAACAATGGCGCTTCGAAACCGGCGGCCAAGTGCGGGCAACGCCTGCCGTACGAGCTGACGGTGGCGTCATCATCGGGTCCTACGATCGGAACGTCTACGCGATCTCCTCAAGCGGGGAAGAGCAATGGCGGGTCGCAACCTCCGGACGCGTTCGTGCGTCCGCGCGCATCGACCGCGATGGACGAATTTACGTCGGCTCGCAGGACGATTTCTTCTACTGCATTTCACCCAGCGGAGAGGTGCTCTGGCGCCACGAGCTGCCCAGCGACGTGGATTCGTCCGCGGCTCTCGCTGCCGACGGAACCCTCTACGTGGGCGCCGACGATGGCGGCCTGCGCGCCCTCCGTTGAAATCCCTACGTGGAGCGCCGGGCCTTCGTTGTGCCCCCTCCCTACCAAGATAAACAAAAATGAAATCCATCGAACGAGAGGCTGTAATGGACGCGCTGCGAGAGCGCGCGCCACGAGCCTTGCACGTTGCAGAACTCTGCAAACGAATTGGCGTCGCGAAATCTCGCCGCGACGAAGTCCTCGACGTCCTTGATGCGTTGAACAGTCTCGGCCTCGTCACCGAAATGCCGGGCAATCGCTACCGCGCCAAGCGCCAGCCGAAACAGCTCGCCGCGTCCCGGGCAGGCGTGACGGCCGGCGTCCTCCAACTCACCACGCGCGGCTTTGGCTTTGTCGCCGCAGACGACGGGGACGGCGACGTGTTCATTCCCGCCACCGCCGTCGGCCCAGCGCTCCATGGGGACCGTGTCGAAATCAGCGCGCGGCCTTCACCCAAAGGACGCGAAGGCGACGTGATCGGCATTCTCGAACGCCGGCCGGCCCGCATCACCGGAACGCTCGCCCGTTTTGGAAAGACCCTCGTCATCGAACCCGACGACGACCGCCTTCGCGGACCCATCCACGTGGTCGGCGACCTTCCGGAGCGACGCGTCGAAGGCCTCGCGGTCGTCGCGGAGATCGAAAAGTTCCCGCAGGGCGCGACCGATCTACCCACCGCGTCCGTAGTTCAGCTCCTCGGCGTGCAGGGGATGACCTCTGTCGAGGTCACGAAGATCAAGATTCGGGAAAACGTCATCGAAGAGTTCGACGACGCGGTCGTTTCCGAGGCGTCTACGCTCCCTGAGAAAATTCGTGCCGAGGACTTTCTCCCCGGCCGCGACGACCTTCGCGAAGTCGACCTCGTCACCATCGACCCGGAGACCGCGCGCGACCACGACGACGCCATCTTCTGCGAACGCGACGGCAGCGGCTACCACGTCATCGTCGCCATTGCTGACGTCAGCCACTACGTCACGCCCGGGACCGCCCTCGATCGCGCAGCCCTCGAACGCGGCTGTTCGATCTACCTGCCCGATCGCGCCATTCCGATGCTGCCGCCTGAACTCTCGTCCAATCTGGCGAGTCTCGTCGCCGACGAAGATCGACTCTGCGTCGGTGTCGAAGCCTGGCTGCACGAAAACGGCACCGTCCGAAAGCACCGCCTCTTCGAAGGTGTGATGCGCTGCCAAGCCGGCCTCACCTATCGCGGGGTGGCCGATGCGCTCGGGCTCACCACCAAAGGCTCCCATCAGCCCGCAGCGCGCGCGCGACGCGAAAACCTACAGGCGCTGCTCGAACTTAGCCGCAAGACCCGCAAGCGAAGGATGCGCCGCGGTTCGCTCGACTTTGATTTGCCCGAGCCGCGGGTTCAGCTCGATGCGCATGGCGTCGAACCCATCGACGTTCGCCGAAGCAAGGAAGACCCGGGCATTCGCGACGCCTACCGCATGGTTGAGGAGATGATGCTCCTCACGAACGAGCTCGTCGCGATGGAGATGAAGAAGCGTCAAGTTCCGGCGGTCTACCGCGCACACGGCAAGCCCGACGAAAAGAAAATCATGCTCTTCGCGCAGCTGGCGGAGGCGCTCGGTTTCGACATCAATGCGGAGTCGGCGACGAACCCCAAGCAGCTCGCCAAGTTTCTTCGCCGCATCGAAGGCCGCGACGAAGCGCCCATTCTGCGCTTTTTGCTCCTGCGTGCGATGCAGCAGGCGGTCTACGACATCAACGGCGACATCGGTCACTTTGGTCTCGGCACCAAGGACTACCTCCACTTCACTTCGCCGATCCGTCGCTACCCGGACCTCATCGTTCATCGCGTCGTTCGTCAGGTGATTCAAGAGAAGTCCATCGACGCGGTCGCGCTCTTGCCGCGTCTGCGCCGCGCGGCTGCCGAATCGAGCCGCCTCGAGCGCCGCGCCATGGTGGTCGAGCGCGATGTCGTTGCCCTTTACCGGACGATCTTGATGCGTGAGCGCGTCGGCGAAGAGTTCGAGGGAACGATCACCACGATCGACCACTACGGCTTTCGCGTCGCGTTCGATGAACCCTTTGTCGAAGCGATGGTTCCGGTCGACAAGCTCCAGGATTACTTCGAGACCGACGACCTCGGCATCCGCCTCATTGGGCAGCGAACGGGAACCACCTACGCGCTCGGGGATCGCATCCAGGTGCGCCTAGAAGGGGTGGCGATCGCCAAGCGCGAGCTCACCGCGCTTCCGGTGGGAGAGGTCGCTCGCGTGGACAAGGCCCGTGACGGAAGGCAGCCCCCGCGCCGAAAGCGCGATCCCAAAGGGCGAAAGGCGCGGGAGGCCCGCCGACAGCAGAACGCGAAGCGCCGCGAAGAAAAGCGGGGCAAGAAGCGCGCGGCCAAGAAGGCGTCCCGCCGGCGCAAGCGTTAGGCGCTCGCCTCGCGAGCGGCGCAAAAATGCGGGAGGAACCGCGCAAATCGGTACGATGCCGCCCATGGCCACCAAGAAGAAGACCATGCCGACGGTGCCGGAGCTGATCGCCCAGAAACGAAACGGCGGCGAACTCAGTGACAGAGAGCTGCAGTTCCTCGTGAACGGCTACGTCGACGGGAGCGTTACCGACTACCAGATGGCCGCGTTCGCGATGGCGACGTACTTTCAAGGAATGAAGCCGCGGGAGACCGCCGCGCTGACGCTCGCAATGCGCGACAGCGGCCACGTCATCGACTTGAAGACGGTGAAGGGCCTCAAGGTCGACAAGCACTCGACCGGCGGCGTTGGCGACAAGGTCAGCATTTGTCTGGCGCCCCTCGTTGCGGCATGTGGTGTTCCTGTTCCGATGATCTCGGGTCGCGGTCTCGGTCACACCGGCGGCACGCTCGACAAACTCGAGGCGATCCCCGGCTTTGACGTCAACCTCTCCGTGCGCCGTTTCGTGTCGCAGCTCAAAAAGGTGGGCTGCTCCCTCGGCGGCCAAACCGCGGAGCTCGCCCCCGCCGACAAAAAGCTCTACGCGCTCCGCGATGTCACGGCGACCGTGGAATCGATTCCTCTGATCACAGGAAGCATCCTCGCGAAAAAACTCGCCGAGGGCATCGACGCCCTGGTCATGGACGTCAAGGTCGGCGAGGGCGCGTTCATGAAGACCCAAGAGGACGCGCAGCAGCTGGCTCGCAGCATCGTCCGCGTCGGAAAGCTCGCCGGCAAGAAAGTCAGCTGCCTTCTCACACGGATGGATTCGCCGCTTGGACGCGAGGTTGGCAACGCCAACGAGACTCGCGAAGCGTTCGCGTTGCTTTCCGGCGGCGGCCCCGACGACCTCGTCGAAGTGACCATGGCTCTCGGCGCGGAAATGCTTCGCCTCGGCGGAATCGCTTCCGGTGCCGCGGCGCACAAACGACTTCGTGCCGCGATCGCCGATGGCTCTGCAATTCGAAAGGCCGAGGCGATCGTCAAAGCCCAAGGCGGCGATCCCCGCGTTGTCACGGAACTCGACCGTCTGGAGATGGCCAAGAAGCGCACGCGCGTCAAAGCGCCGCGCGCCGGCTACGTGCGCGGAATCAACGCGCTCGAAATTGGTCTCGCCGGCGTTGCCCTCGGGGCGGGACGCACTCGCTCTGACCAGGACGTCGACCACGCGGTCGGCATCACCATCGAACGCAAACCTGGCGAGCGCGTCAACAAAGGCGACACGATCGCGACCATTCACCATCACGGTCAGGGTGCGCGCGTTCGAAGTCGCGTGCAGAACGCGTTTTCGATCGTCCGCAGCCGCCCCGCGGACGAACCGCTTCTCCTCGAAACGATCCGCCGCTAACGCTCAGTTCTCGAGCGGCTCTGTAATCGCGCGCCGAATGCCAGCGAGCGGCGCGCGATCGTTGAGCGTTACGCTGCGCCCGATCCCTGACTCCACCCCGAGCTGACGAAGAAGCGCTTCCGTGTCCGGGTAGCGGCGCATGCGCCCGTAGTTCCTCGCCAGCGGCTGCGAAAGCGGCGACCCAAAGATGCGATCGAGGGACGCCGTGCAGTCCAAGCCGTGCCAGGCGTCCGTCGTCGACGTCCACTCCGGCAGGTAGCGCCGGACCAGATCGTCGAGCGAACCTTGGCGCTGCCGATACCGCACGTCGGTGTCGAGCATGTAGGCGGTACCCGCCCAATAGATCCGTCCAACCCCGCGAAAGTTCGCCGCGTCGCGCCAGAGCGGCCCGCGCGATCCGGAGTACGCGCCCCGCGCAAATCCCGCGGCCATATTCTCCCAGGCTTTCTCGGGCGGAATGAGCCCCGCGCGTGCCCGGAGAACCTCCTGGTAGTAGGTCGCAAACCCCTCCGAAATCCAGCGGTCTTCGTTGTACATCCGCGGAAGCCCGAGATGGCTTAGCTCATGAACCGCCGTCCAATCGGAAACGAGCTCCTCCTCGTCGGCGTTCTCATGCACGAGAAGCATCACCGAAGGCCCACCGCCGCGCCGCACCATTCCAAACGCGACCGGCCGCCACCCCGGCCCGATCGGAAGCACCGCGATGTGAAGGTGGTCCGTGTGAAAACGACCGTGCATCGTTGAGGCCGCGCGCAGCGCTTCGCGAAGCCAACGCTCGACGCCTCGCCGTCCGACGTGAAGCGGACCATCCAGCACCGCGATCTCGGCGCGCGTCGTGCCCACCTCCACGTGAAGCGGCGGCGATGTCATGAAGACGACATTGCCCACCGTCTTGATCACGCTTCGATCGGGCCGGAACATCACGACGTCGCCGCGACGCGTTCGCGGCCACGCGGTCGACACGTGCATCCCGCGTGGGAGGTCCATGTCGATCGCGACGCGAATCGAGGGATCCCACTCCGGCGGACGCCAAAGAAAGAGCGCCTGCGTCACCATCAGATCGCGACCCTGACGAACGGCCTGACGCGACCATCCCGCCACTTCGAGATCGACGTCGTAACGAACACACTCGCCGATGCCGAGTCGGCTCAAGTCGATTTTGCGGTCGTCGGTGAGGGGAAGAACCTGACCCTGATCGCCATACGCTTCGCCGAGAAGATCGACAGCCTGTGACGTCATTGGCTCCAGGACCGAAGGGGTCTCACCGTCAAAACACGTCTTCACCCACATCCGGGAGAGCGTGGCGTCGACGCGAATTTCGTAATGAATCCCGTCGGTAAGACCGTGCGATGCTTCGCCGCCATCCGACCGAAGGGAACCTCCGCAGGCGAGCAGAACCGTACTGAAGACGATCAGCCTCACCGACAACATTGTAAAGCAATGTAGAGAAGCTGCCCATCTGCACAGCGCCTGCGCGGCAGTGCACCGAAAAAGAACACAAGGGCGCGAAACGATCGCGGATCTCGCTCGTACTGCGAACGTGAACGGCGGGATCGAAAAGCTTGAAGTCCTCGAGCGCCTTGGATACCGTCGCTCGACCAAGTCACCCGGTGCGATTTTTCTCGAAGGATTGCAACGGGCGCATCGCTGAAAACAAGAACCTGGCGGTTGCCACTGCGATGCGAGAGTGGAACCGATTGGTTGGAGGTTAGAACATGAACTCGGCTCTTAAACACACCCTCGTCGCGATGGCGACCGCGGCTCTCGGACTTTCCGCTGGCTGTGGTGGCTCTGACTCCGCGGAAGCGTCCGAAGGATCCTCGGGCGGCTCCGAGGCGACGGAAGCCAGCTGCGGCGGCGAAGGAAGCTGCGGCGGCGAAGGTAGCCACGAAGGTGGCGAGGCGTCCTGCGGCGGCGAAGGCGGCGGCGAGACCACCACGGAAGGTGAGTCCGGCGGTGAGGCGTCCTGCGGTGAGGGAAGCTGCGGCTGATCCCAGCTGCGCGAATGGCTGATGCCGCGGCGTGCAAGCGTCGCGGCATCGCCGTTTAAAGCGAATGACACCGAACGGAATTGGTCTCGGCCTTCGCGTCGACATGGCACGCCAGCTCCTCGAAGAGGTGCCCTCACTGGCGTTTGTTGAAGTCCACCCGGAAAACTACATGGAGCGCGGCGGGCTCTACCGCGAGTTTCTCCACCAGGCCCGAGAGCATTACCCCATCGTCACCCATGGATTGACGATGTGCTTCGGACAGACCGAACCGCACGATCGCGCGTTCCTTGATGGGCTTCGCGACTTTCTCAAAGAGGTCGGCACGCCCTGGCATAGCGACCACCTCTGCTTCGGCGGTGCGGCCGGAGTCTTTGCGCACGATCTTCTTCCGATCCCCTTTACCGAAGAAGCACGCGATATCGTCGTGCAGCGCTTAACCGAAGCCCGGGACCGCCTCGACGTCGAGCTCGCGTTCGAAAACGTCAGCTACTACGCGGCGCAGGGAGACGATCCCCTCGATGAGGCGCGCTTTTGCGTGGAGGTCCTCGAGCGCGCCGACGCTCGCATCATGCTCGACGTGAACAACGTCTTCGTGAACAGCCAGAACTTCGGCTTCGATCCCAAGGCATGGATCGACATGATTCCACCGGAACGCGTGGTGCAAATGCACGTCGCCGGTCATCTCCTTCGGCCTGACGGTCTGCGCATCGACACCCACGGCGAACCGGTCCCCGACGGGGTCTACGAACTTCTCGAGTACACCCTCAAGCGCATGGGTCCCAAGCCGGTGCTGCTGGAACGCGACAACAACATTCCGCCGCTCGAGGAGCTCCTCGCGGAAGTCGCGCGCCTTCAAGAAATCTACGCGCGAGCCGTCGCATGAGCCTCGCGGATCTGGAACGTCGCGCCGTCGAAGTCTGCTTCGCACGCGCCCCCACCGACAGCGATTTCGAGGCGCTTGGGGACGCGGCGCGCTGGCGCATCTACCGCACCATGGTGCGCGCACGCCTCAAACGAGTTTGCGAATCCGCCCTTCCGCGAAGCGTCAACGCCCTCGGTGCCGATCCTTTTGACGCGCTCTTCGTCGCGTGGCTGGACGAAGCACCACCGCGCGAGCGCTTCTTTCGTGCCGTCCCGGCGGAATTTCTCGCGCATTCACTCCCAAAGCTGCAAGACGGGCCTCCATGGCTCGCCGACCTCGCGCGCTTCGAAATCGCAACCTGGAAAGTGAAGTATGCAGACGACGCGGGAGCGCCCGCCACGACCGAGATCGCCTTCGACAAAGCGCCCGTCCTCACGCCTGCGCTCGCACTCCTCGATGTCGGCTGGGCGGTTCACAAGAAGCGGAAAGAGCACGACTACGCGGAGGGCCCGCAGCACCTGTGCATCTACCGCAACGCGAAACACCAAGCGGTCACGATGGAGCTCAACCCGCTCGCGCGCGACCTTGTAACCTCTTGGCGTTTTGGCGATACGACCCTCACGGAGCGGGTCCAAGCCGTGGCGCAAGCGAGGGAAACGCGCATCGACGAGCGCTTTATTGAGAGTTTGTCGGCGATGCTGGCGGATTTTCTCGAGCGAGGGATCGTCCTGGGCAGTC
Organism: Myxococcota bacterium; assembly: GCA_039186435.1. Lineage (GTDB taxonomy): Bacteria > Myxococcota_A > Polyangia > Polyangiales > Houyiibacteriaceae > JALVDI01. Next base: position 13,924 of record JBCDAA010000016.1, on the reverse strand, counting down.
GCGCCGAACACCCTTGAATTCGCCGAAGGAATGTTAGGATACCTGCCATGACGCTACGCATCCTCTTGCTCTGCTCAACCCTGGCGCTGATGTTTGCCGGCTGCGGTGGCGGAGACGATTCGGCCACGCCGACCGACGAGACCTACACCACTGGCGACGAAGACGAGATCGAAGACGATCCGCCCGAGCCCACCTACGAGGACCCTCAGTAGCCTTCGGTCTTCGCAATAATCTCGTTCATGATCTCGCGCGTGCCTCCGCCGATCGGGTAGAGGCGCGCGTCTCGATAGAGCCGCTCGACAACGTACTCGCGCATGTAGCCGTAGCCGCCGTGGATCTGCACGGCCTGATCGCACACCCAGCTGCACATGTCGGTTGCGGTATTCTTCGCCATCGCGGCAAGACTCGGCGCGGACTCTCCTTGAAGAAAGCGCATCGTGCACTCGCCCGTCAGGGCTCTCGCGGCTGCGAGGCGCGTCGCCATCTCCGCGAGTTTGTGACGCGTGACCTGAAAGCCCGTGAGCTGCTTTCCAAACGCGGAACGCTCCCGCGCGTAGGTGATGGCTTCCTTGAGCGCGAGCTCCGCAATCGCGACGCACTGCCCCGCGATCATCAGGCGCTCGGTCACGAAGTTCTTCATGATGGCGATGAAGCCGGCGTTCTCGATCCCAATGAGGTTTTCCGCAGGCACGCGGCAGTCTTCAAAGACGAGCTCCGCGGTATCCGTCGCCCACCAGCCGGTCTTCTTGAGCTTTCGCCCGACCGAGAACCCGGGCGTGTCTCGCTCAATGATCAGCAGGCTAATGCCGCCGTGCCCCTCACCGCCCGTTCGCACGGCCGTGGTCACGAAGTCCGCGCGGCACCCGCTCGTGATGAACGTCTTGGCGCCGTTGACGACGTAGTGGTCGCCATCGCGGGTTGCGCGCGTACGAATCCTCGCGACGTCGCTTCCGCCGCCCGGTTCGGTGATGCCGAGCGCCGAGATCTTCGTTCCCTCGAGGACCGGCCGAACGAAGCGCTCCTTTTGGGCGTCGGTTCCAAAATGCACGATCGGCGGAAGCGCGATGCTGTGGCTGCCGATTCCAACGGTGGTGCCGACGGAGAGTCCCTCGACCACCATCACCTCAGACGCGACCAGCACATGACCTAAATCCCCGCCAGAGCCGCCGAGCGCTTCGTCGTACCCAATCCCGATCACTCCAGCGTCGCCCGCCTTCGCATAGAGCTCGCGCGGAAAGCTCTCCGCTTCTTCCCAAGCGTGCGCATGCGGCGCGATTTCCTGACGCGCGAAGCGGGTAATTTGCTCGCGAAGGCTCGCGTGCTCGTCGTTCTCAAAGAGATAGCGAGAGGTGCGCATCCCCGCAGAGTACTCGAACCCTCTAGAACGCCGCGAGCACCGCGGTGATGTTGTCGCGCCCGCCGGCCTCGCGAGCCAGCTCCACCAACCGCTTCACGCACGGCTCCACAAAGTCGGTCGCGACCACATGCGAAAGCTGCAGCTTGATCTCGGGTTCGGAGATTTCCCCGTAGAGACCGTCGGTACAGAGCAACACGAGATCTCCCTGACGGAGCTCGACCTGGTGAAGCTCTACGCGGATCTCTTCGTTGGACGTACTCACGGAGTTCGTCAGCACGCTCGCGAAGCGCGACGCCTGCGCCTCCTCGTCGGTCATCACGTTCATGCGAACCATCTCGGTCGCAAGGTTGTGGTCCTTGGTCAGCCGGAAGAGTTCGCCACCGCGAAAGAGGTAGGCGCGACTGTCCCCCACATGTACGAGATAGAGCGTCGGCCACATCACATAGCCGAGCGTGAGCGTGCTCCCCATGTCGCCGACGAAGCCTTTGCGTTCTGCGACCTCCAGCATGCGACGTTGTGATCGCTCCACCGCGGAAGTGAGACCATCGGCGAGCGCTCGTTCGTCGGCCGCAGAACTCATTCGCAGCCACGGCATCATCGAGACCGCGTACTGCAGCATCGCGTCCACCACGACGGCACTCGCGACGTCACCACGAACCTGACCGCCCATTCCATCGGCGACCATCATCAGCCGCCCCGTCGGCCGATCCGTGTGGCGAACCCCGTCGTTGACCGCGAGACCGCAGTGCTCCACCTCCACGGTCCGCTCGAGACGCGCGATCAGGAACTGGTCTTCGTTCCGCTCACGAACGCGGCCTGTATCTGTCGCACCGACGATCGTCGCAGCGGCGCCCACGTCGTCTTCGGGCTCGCGAAGGTCGTCCACGGAGCGACGTAGGAACTCGAGGGTCTTTTTCACGCTCACCGAGACTGCAAGTCTACCGCAGCGCCGAATCCGCGTAATCCCTTGATCGAAGCGGGGGATTCAACCCTCCCCCAAGCGAACGCGCTCACAAAATGATTCCACCCAAATTGTAAAATTGCTTCACCACCGCTATGGCGATACCTTTCGATCCGTCATGAGCACAGACAGCCGCCTTCGCTTCCTTTCGCTCGTTCTCGCGATGTTCGCCGCACTTCCCGCGTCCGCCCAGGTCATGGTCGACGAAGCCGGTCGCACCATCGCGCGAACCGTCACGACGGGAACGACCGTCTACGGGATGGCCGTGGATCCGAACACCGGCGACGTCTACTTCATTGGCGACAACGGAAGGGACCTCTACCGACTGCAGCCGGACAATACGTTGACGCAGATCGCGGACAACGTTGGCGTCTTCGTCGGACAGCTCTCCGACCTCGCGATCGGCGCGGACCGACGCCTCTACGCCATGACGACAAGCGGCACCATGGCCGGAACCATCCAGCGCTTTGAATTGGACGGCACCGAGCTCTCAAGCGTTGCCACGATCCCGAACACAGCCATGAGCCAAGCCGCAGGGCTGGCGTTCAACTGCGTCGACGACATTCTCATCAGCGACCGCGAAGTCCAGATCTTCAGCGTCGACCTGGGTGGCGACGTATCCACGCTCAGCGTTGGCTGGAACGACGTCGACAACATCGCGGGTGCTCGCAATAACGTTATCTTCGTTCAAGACGGATCGGCACGCTCCTTTGGTTTCGACAAAGTTTTCGTGGTGGAAGACAGCGGTACCACCCGACTCTTCGCTACGGGCGTTCCGGGACGAATCTTTAGCGGCGCGTACGATTGGGCGACCGGCGACTACTTCGCGCTGAACTACACCGGCGGAGAGCTCTACCGCCTCACGGATCCGGACGGCGACCTCGTCGCGGACACGCAAACGCTCGTCGCGGATGGTTTCGGCGCCAACCAGGCCGTCGATGTTCAGTGGGCCCGCTCCTCGGCGGATCCTGGCGTCTACTCCCTCTACATCGCGCGCTATCTCGATGGCGAAATCATCGAAATCACAGGATTTCCCGCGCCCACCGACACCGATTGCGGCGACGGCATCGACGACGACAACGACGGCTACTGCGAGGCTGGCATCGACCTCAACGGCGACGGCGATTGCCTCGACGTTCGCGAGACCCCGGCGATGGGACCCTTCGACTGCGACGACACGGACACGCGCTTCAACGCTGGTGAGATCGAGGCCTCGGTCGCGCTTTGCAGCGACGGAATCGACAGCGACTGCGACGGAGACACGGACCTCGCGGACGAGGACTGCGAAGGCTTCGTGGACGGCGACGGAGACGGCTTCTGCACCGTGGGATCGGATCTCAACGGGGACGGCGATTGCGTCGACCCGGGCGAGGACACCGGCGCCATGGACTGCGACGACATGGATGCGCGCGAAAGCCCCGGGAACACCGAGGACATGCCCGCACTATGCCGCGATCTCCGCGACAACGACTGCGACGGTGACTTCGATACCGACGACAGCGATTGCGCCGGGTTTACCGACGACGACGGCGACGGGTTCTGCGAGAACGGCGAGGACATCAACGACGACGGCGACTGTCTCGACCTCACCGAGGACCGCGGCGAGGTCGACTGCAACGACGCCGCTGCCGCCGCCTTCCCGGGGAACGTCGAAAACTGCAGCGACGGTCTCGACAATGACTGCGACGGCGATATCGATCTCATGGACGCGGACTGCGCGGACCGCGGCGACGATGACGGCGACGGATTCTGCGAAACCGGAGAAGACCTCAACCGCGACGGCGACTGCCTCGACCCGGGCGAAGACTCGGGCCCGGGCGACTGCAACGACGGTGACGTGAGCATCAACCCAGACGCCACCGAGGTCTGCGACGACGACACCGACAACGACTGCAACGGGCTTGTTGACGGCGAGGACGCGGTCTGCACGGACGTGACCGACGGCGACGGAGACGGGTTCTGTGAGGCAGGGCGCGATCTCAACGGCGACGGGGACTGCCTCGATCCGGGCGAAGACGCCGGACCCTTCGACTGCAACGACATGGACCGGGATATCTCACCGGCCGCCTTCGAGATCAGCGTCGCGCTTTGCACCGACGGCGTCGACAACGACTGTGACAGCGATCCGGACCTCGCGGACAGCGACTGCGGCGGCTTCGTCGACAGCGACGACGACGGCTTCTGCGGTGCGGGGGTCGACGCGAATGACGACGGGGACTGCCTCGACGACGGCGAGCTCGTCGAGCCCTTCGACTGCGACGACACCATGATGCTCGTGTCGCCGGTGGCGAGCGAAGTCTGCGGCAACGGCCTCGACGACGACTGCGACGGCTTGATCGATCGCGACGACGAAGACTGCGCCACGGTCTACGACGAGGACGGTGACGGATTTTGCGAAACCGGCACCGACATGAACGGCGACGGCGACTGCCTCGATGATGGGGAAGACACCGTCGCGGCCGACTGCGACGACACGATGGCGGACGTCTCTCCAGACGCGAGCGAAGTCTGCGACGACGGAATCGACAACGACTGCGACGGCGGAACGGACCTCGTCGACGACGATTGCGCGCCCTTCAGCGACGGCGACGGTGACGGCGTGTGCCCGATGGGTCGCGACATGAACGACGACCGCGACTGCCTCGACGAGGGCGAAGACACCGGCGCGGTCGACTGCGACGACACGAACGAGCTCGTGTCGCCGGAGCTCGACGAAATCTGCGGTGATGGTCTCGACAACGACTGCAACGGGCTGGCCGACGCGGACGACGGCGACCTCTGCACCGGCACCATCGACGCGGACGGCGACGGCTGGTGTCCCGCGGGTCGAGACATGAACGACGACGGCGACTGCCTTGACGAAGGCGAAGACGTCGACGGCGGCGACTGCAACGACGACAACGCCGCGATCAACCCCGACGCCGAAGAGATCTGCGACGACGAGATCGACAACAACTGCGACTCGGCCATCGACAGCGAGGACGCGAGCTGCGACCCCTCCCGCTTCGACGCGGACGATGACGGCTGGTGCCCCACCGGTCAGGACCTCAACGACGACGGCAACTGCACCGGCGACGGCGAGGACAGCGAGCGCGGCGACTGCGACGACACGAATCCCGCGATCAACCCCGACGCCGAAGAGATCTGCGACGACGGCATCGACAACAACTGCGATCTCCTCACGGACGGCGACGCGCCCGCGTGCGGCGGCGGACCCACCACGGACGGCGACGGTGACGGCTACTGTGCCCTCGCCGGCCGGGACCTCAACGGCGACGGGGACTGCGACGACGAAGGCGAAAACACCGGCGAGGTCGACTGCGACGACGACAACGCGGAGATCAACCCAGGCGCGGTCGAACTCTGCGGCGACGGAGTCGACAACAACTGCAGCGGCGAAGCGGACGAGGCGGCGCTCTGCGACATGATGGGCGGGGCCGCCGGCGGTGCAGGCTGCGCGTGTGGTGTCGCCACGGCAGGCGACATCCCCTGGGTCGCGTTGATGCTGCTGGTGTTCGGTCTGCGACGTCGGCGGGAGTAGCTGCCACGGGATCCGGGACCGCGTGGTTCCGGATCCGTTCGCGTAGAGCGATCCGTTCTCGATAGCGAGAACGACGCCCGCCGAATGATCCCGCAAGGGCGCCATCCCGTCATCCCGCAAGGGCGATCAAACGCCGTAGCGCGCATGCCGGGATCCCGGTTCTCCCGAATCGACTCGCCGTACGACAAATCGCTCAAAGGCAGGAAATCCGAGCGCGCTTCGGTCGAGAAGACCGCGCCACTCCTGACATGACGCGACGGATTCTTCTACTCACGCTGCTGGCTGCAGCGGCGTGCGGCGACAACGACGACCGACCAACCGATGGCGCCGTCGACGGCGTCATCGATGGTTTCATCGACAGCCCCGACGGGTGCATCGGCTGCGCGGACGACGAGCCGGAAGGCGGCTTTCCTTCCTTTGCCGATCGCAACCGGCACCTCTACGAGGGGGACGACGCGATTCAAAACGGCGTGGCCCCGGGCGCGATCGATCCCGAGCGCCTCATCCGCGTCTTCGGCCACGTATTTGACGCGGACGGCAACGCGCTCCCAAACGTTCGCGTCGACCGCGTCGGCGTACCGGAACACGGCCACACCTTCACGCGCGCGGACGGGCGCTTTGACTTTGTGACGCACGGCGGTGGCCGTCCGACGATGCGCTTCGCCCTCGCGAACCACATTGAAAGCCAGCGCACCCTTCGCACGACAAGCGTTCTCGAGTTCGTCGCAGCGCCCGACGTCATCCTCGTTGAGTACGACTCCGTCGCAACGCGCGTCGAGCCCGGCGGCGCCGTACACCGCGCGTCCACGGTTGATGACGGCGACGGTTTTCGTCAGGCGACCCTCGTTTTTCCCGCTGGAATCTCGGCGTCCGCAACGGTCGAGGGAAGCCGCGTCTCGCTCCCCTCGATCACCGTCCGCGCGACCGAACTCACCGTCGGTCCCCGTGGTCCCGAGCGGATGCCTGGAACGATGCCGGATCAGATCGCCTACACGTACGCCGTCGAACTCAGCGTCGACGAGGCTGTGGCGATGGGCGCATCGCGGGTCGATTTCTCGGAACCTGTCGCGTTTTACGTCGAGAACTTCATTGGCTTTCCTGTGGGCGGTGGCGTTCCGGTCGGCTGGTACGACCGGGAACGCGGGCGCTGGATTCCCTCGAGCGATGGCCGGGTCATCGAAGTTGTGGCGGGGGGCGTGGACAGCGACGGCGACGGGCGCGCCGATCTCGACCTCGTCGACGCGAGCGAGCGAGACCGGCTGACCGATTTGTACGCCGCGGGCACCTCGCTCTGGCGCGTCGAGATCGACCACTTCACGCCCTGGGACTGCAACTGGCCTTTTGACGCGCCTTTGGGTGCCTCCGGCTCGAACTACGATCCGAGCAACCGGCAGCGGCACCACGACTGCCCATCGGAAGCGGCCGGATCGATCATTGAATGCGAAAACCAATCCCTCGGAGAGGAGTTTGCCGCGCTCGGAACGTCCTACTCCTTGCGCTATCAAAGCGCGCGTGTCCCTGGGCGCACCGAGGCCTTTGAAATTGAGATCGCCGTGGGAGACGCGGCGGATCTTCCTGGTTCCCTGAAGCGAATTGAGGTTGAAGCCGCGGTCGCGGGACAAGTCTTTCGCCAGGAAGGCGTTCCCTTTTCGTTCACCAACCGCCTCGGCACGCTGATCCAGACCTTCGCCTGGGATGGCCTCGACGCGGACGGCGCGCGGCTTCCTCACCCGGCCCCGGTACGAACGGAGGTTTGCTACATCTACGACGGCGCGCCGATCCCTGTGGAAGGCGAACGCGAGGCCCCGAGCTTTGGTCGCTACGAAGGCGGCGGAACATCCATCGTCGCGGAGCGCGATCGCATGGAAGCGCGCTTCTGCCGGAACGCCACGTCCACCGCCGGCGTTTACGACGCCCGCGCCGCCGGACTCCTCGGACTCACGCTCAACGCCTACTCTTTTCTCGACCTCGAAAATCACGTCGTCGTCGCGGGAAGCGGCGGTGATATTCGCACCGAACGCACGAACGCAGGCTTCGTGCGCGTCGCAGGCTACGCAGGCGGTGAAGACGATCCAACCGATCGCGTCGACGGCGCGCCGGCGCTTACCTCGGACCTCTTCGCACGCGCCCTCGACATCGATGATCAGGGACGGATCGTGGTGGTTGCCGACAGCGGCGGCTCGTCGGGCGTCTTCACCATCGACGGAGACGCGCTTCGCCTCTGGCCGGGCACGGACGGCATCGACGCAGACTCGTTCGGAAACGATCTCTTCTTCACGCTCGGAACGGACGGCAGCCTCTACTACCTCAGCGAGTCGCCGGGTCGCCTCGACGAAACGGCAACGCTCTTTCGGGTTACGCCGGAGGGCGCGGTCGAAGCCGCCGCCGGAGGTCGCCGAAGCGAGCGTGAATGCTGCGGCCCGCTAGGCTGCGACGACGGACCGATCACCCTCCCCGGCGATGGCGGCGATCCTCTCGACGCGTGCGTGTCCGGAACCACGGTGGGCCGCCTCGCATCCGCGCCCGACGGAGCGATCCTCTTCGTGCACGACTCCGGTCGGCGCCTTCGACGACTCGATCCTTCCGGCGCGCTCTCCACCGTCTTTCTCGCGGAGGAAACCGCCGTCTTCGACGACGCCGGACGCGTCGCCGGAACCGTCACCCGATTCGACGACGGGCCCTGGATCGACCCGAACGGGCGCGTCTTTCTTCTCGGTGCCACCGACGCGTTCTCGGTCCGCCCGCTAGAGCGCGAGGTCGAAGGCGCCGTCCTCCTGGAACTCCGAAGCGACGGGAGGCTCTACGCCCTGAGTCGCTTTGACGCGGGGTGCACCTACGAAATGCGTCCGCAGGCGCCGGAGATGTGGTCCGGGCTCACGGGACCGAGCCTCCTCGATAGCTGCTTCATCGCGTCCGGCCTCGACGACATCGAGTGGAGCCCCTCCGGTTCGATGCATCTTCTCTTTGCCGGTCGCGTCCTCGTGCGGGAAACGTCCGGCGGGGTGCTCGAGCGAGTCGCGGGCGTCGTTGCGCGCAGCGGTCGCCGAGTCACCGCCCACGACCTGCGGGAAGGCGTGCTCGATCTTCCCCTTGGCGCGGAACCCGACTTCGCGATCCTGCCGAACGGACGCCCCCTCATCATCAGCGCTCACTTCTTCGGCTTTGAGGAGTCGGTCATCGCGGGGAGCCTGCGGCCGATTTACACGGTCGGCGGGAGCGGCGAACGCGTCAGCGCGGATGGCATCCACCAGTCGTTTGGCGGCTGGGACTACGCGTTCAGTCGCGGCGGCCTCCCGATGCGAGCGACCTCTCGCTTCATCCCTTCGGCGCAGGTCTTCTACGAGCACGGCGACGGCCTCTTGACGGCAATTCGAGATCCCGACGGCAACACCGTCCGCATCGAGCGCCCGGACGATGCCCACGTCATCGTGCATGCGCCCTTCGGCGAAGAGACCCACCTCTACGACGACGACGGGGACGGCTACCTCGACCGGCTCGAATACACCGGCGACCCCGCAGGCCGTGGCTACGAACTCAGCGTTGGCAGCGGCGCGCGCGAAGGACTGCTCGAAGCGATGGTCGACCGCGCCGGCGTCCGGCACGAGTTCGACTACGACGAGGACGGGCGACTCATCCGCGACGAACTCGTCGGCGTTGGCGCACAGACCCTCGACGGGACGCAGCTTGAGTACGACGGCGCGGTTGCCTTCGATCGTTGGGTGGTCGACCGCACGACCGAGGAAGGGCGCACCACGCGCTACCGAACGACACGCTTTGAAGACGGACGCATGACGCGTCGATGGATCGCGCCGGACAGCTCCGAACTCGAGTGGTCACGTTCCGCCGGCGGCCTGCGGGTTGAGGTCAACGGGAGTGACGGGACGCGCATCGAAACCGCCCTTGGACGGGACGCAGCCCTCGGGGACGCCACCTTTCCCGAGGTTCTCGAGGTCACCACCGACTCAGGGCGTTCGCTGCGAACCGAAACCCGCGTCGAAAGCGAGCGCAACCCGGACTCCGTTCGCTCCATCGCCTCGTGGCGCTCGGAGTCCGTCGTCGCTCCGGGGACACCTCTCGAAGCAACGATCACGCGCGAGTGGGACGCGGCGACGCGAACCTGGACCCTCCGTTCGGCGGAAGGCCGCATCGCGCGTTCGGTCCTCGACGAACAAGGGCGTCTGACAAGCTTTCAGGCGCCGGGCCGAGAGGCGCTCTCGCTCACCTACGACGCGCAAGGACGAGTGCAGACGGTAGGGAGCGGTTCGCGCGTGGTCTCCGTCGACTACGCCGGTCGCTATTTTCCCAACTCCCTCGCTGGCGCGGACGCTCGGGGGGTATCGCTCGGCTACGACGTGCTCGGCCGGGTGACTTCAATGACCGACCCGAGCGGCAGCAGTGCCGCGGTGATGTACGACGACGCGAACCGGCAGCTTAGCCTGACGCCGCCCGGCCGCGACGCGCACGCGCTGGAGTTCGACGAGCGCGGGCTCATGAGCGGCTACGACCCGCCCGGGGAAGGCGACCTGTCATGGAGCTACGACGCGGACGGTGTCGCCAGCGACGTTGGCCTCGCGGATCGCAATGTTGCGATCACGACGGATGCCGCCGGTCGCCCGGCCACGATTCGCATCGACGCGGGCGACATCGCGTTCACCTACGACGATCGAAGCGGTGAGGTCGAGAGCGTCACGATGCCGAATGCCCTCGGCGCGGTGACCACGCAGGTCGACTACGACGGGCCGCTTCTCACGTCGCAATCGTGGTCCGGCGCGACCGCGGGCGCCGTGACCTACGCCTACGACGAACGCTGGGAGCTTTCCTCCCTTCAGGTCGGTACGGAACCGGCCGTCGCCTACGCCTACGATCGAGACGGTCTCGCCATTCGCGCCGGACCGCTTGCGATAGAGCGGAGCGCCGCGAGCGGAATCCCAGCGCGCACCGTCGCGGGCGAGACCGCCACCACCCTCACTCTCGACAGCTTCGGCCACCAGGAAGAGCGACGCACCACCTGGCCCGGGGGCGTCTTCTCAGAAACGATCGCCGCCCACGACGACGTTGGGCGCATCACCGAGATCGAGGAAAGCACCGGCCGCTACGTCTACGAATACGACGAAGCCGGACGCCTCGACATCGTTCGTCGCGATGGCTCGGTCATCGCAGACTACGACTACGACGCACAGGGCAACCGCACCGCGTGGCGGGATGAAACCGGAAACGGCGCGGCCACCTACGACGCGCAAGATCGCCTTGAGCGCTACGGCGCCCTTTCGTTCACCTACAACCAGCTCGGCCAGCTCGCGACCCGCACCGACGGCGCCGAGGTCACGCGCTACGACTACGACGAACTCGGCAACCTGCGCGCGGTAGAAGGCGCGGTCGACGTCGAGTACGTGATCGACGGTCTTGGTCGTCGCGTCGGTCGCCATCGCGAAGGTCGCCCCGACCGCGGATGGCTCTACCAGGACTCCCTCAACCCCATCGCCGAGCTCGGCGAACGCGGCCGGGTGCGCGCGATCTTCGTCTACGCGACGCGGCCCCACGTGCCCGAGCTCATGATCGCGGACGGGCGTACCTACCGTCTTGTTACCGATCACCTCGGCAGCGTTCGCCGCGTCGTCGACGTGGAAAGCGGCGCTGTCGTCCAGGAGCTCGACTACGACCCCTTCGGGCAGGTTCTTCGCGACACCAACCCCGGCTTTCAGCCCTTCGGCTACGCCGGCGGTCTCTACGACCCCGACACCGGTCTCGTGCACTTCGGCGCGCGCGACTACGACCCGCAGGTCGGGCAATGGACGGCGAAAGATCCCATCCTCTTCGCCGGGGGCGACACCAACCTCTACGCCTACGTCGCGAACGACCCGATCAACTACGTCGATCCACCGGGCCTCGCTTGGTACGACGCGATCGACACCTCGCACGACGGGTGGCTGCAGCGCACGGGGGATGCGGTTTCTGGGTTCGGGGACACGATTTCGTTCGGTGGCACCGACTGGGTCCGTGGTCACTTTGCGGGAGGCGATCCTGTTAATCAGTGCTCCTTGGCCTACGGGCTTGGACACGTTGCTGGCGTCGCGCACGGCGTCGTCTCTGGTGCGGCAGGACTGTTGCGCGGTGGAGGGGCTGCGGTGGCTTCACGGGGAGCCACGATCGCAACCCGAACTGGCGCAAGCAGCGCCGCGCAAGCCGAACGCCTTCGGCTGTCACTCGCCGCCGACGAGATACTAAGTGCGACTCGGTCCGGCAGCGGACTCAAAGCGGACTCCCTGCATCGAGCAGCTAGCTTCGTAAGTCGCGAACAGCTTGAAGCTGGCAAGCTCTTCAACATTCGAGGAGGGGACGGCGTCCAACGACATTTGCTGCAAATCGCTGGCGAAGTCGATGGTCGAAGTGGGATATTCGAATTTATAGTCGACCCAATCGGTGGAGTGACCCACCAGCGGTTCATTCCTGGGGGCCGAATTACCGGCATTCCGAACCAGAGGGTTCCAAGGATTCGATAGCTCATGGCGCTCAACCTTGTAGTTCCGCTCTCCTTTATTTCCTCGAATTTAGATCCGTCGTGGCGGGAGGTTCGATTCGGAATCGACAAAGGAGTGTTCACGCCCAGCGAGGCAATTGGTCTGGCCATCGAACGTTTGGGCAAAGGCGACAACCGGAACCTCGTCGTCGATTTGGCGTGTCAGGGTCCCAACGACTCGGTACGAACGCTAGTCGAACAGCTCGCGGAGGTTGAGGTACTTGTCGAGAAAACGGAACTCTGTCGTACATGGGCCTTCCTGGTATTCGCGTGGGTCTTCGAACATCGCTCGGACTTCGAAGATCCACTCGGGCTCGCTGAACTGGTCTACGCCGAGTTCGACTATCCCGAAGAGGCAGCGGCGTTCATTCGCTACATGCCCGCGCAGGAACCCGACTTAGGATCCGTGGAACGGAACGAGGCAAGACTTCTTGCCAATTGGGAATCCTACGTCCAGCGCGAACGTGATCGGTTCGCAAAGCGAAGCTGCCTCACATCTACGTAGCTATCGGCGCACCGATTTGGCGAACACATAGCTCTGAGCAGTTTGCGTTCTCGCCCAGCTTGTCCGGCGAGCGACTCGATCAACGACGTCGATCCACGCGATCGAAACATCGCTCGCAATCGTACGGGCGAGAGTTCCGCGTTCGGTGTTTAACCGCCTCGATCATACACATGTCGACAGGCATATTCTTCGAAGCGAGACAGCGGACGCGCAGGAGGCGAACGGTATGTTGGAACGACTCAACGCCAGCTTGATTGGCGGGATCGAGCACGTATTTTGACAACGCTACGCTGGCATCTGTTCACTGGATCTGTCCTGTTTCTAGACCGCACTCCTGCACTAAAGTGGCCAACGGTTCGAAGCGGGATCATGGCTTCGCTCAAGCACGCAGGAGAAGTCGCGGAGAGCCGCTTCCGGACACCCTCCGACGAACCGATAGTGCGGGGCGTAGAGACCGACGTGTTCATTGAGATCATCAACGCCGACCGGTGGTCCGGAGGGCTACCCCCAGGAGAACAGCTCCTCCTCTACTACAGCCGTTTCCAAATTGGCTACGCCATCCTCGACGAGGGATGAGAGTCGAGCACAACTCTGTGAACCGGGGGGGTCTGGCAAGGCTCGCTTTGGGAGTACGACTCCTGGAATCTGCTCTTGCGGAAGTGCGAATTGCATGGCGCTCAACCTTGTAGTTCCGCTCTCGTTTATCTCCTCGAATTTGGATCCGTCGTGGCGGGAGGTTCGATTCGGAATCGACAAAGGAGTATTCACGCCCAGCGAGTCCATTGGTCTGGCCATCGAACGTTTGGGTAAAGGCGACAACCGGAACCTCGTCGTCGATTTGGCGTGTCAGAGTCCCAACGACCCGGTACGAACGCTAGTCGAACAGCTCGCGGAGGTTGAGGCACTTGTCGAGAAAACGGAACTCTGCCGTACACGGGCCTTCCTGGTATTCGCGTGGGTCTTCGAACATCGCTCGGACTTCGAAGATCCACTCGGGCTTGCTGAACTGGTCTACGCCGAGTTCGACTATCCCGAGGAGGCAG
>JBCDAA010000015.1:0-49915 GCA_039186435.1 Myxococcota bacterium | reverse complement strand
GCGCTGAGAATCTCCGTCGGAAGCGGCAGACGGGTGAGACCCGAAGGCTCCGGATCGACCAGCGCCTGCCGGGGAAAGATCGCGGAGGGATCCGGCGCCTGCGCAAAGGCAGGAAGGGCGATAAACGCGGCGAGCGCGGCACGAAGAAAGGTCACGAAGACTCCTGCGGGGTAGAGAACACGAAGCGCTGGTACATGAGCGAAACAAGGATGAGGGAGACCGCGAGGCCGAGGAGCGACGCGACGCGCCAGAGGTCGGCGAGGTTGCCGAGGTCGTAGAGAAAGACCTTCGCCGCGGTGATGGCGAGGATTCCGGGACCGAGGGCACGAAGCGCGCGCTTCTTTTTCCAGATGCCCACGCTGAGCAGAACGACGCCGTAGACGCCCCAGGCAACCGAGAGGAGGAGGTCGCGCGCCGGCAGTCGCTCGAAGGGGAGTTCCAGATTTCGGCCGACTGAGAAGGCGTCGATGATGGTGAGGTTAATCCAGGCGAAGCCGATGACGACCGCTGCGAGGCCGACCGCGCCGGTGAGGATCGGTCGCTCGCCGAACGTGTGCTTCTCCCAGGTGCGCCGACGCGGAACGTCAAGAGGTCCGAGGATTTTCAGCGACGCGAGCATCGCCGCCATCGGCACGAGGTAGGTGTAGGCGAGCCAGTTGAAGACCGGAATGCCCGAGGGCGGGTGGTACTGAAGGACCTCCGCGTTCAACACGAGACGTACGAAGACGGCGGCGAAGAGACCGAGGGAAACCCACTTCAAGCCGGCGTGATCGACGCGCTTCCAAAGGGCGAGGACCGCGAGACCCTGAATGGCCCAGCTGAGGGTGACCCACTCGTTTTCGAGCTGAATGGGGATCGCGGCGGTGAGAAAACCGAGCGCGCTGACAGCGGGCCACACGAAGGCCGTCGTTCGAATGGCGGCTTCCTTCGGCGCGAATCGGCGCGAGGCCAGAGCCGCCAAGAGTGCAACGGCGCCAAGGGCGAGGGCCGGCAGTCCGGGGGTTCCATCGCCGAAGAGCTCGTGGTGCACGAACATCAGCGAGGGGAAGAACGCGACCGGTGCGAGCGCGGCGGTTCGCCAGGAGCCCGCGCGCTCTCGAAGGCGACGGCTCAGCACTGGGGCAAAGCAGAACGCGAGGAGGAGCGCGACGGTGCTGAAGGCGACCAGGCCCGCGGCGTCTTCGACCTGTCGAAAGACGTGGACGGTGAAGGTCATGGCAGTGACCGCGAGGATTCCGCCGAGCCATGCGCTCCGCCGAAGGCGCGCGGCCGAAAGACCGCCCATCAGCGCGAGGATCGCCAGCGTTGCAAAGAGCACAACCGGCGGGAGAGGAACCGCGCCCGGAACGACGAGGAGCGCGAAGATCGAGGTCGCGGCGTAGGCGGCGGCCGCGTGGTCGAAGAGCGATCGGTGGTCACGACCCCGAAGCGCGGCCGCCTGCCAGAGCAATCCGCCGAGAATGATGAGACCACAGAAGACGCTTTCGGCCGGAAAGCCAGCGTCGAGGGAGCGCGCGGTGTGGAGCGTGCCCATACCGAGCGCGAAGGTGATCGCGGCGGTGGCGGGCGCCCACGAAAAGCTCGAGGCGAAGCGAAGGGCGACCCCACTCGCGAGGATCCAGACGAGCACGAAGGGCCAGGGCGCGACCATCGTTGCGGCGCCGGCGACGGGGAGTGCGCCGATGGCGACCGTGAGGGCGAAGAGCACGGCGGCTTGGGTCGTGGTTTCGGTTTTGCGGAGAAGCGCGTTTCCGGTGAGGAGCGCGCCGAAGCCGACGACGACGCCGAAGAGCTCCCAGCTCAGCGCGGTGGTGAGCGAATGCGAGAGCGTCCACATCGAGATGATGCCGAGGGCGCCAGCCGCGGCGGCGATGGGAAGCCAGGTGACCTTGTCGCGGTGTGCGATCCACAGAACGCCCGCGGTGACGATCGCCATCATCAACGCGGTCGGCCAAAGGTGCGCGCTGATCTCGCCGCTTGCGACGACGAAGTAGACCGCATGGAGGTAGGGAAGGAACACGCCGCCAAAGCGGCTGAGACGCCAGAGAGCGGAGTCCTCCTCTTCCGTTTTCGGTCGCGCGAAGGCGAAGAGGACGCCGAAGACGAGCACGATGCCGAGGCCGAGGAGAATGCGATCGTCACCCATGCGCTGGGTGATCCAGAGCAGCTGATAGAGCGCGGTGACGCCGAGGGAGAGGGCCGGAACGACCGACCAGCTCCGCTGACGAGCGACCATGAGAAGCCCCCCATTGAGAAGAAGGAGGTAGCCGAAGAGGGCGATGGGTCGGTCGCTGCCGGTCGAAAGGAGCGCCGGTGTGGCGAAGCCTCCAAGGAAGGCGAGGATCGCGATCGCGGGTGCGTTTCGTCGAACGGCCAGGACGCAGCAGGTGACGGTCACCGCGATCATGCCGAGAAAGCCAACGCCCGTAGGGACCAGGTGGTAGAGGGCGGTGGCGGCCCAGAACGCGAGGTAAAGGACCGCCCCGCCGGCGCCAGCGAGCCAGTTGCCGAGGACGTGATAGCGCCGACGGAGCGGAACTTCGGCGGCCACAATGCAGCCCACACCCAAAAGCGTTCCAAGGATGACGCGGGCGGTGGGGCCGATGAGGCCGACTTCGATCGAGTACTTGAAGAAGTAGGCGGCGGCGGCGGTGAGGGCGAGACCGCCGAGAGCCGCAGCGCCGCGCACGCCGATCCAGCGTTCGAGGTCGAACTTCGGTGCCGGGGGAACGGGGGACGGAGGCTGCGGAGGCTCACCGGGTGGTTCGCTCGGCGGCGCACCGCTCCCCGTGGCCTCACCCGTCGGGGCACCCGCGGGTGTCGGGATCGCCGGTTCACTCACGGGCGCGACAGGTTCGGTCGCGACGAGCGGTTCGGGCGCGACGAGCGGTTCGGTCGCGACGAGAGGTTCGGTCGCGACGAGAGGTCCGGTCGCGACGAGCGGCTCGCTCGCTATGAGAGGTTCGCCTGCGGCAGGTTCGCTTGCGGCAGGCTCGCTTGCGGCAGGTTCGCTTGCGGCAGCGGCAGGTTCGCTCGCCGGTACACCCGCGCCGGCAACCTCGTCGCGCTCTGGGTTCCATCCGTCCGCAGCGCTCGCGCTATGCTCTGGCGCGACGGGGCCAGCCGCGACGTGCGAAGGCAACGATGCATCCGTGGCGAACTGCGGCGTGATCGGCGCGGCGGCGCTCATCTGGGTGTTCACCCAAAGTTCGAGCCGATGAAGGCGGCCTTGCAGCGCGCTATTATGAAGCTCGAGGGCGTCGATCCGCGCGACGAGAGCCGCACGATTCGCCGACCGAACCAGCCAGAAGACGAGCGCCCCAAACCCGCCGAGGACGAGCACGGGAACGAGGCAGGCAATCGTCAGCGCAGCAATTTCATCCATGGGTGCGCCTGACATTGCAGAAGCCGGGCCGCTGGTTCGTCTAATGAAATTACTTGCAATTCGGAGTCTATAGAATCGCGATGTGTACACCTTGTGTGCACGCGTGCGCACAGGATGAATGATGAAGAGGTCCGTTGCTGCGTAATGAAGCACGCGGCGGAAAAGCGACTATGCAGTCGTCGCGACGGGTGGCGTTTTGCCCGGGCGCAGCTTCGGCGCGCCCGCCTCGAGCAACAGCGCGGCAGCAGCCCGGTGAGCTATCTCTCGATGATCGCGTTCGTCGTCATGGTCATCGCGGTTCTCGCCGCGACCTGTTGATCAGAGGCGCTCGAGGACCGATCTCGGAACGCGCGTCAGCGATCCGTTTTTGTCGACGCAGACCATCTCGACCTGGCCCTGCACCAGCAGCTCCTCGCCGCGATAGACGTCCTGCTGAAAGAGCAGCCGATAGTCGCTGGCGCGCTCCACTTCGGTGCGGATCTCGAGCGTATCGCCGAAGACTGCGCCCTTCTTGTAGTTAAGCTCCGCGCGGTAGACCACGAAGCCGATGCCGTCTTCCTCAAGGAGCCGGACCAGCTCATTCACGCCGAGGAGGTGCTCGCGCGCCCGCTCGAAGTACTTGAGGTAGTTCGCGTGATAGACGAGGCCGGAGTGGTCCGTGTCCTCGTAGTAGATCTGGACCGCGAAGCGCGCGCTCTGCCGGTCGCTACTCATCGCGGTTCCAGGAAGCGCGAAAGAGCGTCTCGGAAAGGGGCGCCCACGTCGTCCATTTGTGCACCCCGGGACGGCGCACCACCCACTCTTCGGGAAGCTCGTTGGCGAGGACGGCATGGCTCTCCGCGCCGCGATCTTCCGTTCCGTACCCGAGGTAGATCGGCGTCTCGCGGGATTCGATCTGGGCGCGAACCCAGCGCCAGATCTTGGCGGTTTGTCGAGGGCGGCCATCCTCGTCGGGCATCGCGCCTCGCCACTCGTTGAGACCTTGCTCGCGAATCTCGTCGACCACCGCAGGCTCTCCCAAAAAGGGTGCAAAAAGGACCACTCCATCAATGTCCTCCGGGTGCGCCTGGGCGTAGCTGAGCGCGCCAAAGCCACCCATGGAGACGCCGACGATCCAGATCTTGCGATAGCCCATGCGGGTGGCGGGACCGATGATGTCTTGCTCGAGACGATCGACGATGCTGAAGCTGCGGTAGAAACCGAAGTGGGATCCGACGGCGATTGAATCCCATCCATACTCGCGTGCGGTCTCGACCAGTCCGTAGCGCTCGAAGCTCGCTGCGTTATCGCCGAGGCCGTGAAGAAAGACGACGAGGCCACGCGCCTGCGCAGGGCTCGTGGTGTGGTCGAGAAATCGGAGGGGCGGTGTGGGGGAGCTCAGGAAGCATCCGCTCAGCAACACCAAGAAGGCGAGGCGCATGAAAGGCCCGTACCACAGATCAACCCGGCGTGAGGTCGCCATTTCGGCGCGTCGATGACACAATACGGCCCATGATCCGCTTTGCTTGGTTTGGGCTCCTGATGGGGTGCAGCGCATTACTGAACCCCGACGAGTCGCGACTGGGGGGTGACGAGGACGCAGGAGCGTTCGATGCGGCTGGGCCGGACTCGGGAGTCGACGCGGCGCGCGACGACGCGGGTGGCGTGGACGCGGATCGCCCGGACGTTGGCGGGCGCGATAGCGCGCTTCCCGACGCGGGCTGCACGATCGTTCCGGGCTGCGAAGACGGGATCGTTACCACCTGTGAGGGCACCGAAGAGTGTGACCTCGGCTGCGCGCCGGGGGGAGCTCCGCGATGCGCTGAAATGGTGCCCAGCAATGTGTCCGAGGAGCTTTGGCAAGACGGAGCGCCCGATTGGATCGTCGATGGAGAGGGCATCACCCCCTTTGACACCGGGATGTGCCGTGGCGCCGGAATGAACGGCGACATCGTCACGCAGGAGGACGGCACCGAGGTGTGCGTGGTTTCGGTCGCCGACATGGTCGTTGAGAGCGGAGCGATCCTCGGTGCGGTCGGTTCGCTTCCACTCGTCGTAATGGCGACCGGCGATGTGGTCGTCGAAGAGGATGGAGTGATCAGTGTTGCGGCGATTCGCGGGCAACCTGGCCCTGGAGGTGGCGCCGGCGGTTCCGCGCGCGGGAACGCGCAGGGCGGAGCAGGCGGCGAGCCCGGCGCACACGTGGGTGATTTTGAAGATGGCGGCGGCGGCGGCGGCGCGTTTTGCGGGAGCGGTGGCGACGGCGGCGAAGGCGATACCGCCCCAGGTGGGGCAGGCGGCGAGGGGTTCGACCCCAACCTCTTGATCCCTCTCCGCGGCGGAAGCGGTGGGGGCCTGGGCGGTGGGTCGCGTTCCGATGGTGGTGAAGTGAGCGGAGGCGTTGGCGGCGCCGGCGGTGGTGCGCTTCAGATCAGCGCGCTCGGCGCGATCGAGCTCGAAGGTTTCATCATCGCCGGAGGCGGTGGCGGCCAGGGCGGACGGAACACCGCCGTCGTGGCAAATTGGGGCGCGGGCGGTGGCGGCGGAAGCGGCGGCGGCGTCCTTCTCGAGGCCGTCGAGATCTCGGTGGAAACGAGCGGTGGCGTGACGACTTCCGGCGGCGGTGGCGGTGGGTCCGCGAGCCGCTTCAACTCGGGTGGGCAAGGCGCCGACGGCCTGACGCTCGGCCGCGCAGAGGGTGGCGCGTCCGGCGGCTTCAGCTTTGGCGCGGAGGGTGGACCTTCCGGCGGCGGGACCGACCCGAACGGTGACGACGGGGCGACCAACGGCAATAACGCGGCGAACGGCGGCGGCGGCGGCGGCGGCGTCGGCTGCGTGGTCTACCGCACGTTCAGCGGGCTTCTTCCGGCAAACGCGCGACCTCGCACCAGCGGTCGAGCGGCGCGGGCGCTTTGGAACGCGTCCATCATGATCCGCTGAGCCTCCGTCAGAAGGTCGCGGCGGTCAGAAGGTGGCGGGGCTCGCGGGGTCGCGTTTGCCTTCGGCCAAGCGCTGGTAGCTTCGGTAGAGAAGCCATCCGAGGCCGATCCACACGACGACGAGCGCGACGTTGGTGAGCGCGAAGCCCTGGGGACTTAGCCCGAACCAGGTGGTGCCCGCGAACACGAGGCCCGCGGAGAGGAGATCGCCGAGGCGGACCACGAAGGTGTCGACGGTCTGCTTGGCGACGTACTTTTCCTCGCGACTCGTCGGTAGCCAGAGCATCGCTCGGGCGGTGTTCATGACCGAGTAGTCCGTGGCGTTTTCGGAGGTCTTGGCCCACCGGAACACGGAGAACGCAACGCCGAAGGACGCCATGGCGTACGCGGCCCCGGACACCATTGGGAGCGCGAAGATCACGCCGCCGATGCCGAGGTATTTCACGATTCGTGAGGCGACGAAGGCCTGGAGGGTGACGCCCGCCACATTCACCCAGAAGAAGAAGTCGCCATAGAACTCGCCGAGAAAGGCGCCAACACTATTCGCTTCGCCATTGGCGACCGCTTCGTTGGCGAGGTCGACGACATAGCTCGACAGAATGTACTCGCCGGTCGTGTTCACCAGGTTGAGCAACAGGATCAGCAGCGCGATGAGGCGGAGGTAGGGACGGTCGAAGACCAGCGCGAAGCCTTCCACCGCTGCCCGAAACCCTTTGGGCTTTTCGGCTGCCGCGGCATCGTCGGCGGCTTCCTCGGCGTGTTCGTCGGATCCCGGCGAGAGCGCGTCGCGGACTTCTTTGCGGCTGAGGCTGAAGGCGTAGAGCGCTCCGTGAGCAACGAGGAGCCCCGCGGCGACCTGAAGAACCACCGCGGGGCTGACGTCGTCGCCGAAGAGTTCCTTCGCGAGAAACGAACCCGCGAACGCGCCGCCAGTCATGCCGATGCCGATGACCGGGAAGAGACGTTCGCCAGCCTCCCGGGTGTAGACCTCGTTGGCGAAGCTCCAGAAGAGTCCGATCGTCGACAGGCTGAAGATGCCGACCCAGACGAAGAAGATCACGCCGACCGGCAGGCTCGCTTGCAGGGCAAAGAAGAAGCCCTGAATGCACAGCAGGAAGAAGCCCACGACGTAGAAGAGCAGCCGTTTGGTGTTCACCGTCGCCGCGAGCCAGTTGTAGACCGGCAGCGCGAACACCAGTGCGATCGCTTGGAGTCCCGAGGAGTAGCTTTTGAGTTCTGCGCCGCCCTCCACGTCGAGGATCAAGGGCTCGCGCACGGTTTTGATGATGTAGTAGCTGAACATCAGCATGAGGATGGTCAGCGTCATCACCACGACGCCGAATCCCTCGCCGGGCCGTACGTCGGCGAAGAGCTGAAGGAATGTGTCCAGCGGGGACTTCCGGTTCTTCTTGTCGTTCACGATTCCACCTCAAGCGCCTGGGTGGCGTGCCGGTGCTGCTGGCCGGTCATTCGAACTTTGGGACGTACTTTGCGCATGTGTTGCTCCGCGCCTCGAGTGTCGTCTGCATGGCCGCGCCGAACGAGGACGATCGACGCCAACATGGCCGCGCGTCCATGACCGGCGGCGCAATGGATGTAGATGGGTCGAGGTTCGTCTTCGAGAGGGAGGGCGAAGGCCCGGAGGGCGTCGGCTGGGGGGGCGGTTCCGTCCAGGGTGGGCAGGCAGCGGTACTCGAGTCTTGTACGGGTCTGGACCGGCTCTGTGAGCTCCGCGGTGAGGTCGACGACGAGTGCGACGTCGTCCGGAAGACCTTTCGTGTCGACGAGGCGACCGACGTAGAGCCCGGGCGCGACGAGGTTGTAGGCGTCTTCACCCGTGATGGTTCGCTGGAGCCAGCGTGCGATGGCGACGCCTCCGAAATAGGGCGCGAGAAGAACGGACGCCCAGGGTGCGCGCGTGCCGGCCGGCGATTTTCCGAAGACGCCAGGACCCAGGCCGAGGTAGCCCAACGCGACGACGCCAGCGGCCAGGGCACACCACGCGAGAAAGGGCGCCAGCGCGAGCGGTGCTTCAAACGCGAGAAACGCAAAGCCCGCTGCGAGGATGCTGAGAGCAATCCCGTAAACCACGCCGGGAGCATGGTCGGACCCCCGAGGCGGTTCAATGGCCTCAATTAGGTGCGGCCGCGACGGGGGGTTCGCGGCCGCAGAGTTAGGAAATGGGCCTGTCGCGCGTTGGGGGGGGAAGTTCACGCGCGACTGACGCCACTTCGTCTCTACTCCTTAGCGGGAACCGTGCCATCCAAAAAGCTGAGTAATTTAGCGGCGGCGATAAGTGAACGGCTTTCGAAGCCGAAAGGCGCATTTCATTCTTGAACGGATTCTTGCACTGCCCAAATCCGGTCGCCGTAGCGAGCTCGCATGGCGCGGACGTGAGTTAGGACCGCCTGACGGCGGATCTCGAGACCGTCGAGCTGACGTTCCGTAAGGATCGGATCGAGCGGATCCTCGGAGAGGCGCTGGCGAAAACGTTGGGCGTCGAAACGCTCAAGAGCGTCCACGGTGCTGCGCCGAAATCGCTGAAGGGACTCGAGGCGGGCGTCCATGAGGCCGAGGCGATGGCCGATCCAAAAGCCGGCGCCGTTGTCGAGAAAGATCAGCGGGCCGTTTCGTCCGCGGGTTCGCACGTTGGTAAAGCCGCCGCCCCAGCGGTCCACGTTGCTGATGAGGTAGTCGAAAACGATCAGATCGGAGAGCTCCGCGATGCGCTCGGCGGGAAGTGCGTCCTCGATGGGCGGGAGTTGGCCGAGTTCGGTTTCCGACGCGTCGAGGGTTTCGTTGAGAAGGCCGCGATAGTCTGCGGGGCGCTGGTAGGGCGAAATCGCCATGCGGCCGTTGAGGCGCACCTCGCGCTCCCAGTGCTGGGGCAGGTTGAGGGTGGGCAGGCCGCCGTCGATCCAGCCGATGAACGCGCCGCGGACAGCGCGGTCGCTGACGATGACTTCGTCGACGCGGGCGTCGTCACGGGCGGCCCGTCGGAGCGGTGGCCAGAAGAGGCGGCGCCCAACCGTAGGGGGAGCGCGTCCGAGGCCAAGTTCGCGGTCGAGGTAGTAGGCGGCGACCTCCGAATACCAGCGCGCGGCCGAAAAGGTCTGTTCGGGTTTGAAATAGCCGCGCGTTCCGTTGGCCAAGGTGATTTTGAAGGCGAGGCTTCGACCGCCGCGGCCTCGCTCGATGTCGAGCAGATCCTCCGTCGCGAGAGACTCGCGCATGCGGCTGTCGTCTTCTCCGAGGAAGAGCGAGCGAAGCTCTTCCGGAGCCGCTTCGACGACCTCTGCCGGGACTTCGATCGGCGGGGCACCGGTGTCCGGAGGGGCAGTTGGGGGCTCCTCGCAGCCGATGACGAGGGCGATCCACGGAACCCACCAGGTTCGCCAGATCTGTCGGGGAACGCCCATCTCGCTATTGTCGCGGGTTGCCGGCGAAGATCGCGAGAAAGCGGCGATCGTGTCTCTGCAAACGCAGCCCTGCGGATGAGGAGCCGCGTGCTCGTGGTGGAACCCCTGCGATCCGCGCGCGTTTTGGGTCGGTACGAAGGTTGCGCTGTCGTCGGGCGTGCGATGGATGCTCATTTTCTGGGTGCTCAACCTCAGCGTGGCCTCGGCGCAGGAACGAGAGCGCCCGCCGGTCGACAGCTACGACCTTTGGTCGGAACCCAACCCCGGCGTTCGGTACCTGAAGCGGGTAACGACCGCGCCGGTCACGGTGCACGTGCTGGAACTCGACCTCCGAGCGGAGGGCATTGAGATCGTGGCGAGCTCTCCCGACGATCGCTGGAGCACGGTCGCTGAAGTCGGTCAGCGCCACGAGTTTGCAGCGGCGATCAACGGCGGCTTTTGGCATTCGATGGCCCAGCCCGGCGGAATGCAGGTCGCGGACGGGGAGCTTTGGGAGACCTCGAAGGACGATGGGTTCTACGGCTACTTCGGGATCACCACGCGCGGTCGCGCGATCATTCGCGAGCCAGACGCGATCAGCGACGCGACGAACCTGCAGCACGCGGTGTCCGCGCGTCCGATGCTGATCGACGAGGGGGAGGTCACAACGGAGCGGATCGACGTCGCCGAGTCGGCCAATCGCCGGCAGCCCCGAACGGCAGTAGGGATCGCCAATCGCGGTCGCCGCGTCTGGCTTCTCGTGACCGATGGGCGCCAGGAGCACTCGGTCGGAATGACGCTCTACGAGGTTGCCCGAATGCTCCAGGAGCTCGGCGCCGAGCGCGCCATCAACCTCGATGGAGGGGGCTCGAGCACGATATACGTGGCGGAGCTCGGCGGCGTGATCAACGCCCCGAGTGGCGGACGCTGGGAGCAGCGCCTCGGCCTCGGCGCGACCCGCGAGCGGGGTGAAGAGACCGGGCGGGTGCGGCGAACCCGCAGCGGTCGCGAGATGGTCTACGTGCGGGGCGTCGAGCGTGAGGTGATGAACGTTCTCGGGGTCCGTGCCCCGCCAAGAGAAGGGGTGGCGATCCGCCGAAGCGCGCCCCTGGACCTTCCCCTCGACATCCCGGAGGTGGTGACCCTCACCCCGCGGGCCCCAACGATTCGGCTGGGGATCTGGCGGGAGTGGATCGTGCCGCTTGGATGTACCTTCGCCGTCTTCTGCATGGCGTTTCTCGCGTGGCGTGTGCGCCGGCGTTTGCGTGCTTGACCTGAGCGACGAGGCCACGACAATCCCCGGATGCGCGTGTTGGCATTGGCGTTGATTCTCGTGGCCTGTGGCGGTGAGGAGGAGGCTTCCGAAGCCGAGGAGTCCACGGAGGAAACCTCGAGCGAGGGCGAAGAGTCCGAAGGCGAAGAGTCCGAAGGCGAAGAGTCGGAGGATGAGCTGGACGAGGAAGCCGAAGCGGACGAGGAGAGCCTCGATCTCGACATCAACGCGGAGGAGCACGCCCTCGACGAGGAAACGACGGAGCGAGTGGCGCCGGAGCGTCGCGGCATCGCCCACATCCTGGTTCGGTATCGCGGCGGCGACCGCACGCCCTCCAGCGTGACGCGCAGCAAGGAAGACGCGGAGGCACGCGCCCAGGAGATCCTCGAGCGGGTGAATGGCGGCGCGGACTTTTCCGACGTGGCGAGCGAGATGAGCGACGACGAAGCCAACAAGGATCACGGCGGCGAAATGGGAACCCTGGAGCGGGGCCTGCTTCCAGCGCCCCTCGACGGCGCCCTCTTCGAGATGGAGGTCGGCGACGTTCGCGGGCCGATCGAAACGCCGCTCGGCTACCACGTCGTACGGCGCACGGAGTAGAGTGCGCGCCGAATCGACACGCTAGTGCGGGTTCCCGCGGAGTCTGCGCCTCACCAGGCGTGCTGGATGGCGTGGCCCTTTCGCGAGGACGAGTGGGCGAATCTGACCGCCGCGCAGGAGGAATTCCTCACGTTCGTGGAGGCGATTGCGGAGACGGAGCGGGTGCGCCTTCTCGTTCATCCGAGCGTTGACGCGCCGCCGGCTCCTGCGAACGTGGACGTTCTTCGCGTGGCCTACGGAGACAGCTGGACCCGCGACACCGCCCCCATCTTCACCACCGCGGGCGAGGCGCTGGTGTTTCGTTTTGACGGGTGGGGCGGCAAATACCGGATGGAGGGCGACGAGGATCTCGCGCGTCGGATCGCCGGCCTCGCGGAGTGCGACCCCGTCGAACACGAGTTCATCGTGGAAGGGGGCGCGGTGGAATGGGACGGCGAAGGAACCCTGCTCACGACCCAATGCCTCCGGGAACGCAACCCTGGGCTCGCGCTCGATCCGCTATTGAAGCAGGCCTTTGGAGCGACGCGCGTCGTGTGGCTCGAAGGAACGCTCGAAAACGACCACACAGACGGACACATCGACACCCTCGCGCGCTTCGTGGCGCCGGGGCGCACCCTCTGCATGCGAGGCGACGCTTCCGATCCGAACCGAGATGCCCTTGGCGAGATCGAGACGCAGCTTCGAGACGCGGGATTCGAGGTGCAGGTGCTGCCCTCCCCCGGCGTCGTTCGCGGGAGCGATGGGGCGCTTCTTCCGGCGAGTTACTGCAACTACTACCTCGCCAACGATCAGGTGCTGGTGCCGGCCTACGGCGTGGCCGCCGACGAAGAGGCTGCCCGCATCCTTCGCGATACGTTTCCCAAACGGCACGTGCGGACGATCCCCGCACGCTTCATTCTGGAGGGTGGTGGCGCCCTTCACTGCATCACCCAACAGCAGCCATGAGTGAACTCTCGATCGCGGTTCTGCAGTGTTGCCTCGATGATCCCAGCACGAATGTCGACCGAGTCGAGGCGTTGATCCGCGAAGCCGCTGCGGAGGGCGCGAACGTGATCCTGCCGCCCGAGCTTTTCGAGGATCGCTACTTTCCTCAACGCGAGCACGAAGCTCCCTTCGACGGCGCCCGCGAGCGGGAGGGTCACCCAACCCTGCAGCGCATGTCGGCCCTCGCCGCGGAGCTCGAGGTCGTTCTTCCGATCTCCTTTTTCGAGCGCGCGGGGCAGGCCTACTACAACAGCCTGGCGATGATCGACGCGGATGGCGCGATCCTCGGGGTGTATCGCAAGAGCCACATTCCCGACGGGCCCGGGTACGAGGAGAAGTTCTACTTTCGACCCGGCGACACAGGGTTTCGCGCGTGGAACACCCGCTACGGATGTATCGGCGTTGGCATCTGCTGGGACCAGTGGTTTCCTGAAGCGGCGCGAGCGATGGCGCTTCAGGGCGCGGAGCTTCTGCTCTACCCAACCGCGATTGGGTCCGAGCCCGAGGCGCCTGAGATGGACACTCGCGATCCGTGGCAGCGGGTGATGATCGGCCATGCCGTCGCGAATTCGATGCCCGTTGCAGCCGCCAACCGAACGGGGGTCGAAGACGCGATCCGCTTTTATGGGTCGTCCTTTGTGGCGGATCCGCGCGGCGACAAAGTCGCCGAGCTCAACCGGGATGAGGAGGGCTTCGCCCTCGCGCGTTTCGATCGTGATGCGCTTCGGCGCGAACGGGCGGGCTGGGGATTCTTTCGGGATCGGCGACCCGAGCTCTACCGCGCGCTGCTCTCGGCGGATGGCAGCAGCGGAATCGACTGAGATACGGGATCCTCAGGTGCAGGTCGTGCACCGGAGGAACGAAGCGCCCCCACTCGGATCGTATCCCCTTCGACACGAATGGCGTGGTGCGAGCGAACGACATCCCCTTCGCGAAGGTGCGCGGGGGAGACCACCCCGTCGAAGAGCAGGTCGACTCTTCGAGGACGCCTGCGCGCTCCAATCCGCAGCGCGAGGTCTGCAGGACAGGGTGCGTGGGCAACGAGCTCGAGGGTGATGCCGTCGCGTTCGCGATACGCCCGCTGAACGGAGAGGCAGTCACAGAGCCGCCAGCTCGCATCTAGGCGCGGCGCTGTTTGGAGGTGGTCCCGCGACTCCGCTTCGCGATGAAGAAGTATCCAGGGCGATGCGGCAAGCACGACGCCGTAGTCCGGGCGCGCGAGCCAGGTGCGGAGGTTGGGCTCCTCGCTGGTTCGAAGGAGCACCTCGCGCTCGGCGTATCGGTCGCGATGCGAGGTGTCGAGGACGACCCAGTCCGCGTTGCGGTCGGGCGGGGGTGCGCGGTGAACCGCATCCCGCTCGGAGAGATGGGCCAAGAGGGGGTCTGGGGCCTGAACCGAACCTGCGCCGATGGCACCGACGATCGCTTCGGCCGCTTCGGATCGCGCGTCGAAGCGGAATACGGAAGCCGCTGGGTCAACGCCGGCGATGCCCAGCCCGAGGCCGAGGGAAAGTGCGAGAAGCGGAGCGACCATCTTCCTTGGAATGCGCGTTGCCCCTGCGAGAGCCGCGGCAACGAGAAAGGGAAGGGCAGGCGTCAGGTAGTGCGAGTCGAGCTGGGTCGTCGTCGGAAACTGCGAGAGAAGATTGATGGCGAGGATCGGCGCGGCTGGAAGAAGCCACCGAAGTCGCAAAAGCGGCAGCAGCGCGAGCGGCGCGAGAATCCGCGGGAGATAGCTCGCGTGATCCGGGTCGCGCAGATGCGCGAAGACTGCGGCCGGATCGGTGAACCATCGGGTGACGGCAGCCCCCATGGAGTCGCCCCAGTGGCCAAAATGGAGTTCAAAAGAGCCCGTATCAGGGGCGAAACGGGGGTGAAGAAAAGCGATAAAAACGGCGAGGTAGACCAGCGAAAACGTTCCAACGGCGATA
Organism: Myxococcota bacterium; assembly: GCA_039186435.1. Lineage (GTDB taxonomy): Bacteria > Myxococcota_A > Polyangia > Polyangiales > Houyiibacteriaceae > JALVDI01. The sequence continues at coordinate 35,426 of JBCDAA010000015.1, read as the reverse complement.
CTTAGGCCACGCCAGCGAAAGGCGAGGGCCGCGAGCAGGACCACGGAGAGCGCGAGGTCTTCCCGGCACGCGAGGATCCCAACGCAGGCGATGAGAAAGCCGCGGCGGTCCTTCGCGTCGAGGCGTTCGATGGCTCCCGCGAGGGGCAGGAGCGCGAGCGTTCCTGGATGAGCCTCGTAGGTCACCACGTGGCCGAGGTTCGGATGCGCCAGCAGCGCGGTGACGCCGAGCATCCAACCTGATTGGCCGAGCCGGCGTTCCCCGAAGCGTCCGAGAAGCGAAGCCGCGCCTACGGCGGCCGCTGCCTGGGCAGCGAGCAACACCATCGGGGTGCCTAGCAGGTGCCCAAGCCATCCGAGGGGGACCAACACCGGGGAGACGTGAAGCCCGAGCACATGCGCGTTGAGGAAGGGATCCCAGACGTCCCCCGCGGAGAGGCCCCACGCCATCCGGCTGTAGAACGCCAGATCGAAGGTTTGGTTGTGAAAGGTGCGAAAGCGGGCGTAGGCGAAGCCAAAGAGGACCACCCACGCCACCCCGAGGACGACCCGTCGTTTCGCCTCCCGCCGCACCGCGCGGTTGTAGCCTTGATCGCTCTCGAAACGTCGCTTTTTTCGCGCCGATCGCCCTTGGATCGTGTCGACAACAAGGGCGACGGCGTTACGGTCGGGGCGTGAAGGTTTCTTGGAGAGGGTTCTACGCGATCGTCGACCCCGCGGTGTGTGAGCCGGTCGTCACGGCCGAAGCCATCTTGCGAGGGGGCTGCGCGGTTCTTCAGCTCCGGGACAAGCGCGGCGACGACCGCCAAACGGTCGCGATCGGCAGGGAGCTCGCGTCACGATGCCGGGAGGCGGGCGTTCCCTTTGTGATGAACGATCGCCTCGACCTCGCGCTGATCGCCGGTGCTGACGGACTTCACCTCGGCCAGGACGACCTCACGCTTGCCGACGCGCGTCCCCATTTCGCGGGACCCATTGGCGTGTCGACCCACAGCCTGGTGCAGGCCGAGAGCGCCATTCGCGAAGGCGCCGACCTCATTGGCCTGGGCCCCATCTTTCCGACGACCTCGAAGGAGAATCCCGATCCGGTGGTGGGGCTCGAAGGTCTTCGCGACGTCTGCGCGCGCGTCGAGGTTCCGGTGGTCGCCATCGGCGGGTTAAGCCCAGACCACGCGGCGGACCTTTCCTCGGCCGGCGCGCCCTTGGCCGCAGCGATTTCGGCGGTGTGCCGCGCGAGCGATCCCGCGGAGCCCGCCCGACGTTTTCACGAGGCGCTCCGATGATCGCGGAGCTTGCGATCGGTGCAGGTTTGGTGGCCGCGGCGTCGTTCGCGTACCGCGCGCTGAAACCAAAGCGCCCGGAAACCGCCGCTCCGACGACCAAACCGCCGCCTGACCCGGCGCCCCTCGGTCTTCATGTTGGCGACGTGCTTCTCCACGGCGACACCGAGCTCTGGCTTGCGGGCTGCTTTACCCTCGATGAGGAAGGCTTCGTCGCGAGGCTCTTTCGGGCGCCGGGCAACACCCGCGCGAACTGGGTGCTCCAGCTCGATGAAGAGGGAAACGACCTGGCCCTCGTCAACGAAACCGACGCGGTGCCGGAAGGCGCGGTTCCGGCGGAGCTTCCGGTGGGGGGGATTCGTCTGACCCTTCGGAGCAAAGGATCCGCGACCATCACCCACGAGGGCAGCGACCTCCCGCCAGCGAGCGATTCGGGCGAGTTCGTGATGCTCGGGGCCGCGGGCGGAAAGATCCTGCTGGTGGTCGACTTCGCGGGAGCGGGACGTCTCGCCGTCGAAGGCACACGCTACGGCCGTGAACTCTTCGACGTCTTGCCAGGCGGCGACTGACTACGCCTCGGCCATCGCGGCGCGAAATCGTGCCGCGAACTTTGGATGCCCAAGGGTGCGCCGAAGGAAGTCCTGGCGCTTCGGGGAAACCTGCGCCTGAATCGCAGCCTGCACGGCGAGCTCGGTCGGGTCCTTGAGGTTTTTGAACGTCGTGCTGATGCCTGCCTCGGCTTCCCAGACGTGATGTTCACACTCGTCGCGAAGGGTCGGATCCTTCGACTTTCGGCGACGACTCTCGTTTTCCTTGATGAACGCGAGTACGCGGAGGAGTTCTTCGAGGTGCACCGACTCATCCATCAGGTGGATGAAGCGTGCGTAGGCGGAGGGCCGAACCGCCCCGATCGACCGCATCTCCTTGAGGGTTTGGGCGCTCTCCGAAGGGTCGAAGCGCGCGAGAAACTGCGCCAAGTGTTGCGACCACCAGTCGCAGGACCCGCCGCTGTAGGGCCGCGCGTCGTGGAGAACTTCGTCGCGGATCTCCGTCCACGCGTGTTCCTCGATGTCGCTGAGGGGGCCTTTCTCTTGCCCGAGGAGGCGAAGAAGAGCGTCGACCAGCGCATAGCGTTCGTCCCCGTCTCGGTCGTCCTCCTTGAGGCTCTCGACGATGGTGGGGACCGCGGAACTGCCGATCCACGTGAGGCGCCCTCGGTGCCCTTTCTGCAGGAGGCTTCGAAGAATCGCCGCGTCGAAGTGGTAGCGCAGGAGAAAGTCGTTTTCTTCCGGGCTGCGGATCAAAGCCCGGCGAAGCGTCTCGGGATCGAAATGCGGAATCGCGAGGTCGAGGGCGTCCTTGAAGTTGACGTAGAGCTTCCGCAGCTTCGGGATCGGAAGCAGCGCTTGAATGGCGTGCGGGGTTCGCTCCTGAAGCTGCGCGCAGAACCCGAGAGCGATGACGTCGCGGTGCTCGCTGGTTTCGACGCCCGGAGCGAGCGAAGCCACTTCGTCTGGGTCATCGTTTCGCTGCCTCACGATTCGGAGGAAGTTGGCCCCGTCGCCCATCGTCCAGGTTCGGCTCAGACAGAAGTCGAGAAAGGTCGGAAGCGTTGCTGCGACGAGGTACTTCTGAGCGGAGGCGAGGGTTCCTCGTGCACGCGCGAGGACGACCGGCGCGCCGACTTCGTACCAGAGCGACGCGTCGCCGAGCGCTCGCACGAGCGGATCGACCTTTTCCTCTTCGTGAACGATGTAGTCCTGCAGATCGTTGTCGTTGTGAAGGACCGCCATCCGGTTGCCGCCTTTGCGACCGATCGCCCGGGCGACGTGTTCATAGAGCGTTCGTTTGACCTCGCGGTCGATGGGCTCGCCGCTGAGCCCGAGCGCGAACTGCGCGCCGAGCTGGACGTGCGGCCGAAACGAGGAGAGGGCGGTCCGAAGTTGGTCCGCATCACGGGCGGCAAAGGAAGCGATGCAATGCAGCGCGCTCGGCCAGTTGGGCAGCAGAAGCTTCTTCAGCGGCTCCGCCTCCGTTGGGCAAAGACCCGCAGGCTGGTCGCGAAGCACCTTCAAAAGAAGCTCCGTTTCGGGCGTTTCGGCGTTCCGATCGCGAAGCGCACGGCTCATGAGATCGAGCACGCCGAGATTGCCAACGTCGAGGGCGTCATGCCGAAGGAGATGCCAGAGAAGGGCCCAATCCTGGGTGAAGGCGCGAAAGAGCTTCTTGTGGGCTTTGATGTCGCGCTCTTCGTTGAGCGTTGTCGCAAGCTCAAGAAGGCGAGCGGCTTCGTGAGATTCAAACGCGGGAAGCGCCATGGCCTAAGGTACGCTCGGCGCCGGCGTTGATCGCCGCGACGAATCAGTCGCTGACCGAACCCACGCTTCGTTGTCGCTCAGAAGCGCGTAGATCGAACGGCGGGGCAAGCTCGCGGTATGACGGGAGAGGACGCCCACGACACGAAGTCCGTCGACCTCGTGAAGGAGCGCCGGACCTCCCGAGTTGCCATTTCGTGTTGCAAAGGCGCCCGATTCGGTCGCGGCTTCGGAGCGCATCACGAGTGTCGACGAGGCGGACACAACCCGGCTCCGCCCCGCATAACGGCGAAGGACCCCATGGGTTGGAGGTCGGCGATGCCAGCCGACCAGCCAAAGGTGCGCGGGGAGCGGGGAGGTGCGCAGCCGCATCGGAATCGGCGGAATTGGAACGTCACGCGCAAGGCCGAGGAGTGCGAGATCGTGTCGGCTCTCGACGCTCGCCTCGGGCCGGTCCTGGCAGCGCCTCACGCCGTAGGCGCCAGGGTGAACGTCGCAGGTCACACTCCGATAGCGCTCGTCGCCCACCCGGATGCGAGGGAGCTCCGCGCCGTAGGCTCCTGGCCCCCGCCCTCGAGTGGGGAGACAATGCGCCGCGGTGAGGACTTGCCTTGGCGCGATCAGCGTGCCGCTGCAGTGGCGGCCCACCCGGACCACCGCTTCGTACGCTTGGTCACGAAAGCGCGCGTCGGGCTCGATTCGCTCGTCCCAGGTCGTCGCCGGCGCAGCGCAGGCGACGAGCAACACCGCAAGCTCAGCTCTCGTCTTCTGCGGCCTTCATCTCGAAGAAGTTGATCGCGCTTTCCACCGAGGCCCCAAGCGCGGTTGTCACGAGGCCACTGACCGCGTCGTCCGACTGCTTGAGGGTCTCGTAGTAACGCTGACGCTGCGTCGCGGGAATGATCACCGGCGGATAGCCCTGCCGAAGAAGGAGCAGGTTCATCACGAGGCGCGCGACCTTTCCGCTCTGCCGCGGGAAGGGATAGATCTGGAGCAAGGTGTAGTGCGTCTTGCACGCGAGCCGCACCGCGTGGGTGGAGCGCTTGGTTTCCGGCGCGCTCGCCCACTGCACGAGCTGCCGCATCTTGTAGGAGATCTTCTCCGGCGCGCTGATCTCGTGGAAGTAGAGCCGATGGAGCGGCATGTCCTTCCGGTAGGTCGGCTGCGCGCGACCCTCGAGCTCCTCGGGCGCGAGCTGGGCGTAGATCTTCTTGATGACGTCCAAGGTCAGCGAGAAGCGCTTCTTGGTCGCCATCTCCCGAATCATGTCGATGGCCGCCTTGTGATTGCGGATCTCGTCGTAGACCGGGAGGAGCGCGGAGTCCGTCGGCGCCTGCTCCAAGATCGCGGACTTCAGCTCGTCTTCCGTGTAGACCACACCCTCCAGAGCGCTGTCGTGATAGATCCACGACATGTGCAGCGTGTGCTCAAAGGTCTGGACAGCGATTGGGTCTGCGACCTTCGTGAGCTCCTGGAGTCGGGCGACACGAGATTCGAGACTCGCGCCCTGAAGCTGTTGAACCAAGCCGGATCCTCCTGTGATGTCGGGGCCTTGAGGCCCTCTCGGGCGGCGAATCGTAGCAGCGCTCACGATTCGGGATCAACGTTGCTCATGCGTCCAGTGCTGGAGCTTTCCGCGAGCAGTGCATCGATGACCTCGTGAATGCCTTCTTCGTCTGGAACGCCGGTTTCAGTGTGACGGATATGACCACTCGCATCAATGATGACTAGAGTCGGAAGTAGGTTGACACCGTATGCTCGCTGCAGGCTCTGGTCGGGATCGTGAAGGCTCGGAAAGGCAGCGGCGAACGTCGTGTGGTGCGTTTGAACCTGCTCGGGGGAGATCGCCTCGACGTTGATTCCGTAGAACTGCACCCCCTCTGGGTAGCGGGACGCGACCCGGTTCAGGAGCGGGATCGACTCGCGGCAGGGCGGGCACCAGCTCGCCCAAAAGTCGAGAACGACGACCCGTCCTTCGAGACGCGAAAGGCTCACCCGGTCGCCAATGCCTTCGCCAGCCACGACCTCGCCTTCGAACGGAGGCGCCGGTCGGGCGATGCCGCATTTCGGAAGAACGCCCACCACCGCGAGAATCGCGAGGGTCAACACCCCTGCGAGCCACGGTGCGAGTCGACTGAGATCTTTCTTCACGACCGCTCCGGAAGTTGAATCGTAAAGCTCGCGCCACCGAGCGCCGACTGGTCGTAGCTGATCTCGCCGCCGTGCTCGAGGACGACCTTTTTCACGATGGCGAGCCCAAGGCCGGTGCCGTCGCTCTTGGTGGTGAAGTAGGGATCGAAGACGCGGTCGTGCTGGGTGGTGGGCACGCCAGGACCGTTGTCCTCAACGGTTACGATCAGATGATCTGCAATGCGGCGCGCGACGACGCGGACTTTCCCGTTCTCGCGCCCGCGGAGGGCCTGGAGGGCATTGCGCACGAGGTTGTCGAGGCAGCGTTTGAGCATCATGGCGTCGATTCGAACCGTCATGTCGACGTCCTCCACGTCGACCTCCATCGTGGGCACCGCGTCGTCGTCGGGAAAGACATCGTCGCGGATCGCGGGGAGCGCGCGCTCCAAATCGCCAAGAAAATCGCGGAGATCCGCTTCTGAGAGATCTGCCGCCGGAAGGCGCGCAAAGGAGCTGAACTCGCCGACGAGACGCCGAAGGGTCGCGATCTCTTCCTCGATGATCGCGCGCGCGTCCTCAAGCTTCTCGAGGTACTTCGGGTCGGAGCCATCGTAGCTTCGGTGCATCTCCTGTGCAGCGAGCTGGATGGGCGTGAGCGGGTTTTTGATCTCGTGGGCGAGGCGGCGAGCGAAGTCCTGCCAGGCGCCGATTCGCTGGAGGTATTCGATGCGCACACGGGACTCCCGAAGATCCTTCACCATTGCGTTGAAGGCTTCGGAGAGCTCGTGCACCTCGTCGCGTAAACCGGTGGGAACCGTGACGTTGAGGTCGCCGGCACCGACTCGGCGGGTGGCGCGCGCGAGGGCCGTGACGCGGCCGGTGACGCGTCGCGAGAGCACCACGCCGAGAATGACCGCGACGATCGCGATGAGCGCGAGAAACGCGATGTAGACCCAGAGGTAGGTGGCGGCGACGAACGCGGATTGCTCGAGGAGTCGCTCGTAGAGGTCGGCTTCGTCGCCGGCCGCCTGGAGATGATCGAAGACGACTTGCGGCGCGGTGATCACCACTTCGGCGCGGTGCACGTCGTCGATGTCGCGCGAGAGAGCGACCGGCGGATCGTGGGCTGCCGGTCCTGGGTCGCGACTTGCTTCGTTGAGAAGCTCGTCGTCCCGATACACCCGGACCGCAATGACGTGCGGGTAGCGGGTGAGCGCTTCGTCCAGAAGACCCGCCAAATCAGCGTTCTCGTCGACAACCCCCTGAACCAGCGTGTGGTGGTGGGCGATCGCGTCGGCGGTGCGTTCGGCGTCCTCCCGAAGCCCGGAGAGGTGCATTCGATAGCAGCTCACGCCGTTTTGGAGCTGCACGTGAATTCGTTCGTTGACGCCGGTGTAGTACGCGTCTTGAACCACCCCGCTGCCGAGCAGGAGGGCGCCGATCAAGGGCGCAAAGGCGACCAGGGCGATCGCGCCGACGATCTTTCGCTCGAAGCGGGAGAGGCGAATCACGGCGCGCCTCCCGTGGGAACGGGGACCGTCTGGGAGCGAAAGGAGACGACGCGTTCGGCGCCGCAGATCTCGCGCCGCACGATGCTGATGACGACTGGGCCGACGACCTGACTTTGTCCGCCCGAACGGCGGAGGAGCTCGCGACACTGCCGCTGCGTGATCGGATTGAACTCAGCGCTCGCCGCGAAGAGGATGGGTCTGCCGCGATGGCGGACGTAGTCGCGGGCGGTGCCGATGCGGAAGTTTCGAAAGCCGAGGCAGCGCGAGAGAACCTCGGGAATCGTGTCGTAGAGGTACGAGCGGCTGCCGATGCGGACGACGTATTTTCGCGTCCACACGTCGAGGGTGACCCCGCAGGTCCGGTTGCGGCTCGCGATGGGGCGGTCGGAGCCGGTCCGAAACGCCTGCACGGTGACCGAGATCGTTTGCTCGCGTCCGGCGGCGATGCGTCGGCGAATCCGCCCGGTCACGAGGTCCCGCGCCCCGAAGCTCACCCTCGGCACGCCGTCGTTCCAGCTCACGCCCATCCGGCGAACGCGGAGGCGATGCTGGGCGAACGCGGTCGCGGCGATCAGGAGGATCGCGACGAGCGGGGCGAAGCGGCGGATCACAGCCCGACGAGCCCCAGAATGTTGGAGAAGCCGAACTGAAAGACGCCGACGCGGCTGTCGAAGCGAAGGCCGACGTCGAAGGTCAGATCGATCGGAACCCGGGAGGCGCCGTCAAATCCTTCGAGGGCGATCGTGACGTCGTCGGGATCAAGGAGGGTGTAGACGCCGATGTTGAAGTAGGCGTTGAGGCCGCGGATGCGCCCGCGGCTTCGGTAGAGCGGGATTTCGTACTGAATGTCGAAGCGCGCCGCGATCTCTTCCGCGCGCATGATTTCGATGGAGGTGTTCAGCAGACCGGCACGGCGATCGAGCTGCATTTCCATCACTCGCGAGGGAATCAGGTCGGAGAGATCAGCGATGTGAAAGAGGAGGAAGAAGGGGGGCGAGCCGAAGATGGCGCCCGCGAACAACCCGAGGCGGAGGCTCTGACCGCGAGGGAGCGGAATCCACCCGCGAAAGAGAAGCTGCGCCCGAAGAAAGTCGTAGTCGCTTCCGAGGGCGCGGCTCGCGAGGTCGGTGTCAAAACGAACGAAGACGCCCCGCGAGGTCATCACCGGATCGTTTCGGCGGTCGAAGGTGAGCCCGACGTTGAAGCGGGAGACGTAGCTCACGCCCCGCTGAATCGCGAAGTCGATCGGAACCGGCGGTCCGGCGCCACGTCGCTCGCTTGCCGCGTCGGGGGCGGCGCGTCGATCGACGACGTCGAGGTGGTAGTCGACGTGGAGGCGGGTCGAGGATCCGAGCGATGTGCCCGTCCCCAGGATCACGCCACCGCGCTGGTAAAAGACCACCGCGTTTTTGGCCTCGACCTCCTCCGCGCAGCCGGTGATTCCGGGCGGGCAGGTGAACGCGATGAGCGGATCGTTCCCGAAGAATTGGCGGGCTTTGTAGAAGAAGGGGGCAACGCGAAGCGCCCAGTTGCGCGGAAAGAGGCGCGGGTGGTTGTAGTCGAGGAGAAAGCCGTACGCGCGAACGGATCCGAGAAACGAGAGGGAAAGCTGCGCGCCGGTGCCGACGAAGTTGGTGTCGGTGAGGGTGGCTCCCACGTAGGGGACCAAATCCGCGTTCGGATCGACCGTGCGGTTGAGCCCTTCGCCCACGCCGAGGGTGAGCCCGGAGAGCTGAACCGTGTTTCGCTCCTCTACGCGAACCACGAGAACGACCCAGCCGTAGCGAGCGCCCGGCTCGATGGAGAGCTCGACCCGATTGAACCAGCCGGTGCTGCGAAGCTGCCACTCGATCTCGCCGAAGAGGTCGGCTTCGGGATCGATGACCTCCCCTACCTGCACCGGGACGTAGGAGCGGATGACGCGGCCGCGCGTGCGGGTGTTGCCGCGAATCTCAACCCGCTCGAGAAAGTAGCGCACGCGAACGTCCGAGGGCGCGCCCTCTTCGTCCTCGTCGTCGTAGTCGTCGGAGCGTTGGTTTTCGAATTCGTCGGCGCTCGTCTCAGCGCTGGTGGTCTCGTCGCTGGCGGTCTCGACGGTGTCGGGCGTCTCCGTGGTGTCGACATCCGTCGTTTCGGTCGTTTCCCTGGCGACGTCGGAGGTCTCGACGTCGGACGTCGGCTCCGGGTCCGCGGATTCGCTTGGGCGATCGGACGCGCTCTCGGCAGGCGGCTGCGCGAGCGCGACCGTGCTGCCGGCAAGGAGCATCGCAACGAAACCACGAAGCGGCACCCGCGGAGCCTATCAGTTCGAAGCGCGCTGGCTATTCGATCGGCGGGAGAGCGGCGAGAAGGGCGAGGGCAGCGATCACGACGACGATCGTGACGAGCATCCAGCCCATCGACTGACGAAGGGAGCCGGGCGGCTCTTTGGCTTGCGCGGTCATTCCAGCTCCAGGAGTGGGCGTAGGGGCGCGTGGCGTGCTTCGGTCCGGCGAAGCATCCGGGAGCACGACCTCCGCTGTGATGTCTTTGCGCACATGGCGCGTTCCGCTAGGCGCTTTGGGCGACGGAGCTCCTCGGCCGCCAAGGTAGATCACGCGAACGGTCTGGTCCTTTCGTTCCTTCCGTTTCGGCGCTTCTTCGGCGGCGATGGGCGGCGGTCGCAGCGTGGGGTGCTTTTTGGGCTCCGCCATCGGCGGGAGCGGCGGACTCGTCTTGGTGGCGGGCCGGCGTTCTTCCCGCTCCTTCATGATTTCCGAGAGGGTGACCTCGACCACGCGCAGGAAGTGTTTCCCGGTGCTGTCCGGCGGCGCCGATCTCGGTCGTCCCGACTTTGGGCGCGCTGATTTGGGGCGCTCTGACTCAGGCTTTTCGGGCGCGGCGGCTTCCTCGGGTTCCTCCCCCGCGTCGTCGTCGACCTCCTCGAGATCGTCGAGCTCGAGCTCCTCAAGCTCCGCGTCAAAGTCGACGGCCTCCGCGAAGACCTCGACCTGAAAGGAACCTTCTTCCCAGCCGAAGACCTGATGAAGATCGTCGAGGCCATCGAGGCGAATCCCCCCGAGGTCGCCTCGGTCGTAGATGATCTCGGCGCGCTCGTCGTCGTTGGAAAGCGTCAGCAAACCGGTCAGACCGGCGCGCTCGCAGTAGTTCATCAGGTCGGCGGGAACGTGAACTTCCAGGGAGCCTTGTTTTTGTTGGGCGTCGCCGCGTGAAACCGGCAAAGGCGGAAGGCGCTGGTGAACCTCGAACTCGCCGCTGCGCAGGTCGAGCAAAAGCTCAACGGCGTCTTCCCCATCCTCGCGCTCGGGCTGGTCCGCGCTGATCTGCCCGAGGACCAACGCCACTTCGCCTTCGGCGGGACCCCGAAAACGCAGCACGCCCGTGGTGCGCTGCGCTTCGATTTCCGCCAGGAGGGACACGATTCCGTCGTCAGGAATCGGGCCGGCGAGGACGGGTTCGGACATGTGGGCTCAATTGGGCGGCGCTTCGCCCTCAGTGTCAAACGTTTGTGGGGCAAAGGGCCACGCCGGGTGCCTCGCGGGGTCTGGTTCAACGGAAAAGCGCACCTCTTGGGACTCGACTTCCATGGTCGGGACGGTCAACCAAAGACGAACGCGTCGGCCGTCGCGCCGCACGGCGACGGTGAGGCGACGGCGAGGTTCGAGGGTGCCGATGAGCTGACCGAGGTCGTGAAGGCGCGCGAAGGGCTCACCACGAAGGTGGGTGATGACGTCCCCCATGCGAAGGGGACCCGGTGATCGAACGACGGTGGGAGGTTCGCCCTCGACCAGTGCGCCGTGAAAGAAGCGGCGGATCGACACGTCGGTGTAGCGAGGAATGACGCGGGCGACGAGCCGGGCGTCCACGGCGCGGAGGCAGTCGTCGAGGTCGAGTACGCCGCGAAAGTCGCCCCGTCCTTCGAGCTCGCGGAGGGATTCCCCGGTCACGGCGCCTTTGAGGTCGAGGCAGAAGAGCGCGAGCTGAGCGCCGCTTTGGTCACCTTCCGAGAGACTCGTCCCGAGAGCATCCCGGTGGGCTGCGTAGGCTTCGAGGACCCAGCGCGCGCCTTCTTCCGATCCGCGAAGGGCGTCTCGCGAACGAAGATAGGCACCGAGCGCGTCCTGCAACCACGGCGGGAGGCCCGGCGCGTAGAGCACCCCAGCGAGGACCTCTTCGAATCCCTCGAGTTGGGGGAGCACAAGAATTCCCGGACGCCGAAAGAGCTCCGCGCCGATCACGATCCAGGTCTCTCCCGCCGGAAGCTCCCCAAAGGCGTGGAGGTCGAGGTCCGTTCCGGCGAGCTTTAGTCGCCTTGGCCCGACCTCGACGTCTCGGATGGGTCCACGTGCAAAGAAAGCTTCCCGAATCTCGCCCGCGGTGCGGGTACCGGAAGCGAGGGTGGCCAACACGCCGTCGCGAATCTGCACCTCGATCTCGACGTCGTCGCCAACTTCGCGCGGAACCCACGCGGCACCGAGCGTCGCTGTCGGCCACGGCAAAGGCGCGTCGTTCCAGGTTGCGCGCTCGGACTGAACGTCCAGGCGCGGAGCGACCGGCGGGGGTGTTTCCTGTGGGGGCGGCGCCGGCGGGGTCGTGGGCGGAGCCGACGCATGACCGCACGCCACAAGGAGCACGAACGCGAAACGAGTCACGCGGCCAAGCGAACTACGTCGCCGTCGAAGGGAAGGTCGAGCGCTCGCTGGGCGGCCCGCCGGGATGCTTCGAACGCGGTCATGCCGCGCTCGAGGCGGAAGGGGTTCACCCGGGGCAGCCCCTCGATCACCACGCTCTTGAGTCCCTTTCGGTGGGGGACTTTCAGCGAGGGGGAGTCCCGTCGTCGCCACGGCGAGCGCGACGCGAGATGGTGGTAGAGGACACGCTCGTTCTCCGGAAGCGCTTCGAGCCCCGGCCGGTCGGCGATGCCCCCGTCGAGATGCGGGCGACCGTGAATCCATACCGGCTGAAAGAACCCGGGAAGCGCACAGGACGCGTGAATCGCCGCGGCGAGGTTTCCCCGGTCGTACACGCGAGTTCGCCGACTCACGACGTCGTAGGTGCTTACCGCGAGGGGAAGAGGGCAGTCTTCGATGCGCTGCACCGGGAGGGTTTGTTCGAGCTGCCGTCGAAAGAGGCGGCCCCGAAGAAGCCCAAAGCCCGGCGCGGGATCCCAGAAGTCGGTGCGCTGAAGCGAGAGAAAGGTTTCCGCGATCGCGCTGACCTCAAGCCCGGACGCAAAGCAGCCGGTGACCAGCGCGCCCGCGCTCGACCCGCCGAGACGACTCGGAACGAACCCTTCTTCTTCGAGCACGCTGAGAAAACCCGCGTGGGCGAAGAATCCAAAAAAGCCGGAGGACATGCCGAGGCCAAAGGGGCCTCGTTCGAGCCAAGCTCGAAGGGTCGTCATCAGGGGAAGATGCCACGTTCCGCGTAGGCGCGACCAAGACGCTCGAGGGAAAGCGCGTAGGCGGCCAAACGCTGGGAAACCTTGTGCTCCTGGGCGAAGAAATTGACGCGCTGATAGGCCGTCTTCATCGCCTTTTCGAGGCGCCCGTCCACCTCGGCAAGATCCCAGGTCTGCGAGTTCAGGTTCTGCACCCACTCGTAGTAGCTGACGGTCACACCGCCGGAGTTGGCGAGGACATCCGGGATCACCGGGATCCCCTTCGAGGCGAGGACGGCTTCGCCTTCAGGATTGCACGGACCGTTGGCGCCCTCCGCGATGAGCTTGACGTCGAGAGCGCTCGCCTCCGCGACGCCGACCTGATTTTCGAGGGCGGCGGGAATGAAAAGGTCTGCCTTGGTCGCGAAGAACTCCTCGCGGGTGATCGCTTCCCCGCTCTCGTACCCAGCGATCGAGCCGTGGCGCGCGACGTGCTCGGAGAGTTTGTGGGCGTTGAAGCCCTCGTCGCTTCGGCGGTAGCCCGTGTGGTCGCCGGTGGCGATGGTCGACACACCGAGTTTGCTGAGCAGCAGGGCCGCGTGGGAGCCAACGTTACCGAAGCCCTGGATGATCGCCGTCTTGCCCTCGAGCTCAAAGCGATTGTCCTTCGCCCATTCGGTGATGCAGTGGACGACGCCCTGGGAGGTCGCTTTCGTGCGGCCGGCGCTGCCGCCGCAGGTGATGGTTTTTCCGGTGACGACCGCGCGCTGGGCGTTCTTCGCGCTGTGGTCGACCTGGTTCATGTAGGTGTCCATGATCCAGACCATCAGCTGGGAGTTCGTGCCCACGTCCGGCGCTGGGATGTCGTAGTTCGGGCCGATGTTGTTGCCGAGCGCGTGGGTAAAGCGGCGGGTCACGCGCATGAGCTCGTCCGGGGAGAGTCCGCGGGTGTCGACCTTCACGCCGCCCTTTGCGCCGCCGAAGGGGATCTCCATGAGCGCGCCCTTCCAGGTCATCATCGTGGCGAGCGCTTTGAGGTCGTCGAGGGAGACGGACTGATGAAAGCGCAGGCCGCCCTTGTAGGGTCCGAGCAGGTTGTTGTGCTGGATCCGGTAGCCCTTGAACATGCGCATCGAGCCGTCGTCCATGCGCACGGGAAAGTGAACGATCAATTCGTTCTTCGGCTGCGCGAGCATTGCCCGCACGTGCGTCGGAAGTCCGATCAGGTCCGCGGCGTTGTTGAGATAGCCTTGGATGACCTTGAAGAACTCGTACTCTTCCGCGGGAGGAGTGGAGCGTGCCTGAGGGGGATTCGAGGGAGCGGTCGAAGCCTGCATAACGCCTGGAATCGCACCCTCCTGCGCGGCCGTCAACAACGCAGCGCGTCAAGAAATGCTGTGCGATTCGGCGTAGATGCGAGCTTGCGAAACGTTATTCGGGCCTTCGGAATCGCGCCTCCGAACGTTCGGTGGATCGGCCGCGCCGCGAAACCGAATTCTCCGGGTCGATTTCCTGAAGGGCTCGTTCTTGACGGAGCTCTATTCCTGGGACCACTTCTTCCAACACCACAGGTTGCGCAGACGACGCGAAAACCAAAGCGCCTCGCGGCGTTTCGCGAACGGGGGTTGTTCCCAGGGAATGTTCGGTGTGGCCGGTCGCGACGATCTCCCACTCCTCGTGACGCCCCGCGAGCCGAAGAAAGTCCGTACCGGCTCCGGCGTCGACTGCCAGGAGCAAACCTCCCCGTGCGTCCCCCGCAATCGAGGCGCGCTCGGCTGCAACGTCTCGCAGGATCACTGTTGTCGCTCCGGTCGCCGCGTCCACGCGAACGAGGCTTGCGGTCCGTCCTTCTTCTCGAACCACCGCGTAGACCGCGCCTTCAGCGAGACGGTGCGTGAGCGCGAGCACCGGGCCGAAACTCCGGTCGAGCGAATGAATCGTTGCCGCTCGACCATCGAGGGGGATCTCCCAGAGCACCGTTCCTCCACGCCCCCGTGAAAGTGCGAAGAGGGTGTTCCACCGGGTCGACCACGCGAGCGCTCCATCGTGCATGGCGTCCGGAAGGCGGATCGCTTCGCGGGGCGTCGCAACGACCGCACCCTCCATGACGCCGAGGGTCCCGATCACCACGCCCTCTTCGAGGACGAGCTGTCGCGGGCTGTCCGGGAGTAACTCCGCATACCCTTCGGCTGCGGGGATCAACTGGACTGCAGGTGAGGCCAACCAGTTGCGGGCGCGCTCCTCGACACGCAGCTCGATGGCGCCGTGACGGTCGACCCCAACGATGTGAATTTGGTCCTCGAGGATCCACGGATTGATGAAGGGCAACTCGAGCAATCCACAGACGGCGCAGAACTCCCACGGCCAAGGCGGTCGTTCGATGGGAAAGCGGTCGACGCTCACGTCCACCCGATAACGCAGGTCCTGCGCGCGATAGACGTTGGCCAGGTCGGTTGGGTGCCTTGGTCCATCCGCCGGTTTGCTCGTGATCGGCGCGTCGTCGACCGACACCACGCGGGTCCACAAGATCCCGTTCAGGCCGCTTGAGCCCGCGATCGCCCCGCCGTGTTTGTGAACCGAGAAGGGCGGCGCGATCGGTGTGGCGGAGAGCGCGATGGCGTCCGCGACGAAGTCCCAGCTCGTTGTACTTGGCGCGCTTCCGTCGAGCATCACGGAGGTCAGTCCGTCCGCGGGAGGAATTGCACCGGCGACGTGCAGGCGCCTCCACGCGGGGTCTCCGATCGCATAGCGATCTCCCGCGATGGCGCAGTCGAAGCTGGTCTCACCGCTGCACCAGAGTCGGCGCCCGGCGGGTGTTCCGTGGGGCGCGTCGCAGGCGCAGAATCGGTGGCCAATCTCGCCGTGAGAAAAGGGCCCCTCGCCGGTGATGTCAAAGCCAACGGGGCGGCGATAGCTGCAGTACTCGAGGCCGTAGCCGTTTGCTCCGCAGAGCCCACCGAGAGGCTCGACGATTTCACCAGGTGCCGGAGCCCCCAATACCGGGGTGCTTTCTGCGGCCGGTATCGGATCGCACGCATCGCCGCGCCGGTAGGTATGTCGTGCCGCGATGAGTGTGTCGGGGCACGGCGTTTCCGCGACGTACTCGAGGTAGTCGTTCATCGAGACGTGAGGAACCCTGCCGCTGTGCTCCCACCAGGGCGCGGCCGTGAGAAGTGCGGTGTCCTCGGCTTCCTGGTTGGTATTTCGCTGCGCGGGATCGAAGGTTCCGCCCAAACCGGCGGGACCGAGCTCCGTGAGCGGCCAAGGATCGGGAGCGCAAACATCGCAAACGTCGCCGACGCCATCGTCGTCACGATCGATCTGGTCGGGGTTCACGTCGAGGGGGCAGTTGTCCACCGGGTCGACCACCTGGTCCCCGTCGAGGTCCGAGAACGCGACGGGCGATCCGAGAGCGGCGGAGAGGAACCCGGCGTTGTCGCGTGTGAAGGTGGCTGCGGCGAGACCGAAGTCGCCCTTCATCGCCGAGTGCACGCCGACGACGTATTCACTACCCCCAACCACGGCGAACATGGGTCCGCCAGAATCGCCTCGTTGAATCGCGGCGGTTCCTGTGTCCAGCGGCGTCTGAAGGGTCCACGGCCGGTTGGGATCGTCCCACGCGCTGCACTCGCGATCCTTGGTCTGATTGAACCAGCGAAGCAGTGGTGCGCTTCCTTCGCGCATCAGCGCCGTCGATCCGTTTTCGTCTTGGCCGCGCCCCGCGAGAACAACCTGCGGCGTGTCCTGGACCGGCGCGAAACCATGGGGGGGCGTAAGCAGCGGGGTGGCGTGGGGGAGGTTCACCGCGGTTCCGAGATCGATCACGGCGAGGTCGCTGCCCGACGGGTAGTAGAGAAGCGGTCCGTAGGCGTTGCCCTGCACAAGAAGAGAGCAGTAGTTGAGCTCGATGGCCGCCGGGTCCGGATGCAGAGAAATCGCGGAAGGTCCGGCGGGAATGCTCGAGAGCGGTGGGGCTCCTGGCGGCAGACCGAGTCCGAGCGACATCGGTGAAACCTGCACAGAGGTCGCGCAAAGCACGCAGTGCGCGGCGGTCAGGACGTGATGAGGTCCGACGACGGTTCCCGAGCATTCAAGAACCTCACCGTCGAGGCGCTCAATCTGGAGAAACGCCAGATAGGGCCGCGATGCGTGAACCACCGGTGCTCCGTTGAGGAGCGGGCTCGCGGTGGAACCCATCTCTCCCGCGCAGGCCGAGAGGACCAGGATTGCGAAGAGGCGCTTCACGGCGTGAGCTCGAAACGAAAGAGCGCACGGCCGTCGTTGGCGGCTCTGCCGGCGTGTGCCGCTCGGGCCCAGAGCACACCGCCTGCGAGGGCAATCGGGCTCCGGCCTCCTGCCCACGCGAGCTCTGTGGGAGCTTCAAGGGTGCTCTGGCGTCCACTCTCGAGGTCGACCACGAGGAGCTCCTGGTCGGAAAGGCGGAGGACAGTGTTGTGCTCCCCAACGACCATCGGCGAGGCCGTACCTGGCCCGATCGCGATGCGGCGTACCTCGTCCGACGACCCAGCGCGGAGAACGACGAGAGTGCGATCTTCGAAGCGCGCAAGGTCTTCGGTGGGCGTCGCTTCGATCCACGCGACGAAGGGGCCGCCAGCCGTGAGGCGAAGGCGAAGGCGTCCTCCCGGCGGAGGAGGAAGCGCGCCTGCGTGCGCTCCGTCGACCTGGTAGAGGGTTCCAAAGTGCGTCCGCGAGCCTTCGGCCCAAAGCGTTCCATCAGCGGCCCAAACCGGGCGGTTCAGCGGGTGTGAGATCCACCTTTCGTCTTCGAGGTTGCGCAGGACGAGGCCGTTCGATCGGTGCAGCGCAACCGACGAGGGGCCGAGGGTCGCGACGTCCTCGGAGGTCACGGTGAAGGGAAGAACACGCGGCGACGCGAGGACGCGTTCCGGTGTCGCTCCGGTAAAGACCCAGGGCTCCGCCATCATCGCCGCTCGTCGCACCACCACGGCTGCGCCTTCTGGTGAAAGATGCGGACCCCCAATCATGCAGCGGCTCTCGGGCACTCGGGCGCGAAGGGCGAAGATGACCTCGTCCCCGCGCTGAACGACCGACTCCCAAACCCGCGGTGCGATCGCCCGGCTGAAGGAGAGTTCGACCTCGCCGTCATCACTCTCCCTCGACGAGAGGAGTCCGCCAAAGCCCCAGCCGGAGGACGCTGCCCAATCCGCGTCGGCGCGAAGGCAAGGGAATGGAGCGCTCCCACAGGACTCGAAGCGAAGGGGCGTGATGTCGTTCAGGGCAGGAGCCTCGAGGTCGCAATCGTCTGGCGCTGCGGCCCAGCGGGTGTCCTGGCTGCGTCCGGGGGGAGGTCTCTGCGCGGCTCGTGCGGATTCGCGCGGGGCAGCTTTCGTCCGCGGTCCGACCTGCGGCTGCCCCGCGCATCCTGCGATCGCCAGCGCGACGAGAAGCCGCGCTGTCGACCTCATCGAAAGGTCTCCTCGAGGCCGCGAGGTTCGCCTTCAAACGCCCCGGCCTCGATGACCTCCGTGGTGAAGCCCCGGCCGGTTCCCACCATGAGGTGGATGTTGCCGCTCGTTGTTTCTCGCGCGTCCGGTCCGCCGAGGGACCCATCGAAGAACGCGCGATCCGTCGCGTGGAGACCTTCTTCGTCGAAGGTGAGATGGGCGAGCCGGGTAGCGCCGCGCTGGGACGCCGCCACCAGTAGCCCGCCGCGTTCGTCGTTGCTGATCGCCGCCGCGGTCACACCGCGGATTCCGAGGTCCCTCGCGACCACCTCCCAGGAGCTACCGTCCAAGGGAATGCGCATCAGCTGCAGGCCGGACGCTTCGGTGTGAGCGAGGGCGTAGAGGGCGCCTTCGGGGGCGCGATAGGTCATCGCGACGGGCACCCCGACCCCGCGACTGGCGCCAAGCGTCGACCAGTCTCCAGTGCGCGTCTCGAGTTTGTGGAGGGTGGTGGTGCCGCGGCTGTTCACCAGCGCAAAGAGCGCCCCCTCGCTAGCCGAAAAGGAGAGCGCTTGCGCGTTGCCCTCGAGCTCACCGCCTTCAAGAAGCTCGCCTTCAATCTGGCCGTTGCGAAGGTGCAGCGCACCGAGGGGAGCCAGGGAGTTCGGATCCAGTCGGAGTTCGCGCATCGTTGCGGCGCCGAGCTGAGCGGTGCTCTCTGCGGCCGGTACGGCGACGCTTTCCATCTGGAGGAGATCCCAAGCGCTCTCGCCGACCATGGAGCTGATTTCGAGGCCGTCCTGCTGCGGGCCGACCGCGACAAGCCAATCCCGAACGAGATGGAGGAAGGGCAGCTCGAGAATGCCGCAGACCGCGCAGTACTCCCACGGCCACGCCGGTTTGTATTCCGGGAACGGGCGGAAGGAGAGCGCGACCTGGTAGCGGAGATCGCCTTCGTCATAGGTGCTCGCGAGATGCTCTGGCTCGCGAAGATCATCGAGCGGCTCGGCAGCGATCGGGCTCCCTTCGAGGGTCGGCGCGTAGGCCCAGAGGATCCCGTCGAGCTGGGTGGCGCCGATGACGTTGCCGTCGTTATCGATGCTAAAGGGCGGCGAAACCGGGGTTCCCGAAAGCGTCAGAACATCCGCCGTGAAATCCCAGGGGACGAGCGGCGTCGGTTGGTTTTCGCCATAGCTCAGCGCCGTGGGCGCGTCGCTGCTGGGGGTGCCGCCGTTGACGTGGAGCGCCCGCCAGCTCGGGTCGCCCAGCGCGTAGCGGCTGCCATCGATCGCACAATCGGCGGCCGTGCCCGCGTCGCAATAGAGTGCGCGCTCGGCAGGGGTGGCGTGCGGCATGTCGCACGCACAAAAGCGCACGCCTGCCTGGCCCTCTCGGGGCCCGGAGCCGTCTCCAAGGATGCCCTCGAATTGGATCCCGATCGGGCGACGGTAGCGGCAGATGGTGATGCCGTAGTTCGAGGCGTGGCAGATCGGGTGCAGGAGGGAGTTCGTGATCTCTCCATTCGGGACGTTGCCCCGTCGGATGTGCGCTTCGGGGGCGGGGATCGGGTCGCAGACGTCGCCCCGCCGATAGTCGGCCCAATCTTCGAGCACGCCGTTGGTGGTGCAGGGGATGCCGAGAAGGCTCTCGAGGTGGGTCACGTAGCCGTCACCTGTGAAGTGGAGGTCGGGGGCTCGACCGGCTGCTGCGGCTTCCGCTTCCGCGTTTACGTTTTCCTGAAGCGGGTCGTAGAGGTGCGCGAACGCCGAGGCGGGCGTCCCATCGAAGGTCTCGAACTCGAGGTTGCTGTAGACGTCCTGCGAGGAGGTGAGCATCGGGCTGCAGACGTCGCAGAGGTCCCCGGCGGAGTCCTCGTCGTAGTCGAGCTGATCCGGGTTGTAGTCGAAAGGGCAGTTGTCGCGAGAATCGGGCACGTGGTCCCCGTCCGCGTCGGCTGCGATGGCGACGCCGACTCCATGGCTGCTGAGCCAGGTTGCGTTGCCGCGGGCGAAGGTCGAGGTGTGAATCGACGCGAGAGGCTCTTCCGTTTCGGTGTTGTAGACGAGAGCCGAGGCCACGCCGATCACGCGGGTTTGGTATCCGACCTGGGCGATGATCGGGCCGCCCGAGTCGCCCGGAAGCACGGTGGTTTGGGGGGCGTCCGGATCGCGGAAAACCTGGAGGATGAAGGGGTCGTTCGGGTCGAGGTCGTGGCACACGGGGCCGCCAAAGAAGCCCAGCTCGGGGGCGAAACCGTAGCGGGCGATGGTGTTGGTTCCTGCGCGCATAATGCTGGCGTCGCCTTGACCGAAGACCGTCTCGCCACGGCCCACCAGGGTGACGGCTTGCCCGGCGAGATCCTGAACGGGGCTGAAGCCGTGAGGCGGTAAGGTGAGGGCCGGGACGTGCGGGTGAGAAACCGGCGCCGGGAGATCGAGGACGGCGATGTCGTGGGCGCGTTCGACATCATCGAGCTCGTTCCTGATTTGGCCGTCGTTCCAAACGTCGCAGTACATCGTTGTGTAGGCTTCGGGATGCCAGTGCACCGCCGTTCCCGGCAGCGTGTGCGAAGGCGTCAAGGGCGCTGCACCGTCCGGAAGCCAGGAGGGGGTGTCTCCGTAGAAGCTGACCTGGACCGCCGCCGCGCAGGCGGCGCAGTGGGCAGCGGTCAAAATGCGATCGGGCGCGACGAGGGTTCCCGTACATCGATGCGAACTACCTCCCGGGAGAAAGAAGCGGAGAAAGACCGAGTAGGGGTGACTCCCATGAGGGACTGGGCCGGCTTCGGTGAGACCCTGCGTGCTCTCGCTCGCGGGGGCTGGGCCAACGCAGCTGGTCAGGGCGAGGATGAGGATGCCAAACGCTCGTCGTTTCGTTTCCATAGATCACTCCCGCGGCTTCGGGGCCGGCGAGGTGCTCTACGAGGCGCGTTCTTGAGATCTGACAAACGTCGATAAAAACGTTTTCAAACCTCGAAGCTGCACCGTTGATGCGCGTTAGTTCGAGGAACCGACGAGCGAGCGAATGTTGCGAAGCGTCATTTGATCGAGAGGCCAAACGTCGCCGCATACGATGAGCGTGGCTTCGTCTTCGGAGGCGAGGCGCTGAACATTCTCGCGCGGGAACCGCGAAACGAGGACGTTGGGCTGGCGACGGCCACGCGGCTCTTGAAGATCGAGGAGACCGAGCGGAAAGGGTTCGCCGTCGACGAGCACCACGATGTCGCAGTCGTGGACCGGGAGCGATTCATCGTGGACCTGCACGGTCATTCGCACGACGTCGGTTTCGAGGTTGGAGATCGCAAAGCCGAGATCGAGGCCGTCGAGGGCGATGGAGCGGGACTCGAAGGTCTCCTCCGGCGGCGGCGCCGTCCCGTTCAGGAACGCGCGAAGCAGCTCCGCTTGGCGTTCGTCGATTTCGATCTCTTCGTCGCAGGTGCGAATGCGCGGGCCCTGTTCGTTCGCGAGGCGCTGGAGGAGCAGCTCGCTCGTGATGCCACCCAGGCGCTCGGTGTTTCCGTCCTGCTCGTAGCCCACATCGGCCAGATGAAACCCGCTGTGCCCAGTTTCCCCTTCGACGCGGCCACACGCGAAGAGCACGAGTTCCCCGTTTGTGGCCTCGATGACAAAGGCGATGTCGCCACCGTTGTTGCTGCCGAGATGAAGCTCGCCGGCTTCGAGCTCGATGGTTGCGCGCTGGCTGAACCGATCGAGGTTCGGGACCGGCGTCTCCGTCTCCGTCGACGCTGTCGAGCCTTGCTGGGGAGTCGCACCGCCGCAGGCCAAAAGAGCGACGAGCCATGGGGTCGCAGTTCGCAAGCGACTACGGTTGTGCCTGCAAAGGGCGCCGGGTTCAAGCGCGGGAAGACCGCTCCCCCACTCAGCGAGGTCTCGGCAGAGTCGCCAGCAACTCCTCGGTGGCGCGCATGAACTCGGCGACCCGTTCGGGCGTGAGGTACTTGCTGGGTTTTGATCGCCGAGCCTTGGAGTCGAAGATCAGACCAGATTCGGTGTCGAGCTCCGGTGCGAGGAGAGTGGGTCCAATTCGGGCAGCGTACTCATCCGCGGACGGGTTGAACTTGCTGACCAGCCATTCGACGATCTTGAAGCGGAGCGAGTCGGTGCCGCCCAGGAAGGGAGCGCGGATGTCACCCGTCGCCACAAGCCCTGGGTTGAGGCCGTACACGCCAATGCCCGCGTGGCGACTCGGCGCGTTTAGCACGAGCGCCTCGTTGGCGGCGACGGTTTGCGTGTGAGCCGCGAGCTGGGCGTAGCTTTCCTCCGCATTCAGGTCGCGCGGGTTGCTGGAAACGTTGCTGCCCGGTGCGCCCATGACGAAGACACGCGCTCGCGCGTCCAGGTTCGCGCCCAGCCTCTCCGCGACCCCTCGGAGGATGACAAAGCGGCTTAGGTAGCTGACCGCCAGATCGATCTCGACGCCGTCCTCCGACGTCTGCCGCTGCTTCGGGCTCAGGATGCCGTTGGTGAAGACAAGGAGGTCGAGGTCTTCCGCCGGAAGCTCGCTCGCGACCCTTCGCTGCGCGGCGACGGTCGAGAGGTCGGCGCGAATGAAGTCGAGTCCGGGTGTGTCGCTGTCGCGAAAGGTTCGGCCGACGACAGTGACGGTCCCACCTTGGGCGACCAGCCACCGGGCGATGGCTCTCCCGAGGCCTCCGGTTCCTCCTACGACCGCTGCTCTTCTTCCGTTCACAGTGACCCATCATTCACACCAGCCTCCAGTCGGCTATTTATTTCTTTCCAGAAAGAAATGAACTGCGATGCCGAGAAGTGTCAAGTGCATTTCTTTCTGGAAAGAAATAATCTGGCGCAGGGACGGTGTGGGCAGACCAAAAGAGACAACCGACGAGCAGATCGTCACCGCCTCGCGGCGGTGCTTTCTGGAGAGGGGAATCGGGGTTTCAGCCGCCGAGATCGCCAAGGAGCTCGGCGTCAGCCACACCACGCTCTTCAACCGGTTTGGGTCCAAGGAGGGGCTGATGATCGCCGCCCTCGGACCGCCGCACCGCGCGGAGTGGATCGAGGCGCTGCACTCGGGGCCCGACGAGCGGCCGATTCGATTGCAGCTGGTGGAACACGCACGCGTCATCGCGTTGTTCTTCCGCGATCTCCACCGAGGCCTCGGCCTCCTCCAAGCCGCAGGCATCGACCCGGCGCGAGCGTGCGAACGTGAACACTCGACGCCCGAGCAGGCGTTTCGCGCGTTTGTGTCGTGGTTGCAGCGAGCACAGGAGCAAAGGCGTCTTGCAGCGTGTGATATCGAGGTCGTGGCTTCGACGATTCTCGGCTCGCTTCACGGGCACGCGTTCACGGCTCAGATCCATGGGCAGAAGAACGCGCCGGCGAGCGAGGAGTACGTTGAGCGATTCGTCAACGTGCTCTGGAGCGGAATCGGTGTTTGAGGTCCCCGCCGCGATGCGTTCTGGTAGATTCCCGCAGTGACTGCGAGCAAATCAGACGGGGTTCAGGCGACTCTCGGCGCAATCCAGCAAGCCCTTGGCACGCCCGCGGTGCCAGGCTTCTTTCAAGCCCTTGCAGAAGCGCCGAGTGTTCTTTCCGGCGTCTGGCTTGCGGTCGAGCAGATTCTGATGAGTGGCGTGCTTCCGCGACGCACGAAGGAGGCGGCGATCTTCGCGATCAGTGCGGCCCGCGGTTGCGACTACTGCATGCTCGCCCACCGCGGCATCTGCCTCGCGCTTGGCTGGACCCAAGACGACATCGAGCAGCTTGAGGGGAAGGACCGCGCTTGCGTTCGCTACGCGGTGCGCGCGGCGTTGCGGCCTCAGGAGATCCGCGCCGAGCATCGACAAGCGCTTCGGGACGCGGGGGTCAGCACCCAAGAGGAACTCGAGCTGAACGCGGTGGCGGGACTCGCACTGCTGCTCAATGTGATGGCGGATGCGGGGGGTGTTCCCCTCGAGCCCGGGATGGGAGAGGCGTCGTGACATCGATCCATCGGGCGGTGCTGGACGCGATCCCGATCTCGTCGATCATCACGGACGGCTTGGTGAGTCGAGCGCTAGGGGATGTTGGAGCGACTGTGGCTTCCGCATCGCCGGAGCACTACGAGTCGGCGCTTCCGCGGATTCGCCGCCGGCTCGCGGTGTACTTCACCGATGAGGATCTGAGCAGAGTGATGATTCGCATCTCATCGGCGCTGGACCGACGGCGCGAGTGAGGCTCCGAAAGCGAAAAAGCCACCGGAACCGAGGTTCCGATGGCCTAGTGGAGCTGAGGGGGATCGAACCCCTGACCTCTTGAGTGCGATTCAAGCGCTCTCCCAGCTGAGCTACAGCCCCAAAGGACGCCGACTATAGCCATCGGCCCACGGTGCGCAAGCGCATGGTGAGGCTTCCGGGGTCGTGCGACAGAAATCGCTATGACCGTCGACTATTATGCGCTGGACGCCGAGCTTCAGGACGAGGAACGGCTGGTTCGGGACAACGTAAAGCGCTTCGTGCAGGAGCGAATCCTTCCGACCATCGCCTCGCACTATCAGGCCGGAACCTTTCCGATGGAGCTGATCCCTGAGTTCGGCGAGCTCGGGCTCCTCGGGGCGAACCTCGAGGGCTACGGATGTGCTGGGATGGGCGACGTGTCGTACGGCCTCGCGATGCAAGAGCTCGAGTGGGGCGACAGCGGCATCCGCTCCTTCTGTTCCGTGCAGGGAGCGCTTTGCATGTACCCCATCCACGCGTTTGGGTCGGAGGCGCAAAAGGAGCGCTACCTGCCGGGAATGGCGAAGGGGGAGATCATCGGCTGCTTTGGACTCACCGAGCCCGATTTCGGGTCCAACCCCACGGGGATGATCACGCGCGCCGAGCGTCTTCCGGGCGGCGGCTTTCGCCTCAACGGAACCAAGCGATGGATCACGAATGGTAACCTGGCGCACATCGCGATCGTGTGGGCGAAGCTCGACGGACGCGTTCACGGCTTCATCGTTCCCACCGAGACCAAGGGCTTCGAAGCCCAGAAGATCGACGACAAGTTTTCCCTTCGCGCGAGCGTGACGAGCGAGCTGATTCTCGAGGATGTGGAGGTTGGCGAAGACGCGCTTCTCCCCGGCGTCAGCGGAATGCGAGGGCCTCTCTCCTGCCTCTCCCAGGCGCGCTACGGAATCTGCTGGGGTGCGATCGGCGCGGCGTCGAGCTGCTACGAAACGGCACTGTCCTACGCCAAGGATCGGGTGCAGTTCAGTCGACCGATCGCTGGGTACCAGCTGGTCCAAAACAAGCTGGTCCACATGCTCAACGAGATCACGAAGGCGCAGTGGCTCACGCTTCGGCTGGGTCGTCTCAAGGAAGCCGGCAAGGTCCGGCCAGCGCAGATCTCGCTCGCGAAACGGAACAACGTCTTTCACGCGCTCGAGATCGCCCGAATGGCCCGCGACGTCCTCGGCGGAAATGGGATCATGTATGAGTATCCCGTCGGGCGGCACATGATGAACCTCGAAACGGTCTACACCTACGAGGGCACCCACGACATTCACACGCTGATCGTGGGTCAGGACATCACGGGGCTGGCTGCGTTTGAATGAGCGCATCGGCGAGGGCTGAGAGCTCGCCCACTTCGTAGACGGGGAGGCCAAGCGCGTTTCGAATGAGCGTCGGGTTGCTCGCAATGCTTACGTCTGCGTTCGTATCGTTCGTATCGTTCGTATCGTTCGCGATACCCATGTCATTGAGAACGATGGCTGCGATCGAGAGGCCGCGCGCGCGAATCGATTCGACCGCGGTGTAGGTGTACGAGAGAACGCCTAGGCGGTTGGCAGCGACGAGAAGGACCGAGGCAGACAACTCGGCGGCGAGGTCGATCACGAAATGCTCCTCGGTGACGGGGACGAGAGGTCCGCCGGCGCCTTCGACGAGGAGCGGTCGCTGGGCGAAGCCTCGACAGGCGCTCACGATCGAATCCCAGTTCGCGTCGACGGAGGTGGCCAGCGGGGCGAGCGGTTCCGGTGCGCGGAAGAAGCCAGGGTGCGAGGTGAAGTCTTCCTTCGAGACACTCGCGAGCAGCTGGGCGTCTTTTGGGTCTGGCGTGCAGTCGGTTTCGATCGGCTTGATGCCGACCGGTTGATGTCCGGTGTCCCGCCAGCGCCGGAGGATGCGCTCTGCGACGTAGGTCTTTCCGACGTCGGTACCTGTGCCAGTGACGAAGAGGATCACCGGCGGAGTATGGACGGAGAGGGTGGGACGTGAAACGGGCGACCTAAGGTGTGAGGACGTTGAGGAGGTGCTCGACGGTGCCCGTCTCGCTGCTCACCTCGAACGCGGGGATGAGACCTTCGAAGGGCACCCCTTCCTCTTCTGCCCGAGCCCGAAGTGCCATCGCATGGAGGGGATGGTGGAGGATGTCGAAGCCACCTTCGCCCGGAGCGATGTTCTCGTCCGCGTTGAAGACGTAGAGAGGCGGGTCGTCGCTCGACATCAGGGCGAGCATGTCGACGCCTTCGCGGTAGGTTGTGAGGTCGTCCGCCCGAAGGGCCTCGAGGAGTCCTTCCGGGTCGCTCGCGAGGGTGAGGGGAAGCCCGTAAAAGAGTGCGGCTTGCGCTGCGAGACCTGGGTTCTCGACAAGGTCCTCGGCCGTCATGGGGTGGGTCGGCGAAAAGACGTCCGAGGGCCATCGCAGGAGGTCGTAAGTCGCTTGGGTTTCCCAGACCGTGACGACGGATGCGCGGGTGGACATACGGGCGACGGGGTCCGGGTCATCCGGGTCGGCCATCTCGTCGTGGAGGGCTAGCCACAGGCTCGTTCCAGCGCCTGCGGAACCGCCGACGAGGCCGATCCGAGTGGGGTCGATGTTCAAGGTTTCGGCGTGAAACCGTAGGAACTGGAGTCCTCGTCGCGAGTCTTCAAGGCTGGAGCGAACACCGTTGGAGGATGGGTCGGTGAGAAAGCGATAGTCGACGCCCGCCCACGCCACGCCAGCAGCGAGGAGGGATCGAAGCATGACGGCTTCGCCGGCGTGGCCGGACTCGCGGCTTCCGCCGACGAAGCCTCCGCCGTGAAAGAACACCACCATCGCCGTTGGCGCTTCGGATTCTGGAACCCAGACGTCGATGAGCTGCGCAGGGTTATCGCCATAGGCCACTGTCGCGAACTGGACCGGGACGCCAGGGTCGATCGGAGGATCGCCGAATTCGAACTCCCGGCTGACACCTGCGTCGGTGCCTGCATCCGTATCCGCGTCGACGCCGGAGTCTGGTGCCGAAGAATCGACCCCGCTGTCGACGGAGGCGGAGTCGTCCCCGCAGGCCAAGAGGAGGAGGCAGAGCAAGAGACATCCGAAGCGCATCCGGAGAGCCTAGCGAGGGTCGAAAGAAAGCGCTGTTCGAAAGCTCAGAGTCTTCGAAAGGCCGAGACCAGGGCGTTGAGGTGCTCTTGGGTGTGGCCGGCAGTCATCGCGATGCGGAGCCTTGCGCTTCCTTCCGGGACGGTGGGGGGACGGATCGCAACGACCAGAATCCCCTGCGCCTCCAAGGCTTTCGCCGCTTGCAGGGCCTTTTCGTTCGCGCCGAAGAGAACGGGAATGATGGGGCCGCTTCCCGATGGAACGTGAAACCCAAGGGACTGCAGCTCGGCGCGCAGGAAGGCGGCGTTGGTGAGGGCGCGCTCGCGGCGCCAAGGTTCGGCTTGGCTGAGAGCGACGCCCTTCGTGGCTGCGGTGGCAACCGTGGGGGGAAGGCCGGTTGAAAAGACGAAGGAGCGTGCTTTTTGGATGAGCCAGTCTTTCAGCGGGCTTGTTCCGGCGACGAATGCACCGCCCGCGCCGAACGACTTTCCAAGTGTCCCAAGGAGAACATCGGGTCGGGTTACAGCGCTCAGACCTCTTCCCTCAGGGCCAAGGAGTCCCAGGGAATGCGCTTCGTCGAGGTAGAGCCATGCGTCGTGGCGAGCACAAACGGCCTGGAGATCGGCCAGCGGGGCGAGGTCGCCGTCCATCGAGAAGAGGCCGTCCGAGAGGACAAGGGCATTGCCGGTGCCGCGGTGGGCTTGAAGAAGCTCGTCGAGGTGGCCGGGATCCGCGTGACGAAACACGTGAACGGGTGCGCGGCTGAGGCGTGCTCCGTCGATCAAGCTCGCGTGGTTGAGGGCGTCGCTGAAGATGGCGTCGCCCTTTCCTACGAGGGCGGGAATGGTGCCAAGGCTCGCCGCAAATCCGGAGCTGAACACCAAGGCGGGGAGACCCAGAAACTCTTCGAGGCGGGTCTCGAGAGTGTCGTGGGACACCAGATGTCCGGTCACGAGGCGAGATGCGGTGGCGCCGGATTCGGCGTTGTTCGTTAGGCGTGCGTCGCCCGCGAGGTCCAGATAGTCGTTCGAGGAGAAGTTGAGAAGCTCTCGGACGCCATCGTGGACCACCGAACCGATGCCCTGGAGAGGGCGGAGTTGGCGGCGCAAGCCAGCCTCGGTCCAAGCCGTCAGCTGCCGGTTCAGTACGTCGGAGAGAGCCACGACGTTCCCGTAGCACCATCTCGGCTAGGCGGCCGTTCCACGTGAAACATACGTTCGGCTACGTGGCACCGCATGCGGTGTCGTTTCACGTGAAACGGATCACGTTCGACACACCTCGATAGAGTTTGATCCGACCACACAGCGCCGAAGCGGGCAAGTTTTCGACAGGACGAAAACGCGGGTCTCGGTGCTATGCCTCTAGGAGATCGAGGCTGATACGTGGATCACCGCCGAAACAGGCATGGAGTTCGCTCTGTGGCGGTCGATGACCCGAAATCCAGCGTTCTTGTGGCGGGCTGCAGTCTCGTGTTCCTAATGACACTTCTCGGGAGCACCGCAGAAGGTCAGACCTTTCGCGAAGACACCCTTCGAGCGATGCACTTCACACCGTCGGGAACCCTCAAGGAGCTCCCCGCCGCAAGTGCTCAAGACCGAGACGTCAGGCTTCCAGAGGGACCGGCCGTTGTGCTTCGCTCTCTCTTTCACGACGTCATCGTGACCCCAACCCGCATGGGGACCGCCGCGTGATCTATGTGATCAACACTCGGAACGGCAGACTCGACCAGAACGAAGACTGCTTCAACAGATGTGAGGTCAGGCTCGTGGGTGGTTATCTCGTCACCTTCGGAGGGGGACTGGCGAGCGGTTATGTCGCGTTGAGTCTCGACCTGATCGACCTCTCGAGTCCTCGGACCATCGTGGTGAGAGCGCCACAGATGGCCCGGTTCACAGACTCCGGTGGATGCCCTTCGGTTCAGTTCTTAGGACCCGAGGAACTCGGCGGGATGGTTCGCCTCCATCGGGGAAGGCTGAGACTCGTTTCGCGGCTCACCGTGCTGCTCGCACTACAGCACGATGTCGGCTGCGACACGTTCGAAAGCGGGGCTCGAGTTCGCCGCGTCTGCGACTACGACCCTGCATTTCAGAACTTCGACTGTTCAACCCTCACTCGCGGTGACATCTCCGCGGACCGGCTGCTTCGCTCCAACGCGCTCTTCCTTCGATCACACGCTGCTCAGCTCGGGGCGCTTGGCATTCGTGTACGAACGCTCGAGCACACCACTACGCTTGCCGCACTGATCCTTCTATCAGGACCGTTTCACGTGAAACCCCAGCTGTGAAACGACGCGTGAAACTCTCACAGGACCGGAAGATCGCTCCGGACGTCTCGATCGCCAAGCGCCTCGTCAAGGGTCCGCATTGCCTCGCCGACTCCTTCTCCGCCGGTGGGCAAAACCACCTCCAGGTGAATGATCAAATCGCCTGGGGCTTTGCTTCCGCGACCGGCGCCCTTTCGGCGAAGGCGAAGCTTGGCGCCGGTCTTGGCCCCCTTGGGGATCTTCACCATTACCCCCCCTTGCGGAGTCGCGACGCTAACCCCCCGCCCCTCAAACGCCTCAAGCGGACGAATGGGAAGGTTGAGATGCAGATCCTCGCCCTCGTACCAAAGGCGCGGATGGTTCTGAACCCGAACGCTCAAGACCAGGTCTCCGCGAATCTGTCCGAGATTGGCCCCCTGTCCCCGAAGCCGAAGCCGCTCCCCATCCCGAATGCCTGCCGGAATCCGCACCTTGATCGTTCGTGATCCGGTGTTTGAGCTCAATGTGATCGAATGCTCGCCACCCTTGAGGGCGTCGACAAAGCTCAGTCGAATCTGACTCTCAACGTCCCTCGGCTTGGCGCGGCGACCTGCTCCCGGCGAGCTTCGAAAAAGATCGTTGAGGTCGAACCCGAAGCCTCCGAAGCCGCTCCGCCCGGATCCGAACATTTCGCCAAAGTCGACGCCCGCGGCGGCTCGTCGTGCACGTTCCGGGTCGAACCCCTCGCGCAGCCCAACTTCACCAAACTCGTCGTAGAGCGCGCGCCTCTTTGGATCCGAGAGGACCTGGTAGGCCTGCCCGACCTTCTTGAAGCGCTCCTCTGCGTTCGTGTCTCCGGGATTCCGATCGGGATGGAGCTCCTTCGCCAAACGTCGATACGCCTGCTTGATCTCATCCGCGGTCGCGGATTTCGAAAGCCCCAACACGTCGTAGAGCGCTGTTTCGCTCACCACCTCACCAACCTAACCATCGATTCTCTTCGCCTCAACGCTAACGTGACACCTGAAGTTGGCGATAGACGCCAATATTGTCTTTTTTATTGGTCTTGAAAGGACATTATTGCCAGCAGGGAACAACCGTCGCGCTCGTCCTCGTCTTGCTGGATGAGACCCCTCGTGGTACCGCCGCGCCGTGCCCCTTGTCGACCTTCAACGCCTGCCGAGACACGTGGCCATCATCATGGATGGCAACGGCCGTTGGGCTCAAGCGCAAGGCGCAGGTCGAAGTGTGGGCCATCAGGAAGGCTCCCATTCCGTTCGGCAGATCGTTCGTGCGGCGCGTCGTCTCGGCGTTGATGCTCTGACTCTCTACGCGTTCAGCGAGCAGAACTGGTTTCGGCCCGGACCCGAGGTCAGCGCGCTGATGGAGCTCCTTCGCGACTTTCTGATTTCGGAGCGAGAAGAGCTTCTCGAAAACGGGATTCGCCTTCGCGCAGTCGGTCGCACAAGCAAACTGCCAGCGCGTGTTCGTGAAGTTCTCGACGCCTTGATCGCCGAGACGGCGGACAACGACGGGATGACGCTCACGCTCGCGCTCAGCTACGGCGGCCGGGAGGAGATCGTGGATGCGGCTCGGCGTCTCGCGACCCGGGTTCACGAGGGAGAGCTTCAGCCCGACGCGATCGACGAGGGCATGCTCGAAGCGGTGATTCCCTCCGCGGACGTCGGCCGTGTGGACCTCCTGATCCGCACCGGTGGCGAACAACGAATCAGCAACTTCCTGCTTTGGGGAGCTGCCTACGCAGAGCTCTACTTCACCGAGCGGCTTTGGCCTGACTTCGACGAAGAGGATCTCTACGAAGCGATCGCGGCCTATCAGCGTCGTGACCGTCGCTTTGGTCGTGTGGTTCCTGCACCCGCCATCGACGTCGCCCGAGTCGGCGAATGAGCGAGGACCAGGCCCCGAGCGCCGACGCGAATACCCCGAAGAAAAAGGGGCTCGGCGGTACGGCGATGCGCTTTGCCTCCGCGCTCCCGCTGATCCCGCTCGTGATCTGGCTGCTCTTCTGGGCGCCAAAAATCGGCTTTCAGATCTTCGGCTTTGTGTGGATTGCGATCTGCGCGGACGAGATGATGCGCATGGCGCTCCCGGGCTCGGTGCTCGGTCGTCTCTGGGGCGTGGCGGCAAGCCTCGGTCTCACCGCGGTCGCGTTCTACTGGCCGGTTCCTGGCGCGCTTACGGTGATCGCCCTCGGCTTAACCCTCGGCGCACTCATCGTGGGACTCCTCGAACCCGAGCCGATCGAAGCGGCGGCGACCCGCATCGGCTGGCTCTTCGCGGGACCGATCTACGTCGCGGGCACCCTCTCTTGTCTTGCGCGGATTCACGGGTTTGACCACGGCGGCGCGTGGGTTTTCTTCGCGATGGTGGCTGCCTTCTTGAGCGATACGGGCGCCTACTTTGCCGGGCGCGCGTTCGGCAAACATAAGCTCTACCCGAAGCTCTCGCCCAAGAAGACGGTCGAGGGTTCCATCGGCGGTTTGGTTGCAGTGGGCGTTGGCGCAGTGGTGATTCAAAAGCTGATGCTTCCCACGCTCCCGCTCGTGGATGTGATCGTTCTTGGAGTCGTGGCGGCGGCGCTCGGTCAGGCCGGCGACCTCCTGGAGTCGCTCCTCAAACGAAGCACCGGGGTCAAGGACAGCGGGAACATCATGCCGGGTCATGGCGGCCTGCTCGACCGCTCCGACGCATTGATGTTCACCGGCGCGACGGTGTGGGTGTACCTCACCTACCTTCTGCCGCTGCGCTCCTGATCGATCTCGGGTGATCACGCAGGAACGCGAGCATGTCGGCTTCGCGATCGAGGCCCTGGGGTGAGCCGTCTCGATCTCGGATGCCATCAGGCCAGATCACGTGGTTGAAGAAGCAGAGGCAGTCGACCGCGTTGGGAGTCGCCGCGCAGCTTGTTGTCGAGGGACACCCGCCGCCGAAGTCGTGGCACTCGGTCGCGTCCGCGTTGAGCCGCCCCGAGGCTTCGAGGCCGTTGATAAGCAAGGGCGTGATGTTAAGGACACGACTCGCATCGCGAAGCCATTGGGCGGTTTGATAGCCGGGCTCTTCCCCAAAGCACGAAGACTGGCTCTCGTTGCAGGGCACTGGAAGATCGCAGGTTCGGTAAACGAGCTGGATGGGAACGCCCGACGTGGGAACGCCCTCGATGGCGCACCGCGGTTCGGTGAGCGGTAGGTCGGTAAACGGGTTGTGTTCGATGGCCCCGAACGGGTTTCCGGTGGCGAAGACCGACGCCGCCGCGATCTGAAATCCAGCGCCCTGGTCTTCGTGCCGGGCGATGGCATAGAGCTGCCCGAAGAAGCCGCCGTTGGACCAGCCCATGACGTAGATGCGCTCCGGGTCGGTAACTTCTGAGAAGGATGCGACGAGTCGATCGACAACGGCGATGTCCGGGTTCGTGGAGGGATAGCCAAGATCACGAAAGTAGAAGTCGTGGTGTCGGCCATCGCGTGGCGCGACGGTGGGGTGGTGAAGGTTTCGTCCGTGAATTGCGGCGAGGACGAAGCCGGGCCGTTCGGGATCGCCGGAGAGGTCGTAGCTGGCATGCCGTGCGACCAGCTGGGTTGAGCTCAGGGTTTCCGCGCCGCCCTCCCCTCCGGGATGAAAATAGAGAATCAGCGGGCGACGCGAGTCTGGGCTTGCTCCCGGTGGCGTAGCGACGCAGGCGGTGCGATCGCTCTCCGAATCCTCCCACGTGCTGAGACCCAGACCCTCACAGTTGGGACGTGGGGTGGGATCGGTGAGGCGCTCGCCGACGACCTCGTTGCCGAGGCGGACGCAGGGATACTCTGGTGAGCAGGTGGGAACTGGCGCGGCGAGACCTGTCTCCGGATCGCAGAGCGGCTCTGCGATGTCCGCATCCTCCCCGCGATTTGCGTCTTCGCTCGCGTCCAGCCCACTGACGCTTCCGCCGCAGCCGAGAGACAACGCCAAAAGCCCCACTCCGATTTCTCCTCGCATTGCCCGTCAACGCTGCCGTGCCCGGGTTCCCTACGGTCGCTCCGCCTTGAATCGAAGGGCGGCCCGGGCCACGCTGCGCGCCCATGAGTCGCGTCATCAACTTCAGCCCTGGACCCGCCACCCTCCCCCTCAGCGTTCTGGAAGAGATTCAGACCGAACTGGTCGACTTTCAGGGCTCTGGCATTTCGATGCTCGAGCACTCGCACCGCGGCAAGCAATACACCGCCGTGCACGAGGAGACGACGGCCCTCTTGAAGGAGCTTCTCGCCATTCCCGACACGCACGACATCCTCTACATGCAGGGTGGCGCGAGCGGGCAGTTTGCGCTTGTCCCGATGAACTTCCTTCAGGGGAAGAGCGCGGACTACGTCGACACCGGCACCTGGTCGAAGAAGGCGTTTGCCGCCGCGAAGTCCTATGGCGACCCCCGCTGGGCCGGCACCGGCAAGGAAGGCGAAGGCTACGTTCGGGCGCCGATGAACCTCGAGCTCTCGGGCGACGCGCAATACGTCCACCTCACGAGTAACGCGACGATCGCGGGCGTCCAGTATCACGACTTCCCGGAGGTCAGCACGCCTCTCGTAGCGGACATGTCGAGCGACATTCTTTGGCGGCCCATCGACGTCTCGAAGTTCGGCCTCATCTACGCGGGGGCGCAGAAGAACCTCGGCCCGGCGGGCGTCACGATCGTGATCATCCGCAAGGACTGGATGGAGCAGGCCTCGAGCACCATTCCGGACATCTTCCGCTACCCCTTCATCAGCTCGAAGGGCTCCACGCAAAACACACCGCCGACCTTTCCGATCTACACGGTGGGCAAAGTGCTTCAGTGGGTGAAGGCGAACGGCGGCGCGGCCGGCATGGAAACCCGCAACCGCGCCAAGGCGGAGACCCTCTACGGCTTCATCGACAGCAACAGCGACTTCTTCCGCTGCCCGGTTGAAAAGGGCTCCCGCTCGGTGATGAACGCCGTGTTCCGCCTTCCTTCGGAAGAGCTCGAAAAGCAGCTCATTCAGGCGGCGGCGGACGAGGGCATGGTCAACATCAAGGGCCATCGCTCGGTCGGCGGAATTCGAGTCAGCATGTACAACGCGATGGATCCGGCAAACGTGGACAAGCTGGTCGCGTTCATGAAGGACTTCGCGGCGAAGAACGGATGAGGTGGCTGCTGCTGTGCGGCGTGCTCGTCGCCTGCTCGGGGTCCGAATCAAGCACTCCGTCCACAAGCGCTCAGTCCACGAACGCTCAGTCCACGAATGCGGCCCCGTCGCCTGCAGAGATCGATCGCACGTACTGTGAGCGCTACGACGCCCGCAAACGTGAGTGCTTTCCTGGCGTCGAGGAGTCTTCAGAGTCGTACATCGCACGCTGCGTTGCGCGCTATGAGGCGGAGCGTGCGTCGGACACCTTTTCGGCCGCAGAACGTGCAGACCTCGAGCGCTGCATCGCGCTGCCCACCTGCGAGGCGGTGACCGAGTGCATGCGTCGCCCCTCCAAGGCCGAGCCTCCTGCACCTGGAATGGGAATCACCCGCGACGCCTGGATCGCCCAAATGCGCGTGCGCGTACCGCGAATGTTCTGCGCGCCGGACCAGTTTTTCCGCCAGTGCTTTCGCATCGATGAAGCGCAGTGTGTGGAGGAGGCGACGACGACAACCAACGCCTGTCTGGAGCAGCATCAGGGGAGCCTTCCGGATCGCTTGGGCCCGCAGGAAGGTGCGCATTGGGGTCAGGTCGTGGGGAGCTGTTCGGGGACCCAGTTCGAAGCGAGTCTGCTTTCGGTGCGAATCTCCAATCCGCGCTGCAACGATGTTCGCAACTGGATCTGAGCGCCGCAGGGCGT
>JBCDAA010000014.1:0-50104 GCA_039186435.1 Myxococcota bacterium | reverse complement strand
CCCGAATGGGATTCGTCGCGGGTCGCGCGTCTGGTCGGGGACTCCCGGATCACGGCCGCCTTGACCGAAGCCGAGCTAAGTGCTCTGGAAGCGTTCGGAACCCGGGAGCGCGAGGCGTTTGAAACCCGGCGAGCGAGCGCCCTGCTCTATTGAGACATGCGACATCTCTTCGTCTACGGCTTCAGCGCGCTGATGATCGGCCTGGTGATCTCGCCGGCGCTGCGAGACCCGCCCGTCGACAGCTTTCCGCTGAGCGACTACCCGATGTTCTCCCACGGACGACCGAACCCCGACATGGAGATCACCCATGCGCTCGGTGTGAGGGCCGACGGTACGCGCGTGCCCTTGCCGCCGCTGGTGTCCGCGGGGAATCGCGAAGTGCTCCAGTCGATGATGACGATCGCAAACGAGACCTTCAGTCCGCGAAAGCGCGACTTTTGCGCAGAGGTTGCCGAGCGTGTGGCCGAAAGCGGCGACTTTGAGGACGTGGAGGGCGTGGAGCTCGCGACCAGCATCTACGACGCGGTCCACTACTTCGAGGTGTCTCCCGAACCCGCCCAGCGCCGCGTTCACTATCGCTGCGCGGTGACGCGATGAAAGCCGGCGGATGAAGCTCCTGCGCATCATCGACAACTTCTGGCGGCAGGAAGTCCCGGCGGCGCGGCTCGCGATGGTGCGCGTGCTCGTGGGGCTTTACGGCACGATCTACCTGCTCGTACGCGCGCCCCATCTTTGGAGCTACGGCCTCGACGATCTCGATCGCTTTGCACCGGTGGGAATCGTCAGTCTCGCAGAAACGCCGACTCTGCCGTGGGTCTATCGTCTGCTCGTCGTCCTCACGATCGCCCTGAGCGTCCCCTTCCTGATGGGTCTTCGCTTTCGCATTCTTGGACCGCTCTACGCGGGGCTTCTGCTCTGGGTGCTGACCTACACGAACTCGTGGGGAAAGATCCTCCACACCGACAACATGCTGGTGCTCTACGTCAGCATCCTCGCGCTTTCGCCGGCAGCGGAGGCCATCAGCTGGGATGCGCGCGGCAACGCGATACCCGCCAACGATTCGCGCTTTGGTTGGCCGCTCAAGCTGATGGCGCTTCTTTGCGCCCTCGTCTACCTGCTCGCGGGCATTGCAAAGCTTCGCAACAGCGGCTTCGGGTTCGTCGATGGCGACACTCTCCGCAACTACGTCGCCTTCGGAAACGTCCGCAAGATCGAACTTGGGAGCACGCACTCGCCCCTCGGCGTTTGGCTTCTTTCCTACGCGGGTCTCTTTTCGGCGCTCGCGTGGTTCAGCCTCGCGCTTGAGCTCGGGGCGCCCCTCGCGGTCCTCCACCGAAAGACCGGCAAGCTCTGGTCGATCGCGGTCTGGGGCTTTCACGTCGGCGTGCTCGCGCTGATGGCGATCGGCTTTGTATTTCAGCTGACCTTCGTCGCGTTCGCGCCGTTCTTCGACACGGAACGACTCCTCGAGCGGCGTCCCTTTCGACGCCTGGCCTCACTCGCGGGAACGCCGTCGCCCGAGGTAGCCGGAGGCGAGAAAGCCCCAGAGCCCTCCTAGCACCGCGCCGACCGTGTGCGCGCCATTGGCGATTCCCGTCCCGGGAAAGAAGCAGATGATGAACCAGCCCACCATGATCAGCACGGTGAAGTTCGACGCGCCGAAGCGAACGGTCGGATCGTAGCGGCCGCGCATCCAGATGTAGCCGAAAAGGCCGTAGACCACGCCGCTCATTCCCACAGCACGCCCCGCGAGCGTGAGCTCCCCGATGACGCCGCCGATGCCGAAGACGAGCGTCATGAGAAAGAGCATCCCCGAGGAGTGAAATCGTTCGATCGTCGAGCCGAAGTCGCGCAGCCAGAAGAGGTTGAAGAGGAGGTGGAAGATGCCTCCGTGAACGAAGATCGGGAACACCAGCCGCCATGGCTCGGAGGCGGTTGCGAGGAGGGATTCGACGAACTCGAACCCGAAGGGCGACGCCAGCACGTGCGGCACCATCGCGCGGCCGATCTCGTCGCGTTGCATCACGAGAAAGAACATGCCGAGGCTCATGCCGATCAGTCCCAAAGTGACGAGGGGCAGTCCGTCTTTGAGCTTTTCGCGGGCGAGCATCTCGCGATGGCGCGAGCGCTTTTCTTCCCGAACAATCTCTTTTCGGGCGGCTTTGGCTTCTTGCTGACGCGACGCGAACTTGGGGTCGTCGGGGTTGGCGAGCATCTCGTCGAGAAGCGCCTTCGCGTCGTCCATGCGCTCTTCGTCGTGAACCCAGAGCGCCCACTGGTCGTCGCGGGTCTCACGAACGGTGGCCTGGACACCCTCGACGAAGAGTGCGTCGACGAGAACCTGGGCGTCGCGTTCCTCCTCGAATATGTGCAGCATTCGCATGCGGGCACCGGGACCATAGGTCTCTGGTCGAGCCGCGTCGACCCAGAAAACTGAACCCACTCAACGTTCGATCATCAAGAAAAGATCAGAATGGACGTATTCTTAGAGGGCTGGGGATCGAACGGGCCAAGGGATCGCGAAAGACGGGGTCAAAGAAGGGATGCGCTGGGGACTGATCGCAATGACGATGCTGCTGATGGGCGGCTGGCATGCGAACGATCAGCCGGCGCTGATTCAAGACGAGCCCTTCGTGTTTCGACCGAGCGTGACCGCGGAGCTCACGTACCGGAGCGAGCGTTCGCCGGTGGGGTGGGGAAGCTTTGACCTCACGGCCGCGCCCGAGCGCAATGAGATTCGCGTCGATCTCCTTCTTGGGACGCCGGCGTCGGTTCAGCGCTGGACCTGCGGGCGCATGGAGCTCGACATCGATGGGGACGCGCAGAGCCTCTCCGTGAACTACGCCGGAGTGCCGATGAACGGCGGCGTGTACGACGCGGTTTCGGCGAAGCTGAGTATCGAGGATGTCCGTGCGATGCATCGCGCGCGAAACGTTGCCGTGAATATCTGCGGCGAGCGGGTCGATCTTCCGCGGGCAGAGCGCACGCGCCTGCGCGACTTCGTGGAGGACTTCGACGACATCGGTCTCTACGTGGGTCCCTCAGCGCCCACGCCACCGCCGGAGCTGGGGCCGGAACACGAGTGGTTGATCAGCGACCCGATCGAGCCGGGTGATTTTCCTGCGCCGGTGTAGCGGCCGCGCGTGAATGACCGCTTCGGGGCGTCGAGGATTCGAGACGCGGATGCCAGGCGTGAATCTCATGAATTTTGAAGCGCAGAAAAGCGACGCGAGTTGAGTTCGTACGCACGAGGGGAGCACGGGAACATGGATCAGCGGAAGAGCGCATTGGCGCGCACCATGGCGACGGTGACGATTCTCGCGGGGTTTGCTTCCACGGCTGCGGCGGATCGAGTCGCGGCACCGCCTCCCGACTGCCCTCCCGGGAGCGCGGCTTCCTTCGACGGCGGTGGACCGCATTGCCGTCCGTTGGCGTGTGCCAGCGATGCAGATTGCGAGGGCACGTTGCGATGTGCCGAAGCGTCGCTCTGCGTACTGGTTGAGGAGCTTCGGAGCTACTCTCAAGAGGTCTCGACACGGGAGTCGGTCACCGGAACGTGCGCTTCCGGCGCGGTGTGTGAGCGCGGCGAGTGCCAGAGCCGCCGCTGGTGTGTCCTGGGTACGCCCGAACCGAGCGAACCGAGCGCAAACCCCGCGAACGGCGAACAGAGCGCAAACCCCGCGACCGGCGAACCGAGCGCAAACCCCGCGACCGGCGAACCGAGCGCAAACCCCGCGCCCGGCGAACCGAGCAACTCCACGACCGCGGGGACAACGGCGTCCCGCGAGGACTCGTCGTTCTGTTCCGCGGCCTCGTCACCAACGCCTCCGCTGTGGCTCGCCGTCCTTTTCCTCGCCTACCGCCGCCGCTAGCCAACGACTTCGCTGGCTCCGTCGATCCCAGCGACTTGGATTCCGCGACCTCAATCGAGGACAACCAGATCTTATTGACACCGGCATCGACAAAATCGAGGCCAACCAGATTTTATTGACAGTGGCGTGGGTGATCCCACTCACGTGCGAGCGCGACGGCGTGGTTCAGCCGATCGACCACCCAAATCGCATACCAAGCGTTCGCATGACGCGATCGATGGCTGCACTAGGGACGCAGACAACGCCGTGTCAATAAAATCTGGTTGGCCTCTAGATGATCGGTCTCGATCGATGATCGCGCTCAGGCAGACACGACTCCGGCACTAGGGACGCAGCCAACGCCGTGTCAACAAAATCTGGTTGTCCTGTCAGTCTGGTTAAAAGCCGCGGAGCTTTCGCTGGCGCGCCACAAACACTTCGAGAAGCTCCCGAAGTACGCGTTCGTGACCCGCGCCTTCGAGCACCCCGAGCGCCTGAGCGATCGCCTCGAGGGTCGACACGCCGCCTCGCACGGTCTCACTCCGAAGGACGTACCGCGACGCAACGCCCGCCGGAAGGCGAACCGCGTGCGCCGAACGAAGCGCGGCCATCTTTCGAAACATCCGCCGCGCCTGCCGCCACGATCCATCGAGCGCGACGATCGGACGCCCTCGATCCGCCGCGTTCAACTCTCGGCCTGCGCCGGCCACAAGAACAAGCGCGCCCTCAAACGACGGAAGCTCGTCCGTATGGCAGTGGTACGCGCCATCCACCAGCGCACGCGCCGCCAGATACCCGGTACTCGTGCTTCGCCGCCGCTCGTTTTCATGCGCGACCACATGCACCGGCGCGGACGTCGACAGCTGCGGCAACACATCGCAGACGCACGCCTCCATCCGCACGCGACATCGAATGCACCGCGCCCCGCGAAGTCCACGAATCGGCTTTGCCGCGCTACGCACGCGCCCCCTCGAGCACCACGCGCAGACCCTTCGGCTCGTTCGCCTCAAAGCGCAATCGAAACCCGTGCTGATGCGCGACGTCGCTCGCGATCGAGAGCCCGAGCCCCGACCCCACCGTCCGGCTTCGCGCATCGCCTCCCCGAAAACGCCGCTCCCCCAGACGCTGTAGATCCTCCGGCGCCACGCCCGGACCATCGTCCAACACCTGAAGCCGAAAGCGCTCGCCTTCCATTTCCAAAATCACCGCGACGTGACCGCCCGCATCGTTGTAGCGCACCGCGTTGTGCACGAGGTTGCTCACCAGCTGCTCCACGAGCGTAAGGTCCGCGTGAATCGCCGCCGCATCCGGTACCGCGAAGTCGATCGACACCGAGCGCTGCTCCGCGACCGGTCGATGCCGAAGGACCACCCGCTCCACGAGCGACGCCACATCAACTTCGGTTTTCTCGAGGGGACGATCGCCCGCTTCAAGACGCGCGGCCACGCCGAGGTTGCGCATCAGCGCACCCAGGTAGTCCGCCTCCTCAAGCGCCAGCTCAACGGTCGAACGCTCGGCCCCTTCGGTCAGCCAATCTCGAAGTTTCACGAGATGACCTTGAAGAACCGTCAGCGGAATCATGACGTCGTGGGTCGTATTCGCGACGAAGGCCGTGAGTGTTTCGTCTCGCTGACGGAGCGCCGCCATCTGCTCTTGAAGACGCCGTCGATCTTCCGAAAACGCTTCCGCGAGCGCCCCAATCTCATCGTTGCCGACGAGGGAGCGAAGCTCTTCCTCCTGCGAGGCACGAACCGCGGCCGTTAGTCGCCGAATCCGGCGCACGAGCGGACCCGCCGCCAGCGCCGCGATCAACACCGCGAGCGCCGCAACAACCACCGCCGGCCAGCGCGGCGTCGACAGACGATCCACCGGGCGGCGCACCATCATCACCGCGCACGGACCGTCGTCGTTCACCCGCACCGCAACGTGGAGAATCCCCTCCTCGACGTACCAGCCAAAGCCGTCCGCCTGCAGCGGCTCATTCAGTCGACCGAGATCAGGACTTCCTTCGCGCGCCGCATGAAGCCCGGTGTCGTAGACAAAGATCTCCCCTGGCCCGCGCCGCCGATGGCGCCGGTGGTGTCGACCTCTCCTCGCTCGCCGAGGCCAAAGCGCCGGAGCACGCTCGCATCGCTCGAGACCACCGCGGGAAACGCGGGTGATCAACCCTTCCGCCATCGCCTCTGCCGCCGTTTCGCGGGCCCAGTGGTTCTGCACCGCGACCAGGGCAACGCTCATCGGAATGACGAGGACGGCGAGCGTCAACGTCAGCTTCGCGCGCAGTCCCATCTAGGGCCCCGCGACGATCTTGTAGCCGATGCCCCAGACCGTCACGATCTGCGCGCCTGCATCGCCGAGTTTCTTTCGCAGCCGGGATACATGCACGTCGAGCGTCCGCTCGGTGCCCTGTTCGAGCGCCGCCTCCACGATCGCCATTCGGGTCATCGCCGAATCCGGTCGCTTCATCAGCGTATGGAGGATGTCGAGTTCCGCACGGGTGAGCTCCACCACCGCACCCGAAACCTCGACCTCGCGCTTTCCGACGTCGAGCGCGATCGCACCGACGCGCAAGGGACCATCTCCTCGGCGAATGTCTGGTCGTCGCAGCCGCGCACGCACGCGCGCCACAAGCTCCTCCGGCCAAAACGGTTTGGTGACGTAGTCGTCGGCCCCAAGCTTCAGCGCGCGCACCTTGTCGTTCGTGTCCTGCCGCGCGCTCAGGATCAGCACCGGCACATCCGACTTCGTTCGATAGAGCTTCAGCAGGTCGAGCCCGTAGGTCCCTGGCAGCATCAGATCAAGAACGATCAGCTGATAGGCCTCCACGTCCGCGCCGCGGGCTTCATCCCCGTCGCGAAGCCAGTCCGTTTCAAACCCCGCGTCGCCAAGGTTCGACGCGATCTGCGCCCCGAGCGCTTCGTCGTCTTCCACGATGAGAATTCGGTCCGCCATAGTTCTTCTCAGGAGACGATCAAAATCTGAAGAAACTCTAACGCTCGCCGCGCACCCGCGAATAGCAACGACAATCTCGCGATCCACCGCCTGCCCCGGGGTGATGCGCCCACGCGCGAAGCACGCCTTCGAAGGTCATCTCCGCCTTTTCCATGACGCGCGAAGACGCCGTGTTGTCGACGTCCGCCACCGCCCACACGCGATCGATCGTGGGATCTTCGAAGCAGTGTTCCATCACGCGAATCACAACCTCGGTCATCAGCCCCTGGCCCCAACAATCACGAGCGAGCACGTAGCCAAGCTCAGCGCGCCGGTTCGTGACGGTCACCCCGATCATCCCAGCAACACGACCTTCCCACTCGATAATCCACGGGCGATGCCCCATTTCGAGGTCCCACGCATCGAGACTTCGCTGGAGAAACGCTTCCGTTTCCGAGACATCGGTGGCGGCCGGCCAAAGCACGTAGCGCGCAACCTCTGGATCCGATCCGTAACGGGCAAAGATCGCCGCGGCGTCCGAAGCGATCGGGCGACGAAGCCGGGTCCGCGGCGTACGAAGCTCGTCCGCGGGAAACGCGCTCACTGGAGTGGCACGCCAGAGACGGTCACCGATTGAATATAAAAATACTCACCCACTTGGTTCATCACGATCACCACCGGCGTCGGCCCGGACGGAGTCGTCAGCGTGCCTTCGACCGTCGTCGTCATGTTCGTGGTGTTGAAGTTGGTCAGCGTCGCGTCCGTATGCGTCGTCAGCGCTGGAATCTGCGCGACGGATCCTTGAAAGGACTGCACGTTGTGGCGCGACTGGTACGCACCATCCATGCGCTGCAACGCCGACGGATAGTTCATCTCCCGCAAATCGCGCAAAAACGCATGCGCGTGCGGCTTCGCTTCCGTCAGCTTCGCCCAGCACGCGTAAAATCCGCCGCCGCACGCAAGGGCCAGAAGCGTTAGCACACCGCAGCCGATGCCGAGGTACTTCAGCGTGTTGCTCTTTGGCTGCGGCGGTGGCCCGGCGGGCGGTCCCCCAAACCCTCCACCATAGGGCGGTTGTCCGTAGGGCGGCTGATGCCCGGGCGGTTGGTGTGCGGGGGGACCTCCAGGCGGCGGAAAGGGGGCGGACATGAGCGCAGACTCTATCAGCTTAACCCGCGCCGCCGTCCATTCCTTTGAAGCAGAGAAGCGGCGTGAGTCGTCGAACGATTCGCACGAGTTCACGTTGTGCCCGCATCACGCGACCGATGTCCTTGTAGGCCCCCGGCGCTTCCGCGCGGAGTCCCTCCTCCGCCCCTTCGCCAAGCCAAACGCCGCGCGTCTGCCGCCGAAAATCCCGCCGACTGATCCTTCGCTTCGCTTCCGTTCGCGACATCGCCCGGCCGGCCCCATGAGAGGACGAGGAAAGCGCCGCCCGATGGCCGCGCCCCACCACGTGATAGCTCGCACTTCCCATGGAACCGGGAATCACAATGGGTGCGCCCTCGCCGGCGGAGCTCGCTCCTTTGCGGTGCACCCAAAGGAGCGAGCCCTCGACGAGCTCTTGCTGCACGTGGTTGTGGTCCGAGTCGATCCACGACGACGCGTCCCGCGAAACGCCGAGAACCTCCTCGACGATCGACGCCGCCGCGTCTGCGATCTGCAGGCGGTTCTCCGCCGCGTAGCGACGTGCCCACGCCACATCAGCGAGATAGGCGGCTCCAGCGTCCGCGCGGGCGTCGACGTAGCGAAGCCCACTTTGCGGATCGGGCGACGCCTCATGAAGCGCGTGCGCGCGGAGAGCCCGACCGATCGCCCGCGACCCGCTGTGCACCATCAGCCAAAGCTGACCCGCGTCGTCTCGTTGAAGCTCGAGAAAATGGTTGCCGCGTCCAAGCGTCCCGAGCTGTCGCGCACCGTCACGACGCGCCAACGAAACCAGCCGCGGCAGCGACAAACCGACGGGAAGTTCTCGCCGCCCGCGATGCTTCACGATCGGAATCGCCCTCGAAAAGAGCGCCAAAAGGCGCGTTGCCTGCACCTCGTCAAGGGCAAACTCGCCCTCGAAGGCGAGGGCCGACATCCCGCAGCCGATGTCGCCTCCCACCGCATCCGGAAAGATCCGATGCGAAGTCGCGATCACCGTTCCCACGCACACCTCTTTTGCAAGATGAGCGTCGGGCATCACCGCGATCGCCTGGACGTCCTCCGTCGCTTCCAAACGGCGCAGCGCTTTGTCGAGCTCCGGCGAAAGCGGCTCCGAAAGCCACATTCGTCTCATGGAAGCGGCTGTCCTGGCGTCAC
The DNA here is from genome assembly GCA_039186435.1 of Myxococcota bacterium. Taxonomy (GTDB): domain Bacteria; phylum Myxococcota_A; class Polyangia; order Polyangiales; family Houyiibacteriaceae; genus JALVDI01. The sequence continues at coordinate 41,021 of JBCDAA010000014.1, read as the reverse complement.
GACGCAAAAGACCACGTCCGGGGTGTGCCGCCGGTGAATCGCCTGCGCGACCTCCGCGCGGAGATACCCCTTCGCCACCTCGAGGGCCTGCTGCGCCCCCTGTGTGTTTTCTTCGTCCACCTCGACCACCGCAAGAAGTCGTGCGATCGAAGGGGCCGGCCGCACTTCGCGAACCCAGGCACTCGCCAGCACCTCTTCGTTCGAGGAGGCGAGGGCCAAATTCAACGCTTCGCGCACCTGCGCGCAAAGCTGAAAGTCCTTCCGCCGAGATCCGCCTCGGCGATGTTTTCGTTTGCTCATTGTCTCTACTTGTCCAGCTCGATCACGGCGCTCCGAAGAACGCAGTCCGATTTACACTCAGCGCCAAGGCGCCGTGAGGGAGCTTCCGCAGGCAATGGTTCACCCGTCGGTCGGTGTTAGCGAACGACTAGCGCCACGCAGGGCGGAAACTCGCGGCTGGGACAAGAAGCGACATGACGACCTTCCGCGTCGCAGGATAAGACGCGCGCTTGAAACGTCAACGGTGAACGCGCCCGAAGACCGCGCGTGTTTCCACGACACCGGGGCTGAGCGCACCAAACCAGCCGTACGAAAGTGCCGTGCCTGCGCCGTCGGTCATCCAAAGAATCGTGCCCTCGCCGTAGCCACCTTCGCCGCGCAGGTCGCGCGTGTCGTCCTGATGCGGAACCGAAGTGGAGTCCGCAATGCGGACGACATACGCGCCCGGCCAGTGGTTCACCCGGCGCGGCGCTTCCAACACGAAGCCTACGTGACCGGTGTTTCGACGCGGCCAGTTCGGCGGACGGAGCCAGGCGAAGACATCGCCGGGACGCACGTCCTCGATGTGCGCGATCTTCTGCCAGCCGCGGCGTGCGCGATCCGTCGGCGCGCGATCGATCGTCCGAAAAAAAGTGCGCGCAACAGGTCGCTCGCGATGAAGGGCACGTTGGGCACGGCGAGCCGCACGTCGGAGCACCCAGTCCGCCATCCCGGAACAGTCCCAGAGATACTTGCCCCGGCGCTCACGAACGACAGTGCGATGTTGGTAGCGCGTCTCTCGAAGATTCTCGCGAACCCCCGCGAGCGTTTCGAGCACCCGCTCTGCCGCAGGCGTTGCCGCGGGTTCCTCACGCCGAGGCGCAAGAAAAGGCTGCGGTGGAACCATCACCGGAATCGGGTCTCGCGGACGCGAAGTCGAATCGGCTCGTGCCGGTGCGGGCGGATCCGCGCGAAAGGCGAAGACCAGCGCCACGGCCGCACCTGCGCCGCCCACGAGCGTGATCAGCGATCTCAGCCAATCCACATCAACCAGACGTCCTGGTGCGCTGAAAGGTTCCCGACTCCAGAAAATACGACATTCTTGTCACGTCAGCGGACTCAGACCGACAATAGAGTCACCTGCCGTGGCGTTTCGCTCCGTTTTTCCGAGCGTGACTGGTAGGTTGAAAGCTCGTGGATCGAACGGAAGAGTTGGAAGAGCAGCTGCAGTCCGCGGTCGCGGATGGACTTGGCCATCCCTTCGCGGACGAATCACTGCTGCGTGACGCCCTCACCCACCGTTCGTTTCGAAACGAGCGTCCGGGTGTCGCACCGCGCGACAACGAACGCCTGGAGTTCCTCGGTGATTCGGTGCTGGGAGCCCGCGTCGCGATGATGCTCTTCGAGGCGTTTCCCACCGCGCGCGAAGGCGAGCTCACCCGAAAGCGTGCCGACTTGGTCTGCGAAGCAACGCTCGCGGAGATCGCGATCGATCTCAAGGTCGGTCCCGCGCTCCGACTTGGAAAGGGCGAAGACAAAAGCGGCGGTCGAACAAAGCCGCGTCTCCTTGCCTCTGCGCTCGAAGCGCTGATTGGCGCGGTGCACGTCGACGGTGGAACCGACGCCGCCTTCCGGGTTGTCGAACATCTCATCGGCCCGCGGATCGGAACCGCGACGTCACGCCGAGACGACAAGTCGCGCATTCAGGAGTTGGTTCAAGCGCGGCATCGCATGACACCGACCTACCGGCTCGTCCGATCGGAGGGCCCGGACCACGACCGACGCTTCTTCGTCGCACTCGAGATCAACGGCGAAGTTCTCTCGGAAGGAACGGGACGTTCGAAATCCGAAGCGGAGCAAAACGCCGCTCGTGCCGGGCTCCAGCAACTCGAGGCGGACGCATGACAACTCGCTGGCTCGTTCTTTCCTGCGGGCTTTCCCTCGCCTGCACCGTCCCCAGTTCCGGGATCGGAAACACCGGTGGCTTCGATGCGGCACTCGCGGATGGAGGTGTGGACGGCGGCACCGACGACGCCGGGGTGGACGGCGCGCGAGACTCGGGCGGCGTCGATGCGCCAGCCGATACGGCCCCCGATGTCCCTCCCGACGCCGCGTGTGAGGAAGGCGTAACCCGCTGCAGCGGCGACGTGCTCGAAGCCTGCAGCGGCGGTGCGTTCGTCGAGGTTTTGACGTGCCCGCTAGGCTGCAGGAGCGACCCGGTCGCCGCGTGCGGGTCCATCGATCCGTCCAACGTCCTCGACGGCTCGCTGGTCTCTTCGGGGAGCGCCGACTTTGTCGTTCCCGCGGACCATACGTACCGGTTCAACACCGAGACCGGTGAGATCGAAAACCTAACGGACTCCGAAATCGTTCGCGCCGATGGGTCGGGGGATCGCGACGGCGTCACCTATCAGTTTCAAGGTCAGGGCGACCCCTACCCTTCCCTTGGCATCTTCGCGTTCGGTTCGCTGCGCGTGGAAACCAACGCCACGGTAGTCACGACCGGCGACTACGCGCTGGTTCTTCTCGCAGCGCGCGACATCACCATCGATGGCGTCCTCGACGTGAGCGCGAACGGGCTCGTCGGCGGCGCCGGCGGCTACAACGGAGGCGAACGACGGAACGCCGGTCAAGGTCCCGGTGGCGGTGGTCGCGGCGACATCGACGGCTTCCTAGACAGCGAAATGGGCGGCGGCGGCGGCGGCGGACACCGTGCCGCGGGGGGCGAGGGGGGCGACCACAACAGCGCGTCCGGCGGCAGCGCCGGACCGTCCACCGACGACGACAAAGGCATTCCGCTCGTCGGCGGAAGCGGCGGCGGAGCGGGCGCCAACGCGGGAGACGGCGGTCGCGGCGGCGGCGGTGGTGGTGCGGTGCAGCTCACGGCAAACGGAACCATTCGCGTCAACGATGGCGCGATCCTTCGCGCGTCGGGCGCGGGCGGCGGACGAGACTCTCGCGCGGGCGGTGGCGGTGGCGCCGGCGGAACGATCCTGCTGGAAGCGCCCGCCGTGATCACGCGGGGCATCGTTGTCGCCAACGGCGGCGGCGGCGCGAGCGGCACCAACGGCCTGGGCGGCTCTGCGGAGCGCGGTGATGACGGGCGCGACGACCGCATGCGAGCGGCCGGCGGCACCGACGGCGGCGGCGGCGACGGAGGACGCGGTGGCGCGGCGGACACGCCCTCCGGCGAGAACGGCGACAACGGAAGCCGCGGCGGCGGTGGCGGTGGTGCTGCGGGAGACGTTCACGTCAATGCGCTTCCGGGTGGCCTCGACATTGGCGGCACCGTCTCCCCCGACCACACCGAAGACGCCGTTCGCGCGCTATGACCGATCTCGACTCGCGGGTGGACGCACTTCGCAAGGCCGGCCGCTTCGCCGAAGCCGCCAACCTTTGCCTGCAGGAAGGCGAACCGGAGCGGGCCTCCGAACTCTTTGCGGCGGTTTGGGACTGGCCCCGCGCGATTCAAACGGCGGAAGACGCGGGACTCTTCGCGCTCGCGTACCGGCACGCGCTCGCGGCGGAGGACCGCGGAGCGCTCGGACGTTTGCTCGCGATTCTGCCGGACCATCCGGAGCAAGCGATCGCCGCCGCGACCGCAGCAGAACTCAAGGGTCGCGTGATGGACGCGGCTCGCTTGCGCGAGGCGGCTGGCGAAGTTGCCGAGGCCGCCGAACTCTTCGTCCAAGCGGGCGAGCTCTTCGATGCGGCAAGATGTTACGAGAGCGTCGGCGACTACCGAACCGCGGGCATGCTCTACGAACGCCGCATTCGCGAAGACCCCACGGACGGGGAAGCGGCGCTGCGACTTGGCCGAATCCTCGCTCACTTTGGTCGCTACGATCACGCGGTACGTGCGCTTCAGGTCGCCGAGCAAGACAGCGAACGCCGCGACGACGCCCTCGAGCTCATGGTGGCCTGCTTTGACGCGCTCAAGATGAACGAAGCCGCCGCGGCGTGCCTCGACCGCCTGCGCGCCCGAGACCGATCGCTCCCCGTTCGCGTCCCGGACTATCTCGAGCAGGTCTTCGGCGATCCGCGCGGCCTCGCGGGGCTCTCCAAAGGGGAGGAAGCGTCGCAGCTTCTCGCAGGGCGGTACCGAATCTTGCACTCACTCGGCGCGGGGGCGACCGGTCGCGTGCTCCTCGCCCACGACGGATTCTACGATCGCGAAGTCGCCGTCAAAGTGCTGAGCATCGGCAGCGGCGCTCAGGGTCGCGACGCGTACGCCCGCTTTGCTCGCGAGGCGCGCGTCGCAGCGGGGCTTGAGCATCCGAACGTGATCCACGTTTTCGAGTTCAACCCGGACGGGCCCTTTCTCGTGATGGAGCACATGGCCGGCGGCACGCTCGCGGATCGTCTCGACGAAGGGATGCTGCCGCTCGCCACGGTCGAGCACGTTGCGCTTTCCACGCTCCGGGGGCTGGAAGCGGTACACCGTCGCGGGGTCATCCATCGAGACCTTAAGCCGGCAAATATCTTCTTTGGCGACACCGGAGACGTGAAGATCGGCGACTTTGGCGTCGCGCATCTACAGGACCTTGGCGCAACGCTCACGGGCGCGCTCCTCGGCACGCTCGCATACATGGCGCCCGAACAAATCACCGGGTCCCAGCGACCGCGGGCGGCGACCGATCTCTACGCGTTTGGGTGCATCCTTTACCTGCTCCTCACGGGCGAACTGCCGATTCCCGGACCGGACTTCGTGACGCAGCATCTCGAGCGGGTTCCAGCGCCGGTCTCGCAGGTTCGTCCTTCGCTCGGGGATCGCTTCGATGCCGTTGCACACAAGCTTCTCAGCAAGGAGCTCGAAAAGCGTCCGCAATCGGTGGAAGAGGTTCGGATCGCGCTGTCCGCGCTCGACTGGACGGACCCAGAGGAGAACGTTCTCGATCGCCTTGTGGAAATGGAGCAGGGGTCCGCGCCCTCCGTGCCGCCGCGGCCCTCGAGTATCCCCGCAACCCCGGATCGATACTCCGTGGTGGAGATTCGCGACAGCGGCGGCTTTGTGGCACGCGACGAACTGCTCGGGCGCATGGTGCGAATCGAAGCGTGCGACGAGGAGCGCGCGCGGTGGTTGATGCAGCTCGGCCAAGCGGATCACCCGCACCTTCAGGCGATCTTCGACATCGATCAGGCAATGGATCGCTGCGTGTTGGAGGAGCCGCAGGGCGTGCCGATGACGCGCGCGACGATGAGCAACGAGGAACGCGCGAAGGTCCGGGCGGAGGTTGGAACGGCGCTCGCGTCGCTTCACAGCGCGGGTGTGGTTCATGGCGAGGTGCGGATGAGTAGCGTCCGGGTGGGCGCCGGCCGCGCAACGCTTTTGCTTCCGAGCAAACCGTCAGCGGGAACGAAGGCGAATGACCTCGAGGCCCTCGAGCACCTCTGACTGCGCGAATCGACGGCGTCCAGCGCGTTCGGATTGCTAGCCTCAGAATGCGTGCGAATCCCGAGGGCTTAGGCGCTACGTCCCGCGGGCGTTCGGGAACGATGGCAACCGGCTCGGTGTTTGCCATCGTTGCGCCATGAGCGACTATCAACTCGTCACCGTTCGATCCAAGGAGGACCGACGCGTTACCGTCGAGGTGGAGGAATCCCCAGACAGCCGCGCTCTCTCTTCTCTCTTCAACACGGGCAAGGAGCGCGGCGTCGAAGACGATGTTCCGGAGGCGCAACCGAAGGATTGGGTGGCGATCGGCGCCATGCTCCTCCTCGAGGAGAAGGCTCGGGAGGGAGAGATCTTCCCCGAGGATGACGTGGTTCCCGAGCCCGGACTCTTCGTTGAGCGCGTGGAGCGGGTTGAAGCGACGGTGCTCGGCACGGGGAGCGCGAACAACCCCTACTACCGCGCGATCCTAAGAATCACGCTCGTCGACCGAGAGCACGCCGACCTCTTTGAGGTGGGCGACTCCTTTGGCGCGGTCGCGGACCTCTTCACGGACTTCGAAGAGATGTTCGACTGACACCGCTGCGTTCCGGTCGAACGCACAGAGCTCTTCGGCGCGCTGACGGGGTCCGGCGGACACTTCGAGGCGTCGAGGCGGAGTACGCGGAGCTCGAGAGCGAAATCGAGGACATCTGACTCCCGCAGGACAGTGCCAGGACACCAGCTAACCAATCGAGGACAACCATCTTTTATTGACATTCGGTGACCCGCTCGCCAGACAGCAACGTAAACATATGAAATCAAACGATAAAATTGTCGATGTCAATAAAAGATGGTTGTCCTTGTTTACCCAGACTCGGCCGCTTGGGGTGCGTTGCCATTCCGGCGCTCAGCCTTCGAAGAGCGCCGGCAGGGACGTCTCGATTCGCTCACCAATGAAATCCAGGAACCCTCGCACCCGCGGATGCACCACGCGGCTCGGCGGCGTAATCGCCTGCACCGGCGCGCTCGGCAGATCGTAGTCCGGTAGCACCGGTACCAAGGCCCCCGCGCGAAGGTGGTCGTCCACCAACCACGACGCCAGGAGTGCGATCCCCATCCCCGCGCACGCCATAGTCACAATGGCCTCGCTGTTGTTCGCACCAAAGCGCCCTTGCACCGGCGCGCGCACGTCTTTCCCCTCGCGCTGAAAGGTCCACACCTCCCCCGTTCGAAGTCCGGTATGAAACAAACATGAATGCCCCTGCAGGTCCGGCGGACTGACGGGTGCCCCTCGCTCTTTCAGATATGAAGGCGCAGCGACCAGACGCCTCGGTGTTCGCGCGAGGGTGCGACAACGAAGGCTCGAATCCACGGGCACCCCGACGCGAATCGCCACATCGAAGCCGTCCTCGACAAGCCGGACGTAGCGATCATCGAGCACGATCTCCACCTCGATCGCGTCGTGCGCCTGAAGAAACGCAGGCAGGTGAGGCACGACAAAGAGCCGCCCAAAGACCGTCGGCAAACTCACCCGAAGACGACCGCGCAGCTCCGGCGAGTCACGCTGAAGCTCCGCCTCCGTTGCAGCGTACGCAGCGAGGATCTCCTTTGCCCGCTCGTAGAAGATCGAACCCGACTCCGTCACGCGCTGCGTGCGACTCGTTCGTTCCACCAACGTCACGCCAAACTGCGACTCGAGCGCAGCCACCCACTTGCTGACGGTCGACTGCTTCACCCGAAGCTCACGCCCCACTTTCGTGAAGGACTGCAGCTCCACTAGTCGCACAAACGCCCGCATCGCTTCCAATCGGTCCATAGAACCCCTTTTAGGAATGGATACTACGCTAAGGACGTCGTACCACTCCCCGTTCGGCATACCTAGGATGCAGTTCGAAAGGAACGAGACAATGAACATCGCATTTCTAGGACTTGGAGCCATGGGTCAGCGGATGGCGCGACGCCTCGTCGACGCCAAACACACCCTCACCGTCTACAACCGCACCCACGACCGCGCGGAGGCCTTCGCCAAGGAGTCGGGGGCGACCGCTGCACGCACGCCAAAGGACGCCGTCGCAAACGCCGAGATCGTCATCGCGATGGTGACCGACGACGACGCCTCCCGCGATCTCTGGCTTCACCCCGAACACGGCGCGGCGGCTGCACTCCCTGAGGGCGCGATCGCCATCGAGTCGAGCACGCTGACACCCGCGTGGATCGCGGAGCTCGCGACGCACCTCGACGTGTTTCTCGACGCGCCGGTCGCGGGCTCACGTCCTCAGGCAGAAGCCGGTCAGCTGATCTATCTCGTGGGCGGAAGTGCATCGGTGGTCGATCGCGTGCGACCCCTGTTGGAGGTGATGGGTGGCGCGGTTCGTCACGTCGGTGAACTCGGCGCGGGCGCTTCGATGAAGCTCGCCGTCAACACGCTCTTCGCGGTTCAGGTGGCAACCTTGGGCGAAGTCGTTGGGATGCTCGAGCACTCCGGCATGGACCGACAAAAGGCCCTCGACGCACTTGCAGGCATGCCAATCACCGCACCAGCGCTGAAGGGCGTCGCTGGATTGATGGCAACGCGAAGCTACGGACCGCTCTTTCCCATCCACCTTGTGGAAAAGGATCTCCGCTACGCCTCGAAGACCGCTAGCGCCCTTGGCACCTGCGCTCCGCTGGCGAGCGCCGCGCGCGACGTCTACGAAAGCGCCAAACAAAAGGGCTTTGGTGGCGACAACATTCACGGCGTCGCCAAACTCTTCGAGCGACCGGAGCGTCTCCCGTAGGTTACGCCGGCCTCTCGAAGAGCTCGTCGATCACGCCTTCGACTTCGCCGAGACGCGCTTCGGTGTGACCGACCGCCGTCATCGCCGTCGTCAGCACCTGGGCAGGATGTCCCCCCGTTTTTACAACATGCTGCCCAGGGACGAGGCCCCCCGCGCGCCCCGCGATCAAACACGCCATGCGCTCGGTGGAGTGCGAGCGCTGGTCGACCCCGTCGGCGGGATCCCAGCCGTAGCCCCCCTCATGCGTCATCACCATCGCGGTGTGGTCCAGGAGCGTCGTGTCCTCGCCTTCGTCGGTTTCGTCGAGCGCGTACACCAGCGATGCGAAGTGCTTGTAGTGCCACCCGAGCGCTTCGGCCATACCGTCCGTGCCGTGGCTCGAGTGCCCAAGCTCGTGGAGATCCGACTCCCGCCCAGTCAACTCGTACATGTTCATCCACGAGTGAAAATGCGAGAACTGAATCGCGATCGAGCGCGTCAGGTCACAGGTGAACGCCATCTGAATCAGGCGCATGAAGACTTCCGCACGCAGATCCTCGTTTGAGTAGCCGAGGCTCACCACGTAAGGATACGAGTCGTCCGCCGCCTGCGGCCGGTTGCCGCCAAGCGAGGGATCCGGCCCGGGATCGTCGAGGGGATGACACGCGCCGACGGGCTCACTGCCGAGCTCCGAAAGCCTGCGTTCCAGATCCGAAATCTCATCGAAGTGCTGCGTGAGACGAAGCTGATCGCGACGCCCCAGTCGGGCCCGAAGCGCGCGCGCTTGTTCCGCGACTACGTCCATCACCGCGACGCGCTTTCGACGCGCGGCTTCCTGCGCCCGGCGAATCTCCGGATCCTCACTCGTCGCGGCAAACCCGGTCGTAAGCTCTTCCCATGCTGCGCGGGGACTCGTTTGCGGTGTGATGCCTTCGCCCCGAACGCCGACGCCGCCTCCATCGCGATAGCTGATCGTCGAGCGCCGGCTCAGGCCACCCCCGCCAAGGTAGGTCGACGGCTGCACGCAATACTGCAGCGACTCGAATGCCGTGCCGGCCCCGACTGCGTCGATCACAACCTGGTCGGACGTCGGACCAAAGGCGCGAGTCGACTCTCCCGCCGGCGTCCGCACCCCTGCAAGCAGCGGGCTCACCATCGTTTCGTGATGGTTGTCGGGACGACCGCCCGACGGAACCTCGCCCGCGTTCTCGGCGGCCCACGGGATCTTCAGATCGGTCACAACCGAGATCTGATCGCGGACGTCGCCGTAGATCGTTCCGGTCTGAAGCGTGCCGCCCCCAAAAGGAAGGAGCGCCTTCTTGAGGTCGTAGCCAAAGCCGACCGTCGACGGAACATAGGTTTCGTTGATGTCTGTGCGGCCTGCGCCAAGGGACGAGCCTGCCACCATCACCAGGTAGCGCTTGGGCGTCATCATCGGCTGCGCGCGCGTATCGTCCGCCATGATTTCCAGAAACGGAAGCGCGAGGGCGACGCCCCCGGTGCCGCGGAGGAACGTACGCCGTCCAATGGGCTTCTTGCGCGCCATGACTACTCTCCCTCCACTTCGTCGTCACGTACGTACGCAAAGCGCTCGTTCGCCACGATGTCGATCAAGAGCTCGCGAAACGTCCAGTTCGTGCCGCTGCGACCTTCGTTGAGTTCCTCTAGAAACTCAGCATCGCCCGGGCGCTCCTCGCGACCGAGCGCGAAACGCAGCACCTGAAGGACGGTGCACGCTTCGAGCTCGCCGCTCCCGATCAAGATGTCCGACAGTTCGCGCGGACCGCGGAAAGGTGTCCCGTCGAGCTCCCCCATTCCGTCGATGGCGCACTCCGGTTTGTCGGAGTCGTGCTCGCGAAAACGGCCGGCAAGATCGAAGTTTTCGAGACCCCAGCCGACGGGATCCATCAAGCGGTGACAACCACCGCACGCCCCTTGTTGGTGAACCTCGATCAGCTCGGACTTGCAGTGGGTTTCGGGAAGGTCGTCTACGTTTACCGTGGGCGGCGGCGGCGGGATCACCTGGCACATCAAGCGCTCGCGAACGAACACCCCGCGCCGCGTCGTGCTGGTGTCACCGCCCGTGTGAAACGCCCCAAGGACCGCGCCGTGAGCAAGGATTCCCGCGCGGGTCGGGTCTTCGTACGGGACAAAGCTCGCTTCCCCGGTGGGGGCCGGCATGCCGTAGTGATCGGCGAGGCGCTCATCGAGATAGGTATCGGTGGCACGAAACACGTCCATGTAGGGCGCATCGTTTTCGAAGATGGTCCGCTCGAGAAGTGCGCGGGTTTCTCGCCGCATCGAGATGCTGAGCTCCGGCGAGTGGGGGAGCTGCCGAAATCCAAGCCACTGCGCGTGAAAGCGCTCGACCTGATCGATCGCGGCCGGTTCTTCGAGCATCAGCGCAGCGATGTTTCGGCGATCGTCCGAGGACGAAAGGGTGCCGCTCTCCGCGAGGTCGAGGAGCATCTCGTCGGGGCCGGTGCCCCAGAGGAAGTACGCCATGCGGGTCGCGATCTCGTGACCGCTCAGTTCGCGAACGCCAGGGCGGTCTTCGAGTTCGACACCGAGTTCAATGCGGTAGAGAAAGTCCGGCGACTGCAGGAACGCGCGAAGGGCAAGATCGACGGCGGCGAAGAAGTCGTTCTCTTCGGTGGCTTCGTCGAGGAGCGGCATCATGCGCATGACTTCGTCGGTGGTGAGGGGTCGCCGGTAGGCGCGGCGTCCAAAGCTGCGGAGGAAGTCGGCGAAGCAGGACTCGTCCGCAGGCCCCGAAGGTTCGCAGGGAAGAAGGGCGGCGCGGCGTGCTTCGTCGGCGACGAGATCGAGGGAAGCTTCGCGCGCGAGCGTTTCGTAGGCCTGCACCAACACCTTTTCGGCGGCTTGGTGGGTGTAGCGGTTGTCAAAGGCCCAATGGAGGAAGAAGCCCTCACGTTCCTGGTTGTCTTCGGGAAGAAGCTCGGAGGCAAAACGGCGATGCGTGTTGAGGAGCGCACCGAGGGTGAGGTCGAGCTCCTCGCGGGTGAGGCGGCGCGCGTTGGCGACGGGAACGTTGTCGAGGGGGTCCTTGAGGACGTCGTCGCGCTCGGGGCTGCCGCCCGACTCGCCGATGACGCCCTCACAGCCGAGGATCGAAACCAGCAGGAGCGCCGCGATGTACTGCAGCGTGCGGACTGCCCTCACATTCACCCACATGAGGGCGTTTCTAAGTGAGAAGCCGGCTCAGATCTGTTTCAAACCAGGCGCGATTCCGCCCTGCCTGGCCTATCCATTCGATTTCACAAGCGAAAGCAACTGCGAGGACCGTTCGCGCTTTCCATTCCACCTAACGCTGTACGCCAAGTCAATAAATCAGGTGGGCTGCAATTAGCCATGTGAGAGCCAGGGCTGCAGCTAGCCCTGACGCATCGGCCTGACGAGCGCCGCGTCGGCCTGACGCATTGGCCTCACGAGCGCCGCATCGGCCCGGTAGGTCGCGAAGTCAATAAATCAGGTGGGCTGCAATTGCGCTGGATAGTTGGCTGCTGGGCGCGCTGCCTTTGGCGGGACAGCGCGCCCTCGCGTCAGGCTGCGTGCGGATCGGGGAACACCTGAATGGGGCCTCCGTAGACCTCCTGAAAGCTCGGCCGTTCTTCCAGGCGCGCGAGGTAGGCCTCCAGCACGGGATGCTTGGTGAGCAGGTCGTGCATCTTGGCCCAAACGATCGAGTGCCCCACGCAGATGTCCGCCACGCCAAAGCGGTCGTCGACGAGGTACTCGCCCTCCCCGAGCGTCGACACCAAAAGCGCCGCGCGCGCATCGAAACGCGCGACGTAGTCTTCCACCACGCTCGCGTCACGCTCTGCCGGCGGACGAAACAAGCGGTGAGCATTCAACACCACCAGAAGATGGTCGAGCTCAGCCGGCGCAAAGACAACCCACTGAATCGCTTGCCTGTACGCGGGCGAACCCACCGCCGGAAGGAGCTCGCCCTGCCCCTCCGTCGCAGCGACGAGTGCCAGCGCCGAGGACTCCCGCACGAGCTCGCCCTCGATTCGCGCGGTCGGAACAACGCCAAGTGGATTCACGGCCAAGTACGCGGCCTGCTTTTGCTCTCCCTTGAAGACATCCACAGCATGGCCTGCCACCGGCAGCCCAGCCTCGAGAAACGCCCAGCGGGCCCGTGCCGAGCGCGTCGGCTGCGGCGAAAAATAGAGCTCGATAGTCATGATCTTACCTCCTCCAAGAACACTTGCATGTTGCAAGCTATTCGAACGCTTGCAGTTTGCAAGCGTTTAACTCGAAGGGTGCTACGATCGTCCCGTGGAGCGCCGTTCCAGCTGCCCGATTAGCTTTTCTCTCGATCTCCTCGGCGATCGGTGGACCCTTCTCGTCGTTCGGGATCTCGCCCTCAAAGGAAAGCGAACCTTTTCCGAGCTGCACCAATCGGACGAAGGAATCGCGACCAACATCCTCTCCGATCGACTCGCGCGCCTCGAGGAGCGCGGCGTTCTTACCAAGGAGCGCGATCCCGAAGATCGCCGGCGCTTTCGCTACGGTCTTACGGACGCGGGTAAAGCGCTCCTGCCGGTCCTGGTCGAACTCATCGTCTGGGGCGCTACACACGACCCCAAAACGGACGCGCCGCAGAGTTTTGTCGACGAAGCGCGCACTCGTCGTGGACGACTTCTGCAGCGACTCCGTCGCAATCTCGAGGACGAGTAGCGGCGTTAACCAACAACGCCGCCACGTTTCCGCGGCGGCGTTTCGCAACCTCTCCGCGGACTACTTGTCCGCGGCCGCGACGCAATCGAGCTTGGCTTGGGCCCAGTCGATGTCGCGCTGAAGCTCCTCGTACTCCGGGCCTTCGTAGCGCTCCGGGAACGCCTTGAGCGCGTCGTTCGCTTCCTTGAGCTCTTCCTTGGTCGCGTCGACGTCGATCTCACCCGGCATCGCGAAGAGATCGGTCAGCACGTTGACGCGGTCGGGCTCCACCTCGACGAAGCCGGGGCCCATGCACGCCACGCGCGACTCGGAGCCGCTCCGCCACTGCACGAGACCACAGCGAAGCGCCGCGAGAAGCGGAAGGTGGCCCGGAAGCACACCCAGCTCACCGTTGACGCTATTGGCCTCGACGGCGTCCGCCTCGGTCTCCAGAACGAGCCCCTTCGGCGTGGTGACAACCAGCGTGAGAAGGTCCGCCATGGTCAGGCCTTTTCGCGATCCGCGTGGGCCTGCTTCACCTCTTCGATGCTGCCCTTGTACTGGAAGTCCTGCTCGGCGATGTGGTCGCACTTGCCGGCGAGGATCTCCTCGAAGCCGGAGATGGTCTCTTCGAGCTTCACGTACTTACCGCTCATGCCCGTGAACTGCTGCGCAACGAAGAAGGGCTGCGAGAGGAACTTCTGAATCTTACGCGCTCGGTCAACCGTCTGGCGGTCGTCTTCGCTGAGCTCGTCCATGCCGAGAATCGCGATGATGTCCTGAAGGTCCTTGTAGCGCTGCAAGGTCTCCTGCACGCCGCGCGCGACCTCGTAGTGACGGTCACCAAGAACGCCCGGGTCGAGCATCGTCGACGAGGAGTCGAGGGGGTCCACGGCCGGGTAGATGCCGAGGGACGCGATGTCGCGCGAAAGCACCGTCGTCGCATCCAAGTGCGCGAAGGTGGTCGCAGGCGCCGGGTCCGTGAGGTCATCGGCAGGCACGTACACAGCCTGCACCGAGGTGATCGAGCCCTTCGAGGTCGAGGTGATGCGCTCCTGAAGCGCACCCATCTCGGTCGAAAGCGTCGGCTGGTATCCAACGGCGCTCGGAATACGACCGAGAAGCGCGGACACCTCGGAACCCGCCTGCGTGAAGCGGAAGATATTGTCGACGAAGAGAAGGACGTCCTGGCCCTGCTCATCGCGGAAGTACTCCGCGATGGTCAGCGCGCTCAGGGCAACGCGGGCACGCGCGCCGGGCGGCTCGTTCATCTGGCCGTAGACGAGCGCCGTCTTCGAGAACACGGTCTCACCGGTCTCGAGCTTCGACTCCATCATCTCGAGCATGAGGTCGTTGCCCTCACGGGTGCGCTCACCGACGCCCGCGAAGCAGGACACACCACCGTGCGACTTCGCGACGTTGTTGATGAGCTCCATGATGAGAACGGTCTTGCCGACGCCGGCGCCCCCGAAGAGGCCGATCTTGCCGCCCTTCTTGTAGGGCGCGAGAAGGTCGATGACCTTGATGCCGGTCTCGAAAACCTCGACCTGGGTGCTCTGGTCGACGAACGCCGGCGCTTCCTTGTGGATGGGGGAGCGGAGGTCGGTCTCGACCGGGCCCGCTTCGTCCACCGGCTCGCCGATGACGTTGAGGATGCGGCCGAGGCACGCTTCACCGATGGGCACCGAGATCGGCGCGCCGGTGTTCTTCACGTCCATGCCGCGAACAAGGCCGTCCGTGGTGTCCATCGCGATCGCGCGGACGGTGCTCTGCCCGAGGTGCTGCGCGACCTCGAGGGTGAGGTTCCAGGACGAGTCGGAGATGCCCGGGTTCGACACCTGAAGGGCGGTGAGAATCGGCGGCAGGCTCCCCGTGGGAAACTCAACGTCCACGACGGGACCGATAACCTGCGTAATGCGACCGTTTTGAAGCTCTGCCATCCGTTTTTGCCTCTCGTAGCGGCGCTCACCTAGCATGGGGTCAGGAGGGGGTCAACGCTGGCCCGAGCGCCCCCTAACGAGCCTGCCAAGCACCTGGGATTGCTGCGCTTTCACGAGCTCCTCTCACTCGGACAACTAGGTCCCGGCGCACACCCGGTCAAGCTCGAAATCATTCGCATTGCTTGCGGGATTGCGCTCATGTGATGACACTCAACCAAGCCCTTATGCCACCGAGTTGTCACACCCGGTGCAGGTGCCTCTATGGCCGAGCCCTCGCGGACGACAGACCCCCTCATCGGGCGGACGATCAACGACCGCTTCGAGATCATCGGACTGATCGCGCGCGGCGGCATGGGCAAGGTCTATCGGGCGCAGCAAAAGCCCCTCGGACGTGAGGTTGCGCTGAAGGTTCTCGACCCGCGACACAGCGGCGAAGAGGACCCCGATTTTCAGGCTCGCTTTTTCCTCGAAGCCTCCACGGCGGCCAAGCTCACCCACCCCAATACCGTCACCGTTTTCGACTACGGAAAGACGGCGGAGGACGTCTACTTCATCGTGATGGAGATGGTGGAGGGGCGAACGCTCTCCTCCATCGTGAAACACGGTGGCGCCGTCTCCCCACAGAGCGCGATCCACATCGCGGTGCAGATCGCTCGCTCCCTTCGCGAAGCCCACTCGATCGGCGTGATCCACCGCGACCTCAAACCGGCGAACGTGTTGATCACGCAGCACGCGGACGAGGAGAGCTTCGTCAAAGTGCTCGACTTTGGGCTCGTCAAAGATCTCTCCGAAGATCAGGACCTGACGCAGCAAGGCATGTTCATGGGCTCACCCAAGTACATGTCGCCGGAGCAGATTCAAGGCGCGCCGATCGACTCGCGCACCGACGTTTACTCCCTTGGGGTGTTGCTCTACTACATGCTGACCGCCCGCGTTCCCTTCGAGGGCTCGACGCAGGTTCAAACGCTGATGGCGCACATTAAGAACGATGCGCCCCCCATGACTCGACAGGATGGCGCGACCGTTCCCGAAGAGCTCCAGGCCATCGTGTTTCGCTGCCTCCGAAAGGATCCGGACGGCCGCTTTGCCTCGATGAACGACCTCATCGGCGCGCTTAAGGCAGCCGCCTCGATGCTGGGCACACCGATGCTTGTCTCCGCCGAGCTCACCGGCGAGTTCGACGCGAGCGGGATCCACGCGGCAGCGGGCGTGACGCCGAGCTTTGGAGTGCAGCCGCAGCCACCCGTCAGCTCCCACCCTCCTTCGACGCCACCCCCGAGCGGCCTGAAGCGCGCGGCGCCCTGGATCGGTTTGGGCGTGATCGCGCTCGCACTCGTGGGTTCGCTGGTGGTGCTCTCGAGCGAAGAGCCCGAGCTTCCGGCGACTGGCGCCGCTCCTCCGGCCGAGCCCGCAGAAACGCCCCAGGCGCCCCAAGCACCGCCGCAAACTCCCCCCGCTGAACAAGCACGCTGCGAAGTCACCATCGAATCCGAACCTCCGGGCGCTGAGGTTTTCGTAGGCGAGCGCACCTACGGGCGTACGCCGGCATCGGTCATCTGGGTCGGAGACAACGCGTCCCCCGGCCGGGAAGTTACCTTTCGTTTCGAGCTTGAAGGACACCGCTCCCTGTCGGTCACTCGAACGGTCCTTGAAGATACGCTTCAGGTACGGGCTGAGCTCACACCGGCGCCGACCCAACGGATTCGGACAGGGATGCGCACCGGCATGCGCGGTATGCGAACGACGCCGATGAATACGCAGCTCGACGTGCGCGACCCCGACTACCGCGACAACCCCTACTGAGCACCTCGCCCCCAAAACGTAACGCGGCCTCCCACGCTGCGTAGGAGGAGCATGATGCGGGGAATCAAGCGACGAAAGCTCCTCTTTTTCACCTTTCTCTTCACGAGCGGCTTCGTGGTCGGGGCAGCCCTCGCCGTTGCGCAGAGCGGACGCTTTGTTGCAGACCAGAAGAGCACCGCAGGCGGCTTTCGGGTCGTGGAAGAAGACGGCAATCGCTTTCTCGAGCTCGGCAACGACTTTCGCGTCGAAGACGGCCCCGATCTCAAAGTCGTTTTGCATCGACAGGCCACGCCGCGGTCGTACAACCGCGGCAGCTACGTCAGTCTCGGTGCGCTCCGTCGAACCAACGGTCGTCAGCGCTACCGCATCCCTTCGCGTGTGGATTTGAGTCGCTTTCGAAGCGTCGTGATCTGGTGCGAGGAGTTCGACGTCACCTTCGGACACGCGCGCATTAACCCGTAGACCTCCAGAAGGGCGAACGCGAACACCGGCTACGTTCGAAGCCAAACCCGAACAGACAGCCCTCGGTCGACGCCTTACCTGGTGAAGGGCCACGGTAGGCTCTTGGGGAGGTAAGCATGCGCAGCGAGTTCGCCGCGGGGTTCGGCGTTTGTTTTACGGTGCTCGTCAGCGCGGTGCTCGTCAGCACGGTGCTCTTCAGCTGCGGCTGCGCGACGCAACGCACCTCCACGGGCAACTCAACCACCGTCACCGTCCCCGAAGAGCCGCCGGCCGTGCGCGCGTACGACCTGGAAGCCCCTGCGTTCGAGACCGAGGAGGACATCGCTGCCGGGTTCCTCTTGATGCGGCTCTCAACCGACTCGGAGCTAAGCGAGCGACTCACCAACGCGGTCGGATCCGCACTTGGACTCGCTGAGAACGGAACCTGCGATCCAAGTTGCCGGGCAGGAATCATCGAGTCGCTCCGCCGGTCTGAAAGCCGCTTGGTTCAAATCGCGATCGGAGACGCGCCCCCGACGCCTGAAACGGACGCAGAGCGAGAGTTCGCGGCCGTCGCGAGGGTCGTGTTTGGAATCACCTACCGAATGACCGTGATGAACTTCGATTTTCATCCCGAGCAGCAGGCCACGATGATCTCGCCGCAGGTGTGCGGACGAGAACTCAGCGGAGACGACCTCAACGCCCAGCTCCTCGCGTGCGCCGGCGATCGCTTTCGGAATCGGCCGCTCTTCTCCTGGGGACCCGCGGCGATCCAAGCTCGGCTCCTCGACGAGGTCCACCAAGGAGTGCTGACGATTCGCGAGGGAGGGACCGCACTCTCGGCGACGCTCCAGGCCGGCTTTCTCGACAACCTCCTCGAGCAGGTGCCCATCCTTGGCTTTCATCCTTCAGCCGCTGGGTTCAGCGACTCGCCGATGGTGTTCCCCGGCGAGATTCCAGCGCAGTACGACGCGCTTTGGGCCGGCTACGTCGCTCACCTCTCTCCGGGGCGCGTCGAGCTCGGCGAACTTCCGATCGTCCACCTCGGCGACGCCGTACCCGCATGGGAGCTCCAGGAAGCCACTGCGACGGCGGAAGGCACTGCGACGGCGGAAGGCACTGCGACGGCGGAAGGCACTGCGACGGCGGACGGCACTGCGACGGAAGAACACACCGCGGAGGTCTGGAATGCGTGGAAGGAGAGAGCCCAGCGAAACGTGGAAAACGACTCCGACGACGACACGCCGCTGAGTGAAACCCCCGAGGCAAATCCAACCTCGCTGGCCAGCTGTGCGCCCGAGTCTTCCGCGCGGCCGGTCCCCGGATGGCTCACGCTCGTGGTCGATGAGGGCGTTTCGGCCAGCGAGATCCTCGAGGTCCTGCGCCAGGCGGCGAGCTACCGAAGCAACATCACATGGCTTGGCACTAGCGCGGATGGAAGCGCGGCAACGATCAACTTTCGCGTCGCCCCGACAACCGAGTCGCGTGAAGACTGCAGCGCGCACCTCAACATGAGCGACGCGCAAAGCCTGTTGCGGTCCATCGTGTCACTTGGGGAGCGCGAGCTCGTGCTCGCGCCCCTTTCTGACTGAAGCTCCGCTCTCAGAAGTCGAGGATGCGGAGGCGCGCGTACCAGTCCTGCCGAAGCGCGACCTCCTCGGCCTGAAGCGCAACCACCGCACGGGTGCTCGCGTCGACCGCGCGCACTCCCTCCGCAACGCCGCGCGCGATCTGCGCCCGAAGCGGCGCGTTCCCGGGCACGTCCCGAAGCGCCGCAAGACCTTCCCGTCGCTGTACCAGCGCACGCTCGTGAACATCGAGATCCCGCTGGTGTTGGACTCGCTCGCGATCGATCGTTTCGAGCCGATCGACAATGCGGCGGAGTGCAGCGACGTCGGCGCCTTGCGCCTCTACGAGCTCAAGAAGCGCGGGGACAAACGCGTGCCGCGGATTCGCGCTGAGGTCCACGGTCTGGGTCTCGGGATGCACGAGACGCACGGTCACGGCCTCCGCGCCCACCGGAACGAAATAGCCCGCGCCGGTCACGACGGCGCCCTCCGGAAGCCCTTCCGCTTCAAAGCCGTTCTCCTTCCGCGCGAAGACGTAGAGCCGCTGGTTGTTGAGGGAGCCGGTCGCACGAAACTGATGCTCGATCACGTGGCGAAGCCGAACGCGGAGGTGCCCGCCGACCACCGAGAGTCCTTGCACCTCGTCCTGCCGCTGGCTCCGGCTCGCATCGATATGCACCGAGGGATTCATCGCGTACGCAACGAACGCATGGGCGCCCGCGGGGATCGCCGCTGTCACTCCGTCGCCCTGAAAACTCCCATCCGCGTAGACCGTCACTGGCCCGGTGAGGAGCGGAGACTCGAGCGGGTTTTCGAACATCACCGCGTGGTAGGGATGACGATGGCTCGCGCCCGGCCGTCCGCCTTGAACCGGCGCAGGCTTGTAAAGCAGCACGCGCTGGCCTGCGGTCGCTTCGTCCACGAAGGGAACCAGCCCGGACTCGCCCGCTTGAAGCGTGAGCCGCTCGGGCGTTTCTAGGGTGAACCCCTCACTCGGATCCTGGGCGTCGATCACCGAAAGCGCGTTCTGCCCCTCCGCCGCAGGAGTCGCCGCTTGCTGCTCGAGGTTCAGGTTGCTTCGACCGTTCCGGACGGGCTCGCCTGCGCGCTCGTTGAACTCGGGCATGTGGATGTTCGCAACGCCGTATGCGTTCTGCGTTTGGGTGCCGGCCACAATCGGCGCCACCGGCTGCAAACGAAGCCGCCCGTTGCTGTCGAGGGTCGGTCGCTCCGTCACCCGCGCGGTGCCCACCTCGTAGCGAAACGCGAGGGGAACTTCCGTGGAGAGCGCAAGGCGTACCGCGTTCCAGTCCTCGCCGGAGGGATTGTCGACCACCGCGAGACCCTGCAATCGCACGCGGCCTTCGCCGAGATCCACCACGCGATAGGTCGGCCGCCAGCCCGACGCTTCGGCGACGTACGCGACCGAAACATCGTCCGACCCTTCGGAGGAGAGACCGATCCGCAGGCGGGCATCGTCGTCGCCGTTGAGGACGCGCACGCCGGTGATCGCGCCGCCCTCGTGGTCCACCACCGAGAGGCTCTTCAGCACGTCGTGAATTCCCTCCGGTCGGGTGCGCAGATCGAAGGTTTGGGAGTCCACCTCCCCTCGGCGTTCAACGTAGGCCATGCCGTTCTGAAAGAGCACCACACGCTCGACGGGCAGCGACTCAGGCGAATGAACGGTGTGCGAGGGAACGCCCCCGCAGGACAGAGCGCCGACGCTGAGCACGGCGAGAAACGAGACGTCGTTCTTCATGGAACCTCCGCGTCCAGCATGGGCCGGCGCGAAGGCCTAGAACGTAAAGGTCGTGTTCGAAGTCCGCGCGAACGTAAGGCGAAGGTAAAGCTGGCGTGACGGCAGCTCGCGTCAGGACGCACGCATACGGAAGACGGCGCTCGATGCTTGGCCTTCGCCAAAGGTCCAGCCCGCAAGCGCGGTATGTCCCTGTGCCTCGAGCCATTCAAACTCGCTCGGGCACATCTCGCGCCCGAAAAACGCGCCGGAGCTTCGCGCGGAGTGGGCGTCGAGACAGAGCATTCGAAAGTGATCGCGAAGCGCGGCATCTTCGATCGACGCGAGCGCTTCGTCCCAAGGGCTCTCCACCGCGCAGCCTTCCTCAAAGGAGGTGAGACCATCCGGCGCACTCATGGTCCAGGTCGCCGCGCGCATCGCATCGCGCAGCGTTCCGTCCGTAAGCGCGCGGAGGTTGGAAGGCACCGCACAGCCCTCGATGTCCGACACGTTCGCCTTCTTCGCTTTGAGAATCTTGCCAAGGTCAGCGCCGAAGATGCCTTGGCTCTCGGCCGCAGCGATCGCGCTGGCTTGAACAGCGGCATCCACTTCGTCGTCGAGTTCGAAATCGTCGACGAGAAAGAACGAGCGCGCGAGATCAAAACCGAGACGATGCCAGCCGAGGTCGTCCGCGGCCGGGCTGTCGGACTCGCGCGCCGGCCGAGGCTTCATCGCGCGAACGAACTCGCTCGCCTTGCGCCCCATGAAGAACTCCTCGCCGACCATGTCGTCCCAGACAAAAAGGGCGAACTCCCCATCGCCAAAACTGTCGAGGGAAGCACCGAGAAGTCGTTCAAACGCGTCGTCGAGGGCAGCATCCATGCGGGAAGGCTACCCACGACCCGTCTGAGTGAACATTCGCGTTCTTACGCGCGGAGTGTCAGCCCTTGAGGGCTTCCGCACCACCAATGATCTCCATGAGTTCCTTGGTGATCGCGGCCTGACGAGCGCGGTTGTACTGCAGCGTGAGCTTGCCGATCATGTCGCTCGCGTTGTTCGTCGCGGCGTCCATGGCCGTCATGCGCGCGCCGTGCTCGGAGGCGAAGCTCTCGAGAAGCGCGCGGTAGATCTCGACGTCGACGTACATCGGCAGCAAGCGATCGAGAAGCGCCTGCTTGTCCGGCTCGTAGATGAAGTCACCGATCTGGTCGTCTGGGACGTCCATCGGCTGAATCGGCAGGAGCTGCTCCGCAACGACTTCCTGGCTGATGGCGCTCTTGAACTCGTTGTAGATGAGATAGCACGCGTCGAGGGCTTCGTTGGGGTCGGTGTATTCGTAAACGATCGTACGACCGATCTCGCCGGCCTTGTCCGGATCGAGACCTTCAAAGACCCCGGTGAAGTCGTGGCGAATGTTCGCACCGCGGCGCTTCAGGTAGTCGCGACCCTTGCGGCCGATGACCGTGAAGCTGACCTCGGCGCCTTCTTCTTCGAGGCTCTTCCAGCGCTTGAACGCCTCTTTGCAGATGGATGCGTTGAAGGCGCCGGCAAGCCCGCGGTCGGAGGTGAGCACGACGAGCATCACGCGCTTGGTCGGGCGAACCGCCAGAAGCGCGTGAACGTTCTCCTCGTTGTCCTCCTTGGCGCGCGCGGCAACCGCACTGAGCATCTCGAGGGTCTTGAGCGCGTAGGGGCGCATCTCGAGAATGTCCTGCGGGGCGCGGCGAAGCCGAGCCGCCGCGACGAGCTTCATCGCACGGGTGATCTTCTGCGTGTTTTTGACGCTTCCGATGCGCTTGCGGATGTCTTTCAGGCTCGGCATGGGCCGCCTCTACTTCTTGCTCGGCTCGAAGACCTTGGCGAACTCTTGGCACGCCTTCTTCAGGTCCTCGCTGAGGCCCGGGGTCTTCTTCTTCTTGTCGCCCTTGAGGGTTCCCTTCTCGACGATAGCGGGGAGGAGGTCCTTCTTGTTCGACTTTACCCACGCAATCAGCTCGGCGCCGTAACGCTGCACCTGGTCAACCGGGATGTCGTTCACGAAACCGTTGGTGGCCGCGAAGATTTCGACGATTTGCTCCGCCACGGGCGTGGGCGCGTACTGACCCTGCTTGAGCACCTCGACGAGGCGCTGGCCGAGTTCGAGCTGGTCCCGCGTGGCCTTGTCGAGGTCCGACGCGAACTGCGCGAAGGCCTGCATGGCGCGGAACTGCGCGAGGTCAAGGCGGAGGGTGCCGGCGACCTCCTTCATGGCCTTGATCTGCGCGTTACCGCCGACGCGGGACACGGAGACACCGACGTTGATGGCGGGGCGAACGCCGGAGTTGAAGAGGTCCGACTCGAGGAAGATCTGACCGTCGGTAATCGAGATGACGTTCGTCGGAATGTAGGCCGAGACGTCGCCACCCTGGGTCTCAATGATCGGGAGCGCCGTGAGCGAGCCACCCGAGTCGGGGAGCTTCTTGGCGACGTAGCCCTCGCCCGCTTCCTTCACGGCGTGCTCGATGGCCTCTTCTTCCTCGTCACTGCGGTTGAGGAAGATGGTCTGCCCTTCCTTGCGAACGGGCTCCTCGTCCTTCTTCACGATCACCCACTCCTCGGCCATCTTCGCGGCGCGCTCGAGAAGGCGCGAGTGCACGTAGAAGACGTCGCCCGGGAACGCCTCGCGGCCGGGGGGACGACGGAGAAGAAGCGAAAGCTGACGATAGGCAACCGCCTGCTTCGTGAGGTCGTCGTAGATGCAGAGCGCGTGGCGACCGGTGTCCCGGAAGTACTCGCCCATGGTCACACCCGTGTAGGGCGCGATGAACTGAAGGGGGGCGGGCTCGGAGGCGCCGGCCATGACGACCGTCGTGTACTCCATCGCGCCGTGCTCCTGGAGCTTGGCCACCACCTGCGCGACGGTGGACTGCTTCTGTCCGATCGCGACGTAGAAGCAGTGAACGTTCTGCCCCTTCTGGTTGATGATGGTGTCGATGGCGACGGCGGTCTTGCCCGTCTGACGGTCGCCAATGATGAGCTCGCGCTGACCGCGGCCGATCGGAACCATCGAGTCGATGGACTTCAGACCGGTCTGAAGCGGCTCGGCCACCGGCTGGCGGGCGATGATGCCGGGGGCCTTGATCTCGACGCGGCGGGAGTGCTCGGTCTCGATCGGGCCCTTGCCGTCGACCGGCTGACCCAGCGCGTTCACGACGCGGCCGATGAGCGCCTCGCCAACGGGCACCTCGACGATGCGGCCGGTGCGCTTGACGGTATCGCCCTCGCGGACGCCGGTGTCAGACCCGAAGATGGCAACGCCGACGTTGTCCTCCTCGAGGTTGAGGACCATGCCCATGACGCCGCCGGGGAACTCGACGAGCTCGCCTGCCATGACTCCGTCGAGACCGTAAAGGCGCGCGATGCCGTCACCGACCGTCAGGACGGTGCCGGTCTCCATCACGTCGACCTTTTTGTCGTAGCCGGCGATCTGCTGCTTGATGATGTTCGAAATCTCTTCGGCGCGAAGCTGCATCGAATCTTCCTTGCTATCGGGCGCCGCACAGGGCGCGAAGTTCTGGGGGTGTTGTCGCGATCAGTTCGCGAGCATCTGGTCCTTGAGTTCTTGAAGGCGCGTCCGAAGGCTCCCGTCGAAAACGCGATCGCCCACGCGGGTGACCACGCCAGCGATCAGTTCGGGATCCTCGCGCTTGACGAGGGTGATCTTCTTGCCGACGGCCGCTTCGAGGGCCTTCGTGAGCTTCACGAAATACGCCTCGGGCATCTTGGTCGCGGTGGTCACCTCGGCGAGCACGCCACCGGCGGCTTCCTCCGCGAGCTCGGCGAAGGCCTCGGCCACCTCGGGCACATGCCGCAGGCGACGACGGTCCGAGAGAAGCTTCAGCGTGTTGACGAGAATCGGGCTCAGGCCGAGACGCTGGCTGACGGCCTGGAGCACCTTGGCGCGCGCCTCGGTGGTGACGGCCGGGTTTTCGAAAATCTCGCGAAGCTCTTTGCTGTCCGCCCAGGTTGCGACCAGGGAATCGAGATCCCGGCGAACCTTCGCGGTCTGCTTTTGCTCCTCGGCCAGAGCGAGAAGCGCCTTCGCGTAGCGGCGACCGATCGTTGAGCTCACGCCCGCGTCTCCTTCGCCAGGTCGGCGATGCTCTCAAGGTAGCCGTCGGCCAAGCGCTGCTGGTCGGCGGGGCTGGTCTTTTCGCGAAGAAGCTCCGACGCCGCGCCGATGGCGGCCTCGATGGTCTCCTTCGTCAGATCCGCGCGGAGCTGCTTCATCTGCTGCTCGATCTGAAACTGCGCGTCCTTGCGCATGATGGCGGCCTTCGCCTCCGCGTCCGCGACGATGCGGTCCCGCTCGGCCTCGCCGGCTTTCACGACCTCGTCGCGAATCTGCTCCATCTCGGTGTCGAGACGCGCGAGACGTTCCTCGAACTCCTTGCGCTTCGCTTCCGCTTCTTCCTCGCGGCGACGTGCCTCGGCGACGGCTTCCTCGATCTCCCGCTTCCGGTTTTCGAGGGCCGCGCGGATCTTTCGGCGCGCGCCAAAGAAGATCACGAAAAGGAGAATGCCGAAGCTGATCAGCGAGGCGATGAACTTCTTGTCCGCGATGATCGCGCCGAGGGTGACCTCTCCATGGTGGCCGCCGTGCTCGGCGTGATCGCCGTCGCTGTGGTCGGCGTGGTCATCGTGGGCGGCTTCGTGAGCGTCCGCGTGGTCGTCGTGCTGCGCGAAGGCAGGAACGACCCAGAAGATGCTGAGCGCCAAAGCGAGGTTCCGAAGCATCACTGCACCTCCCGCTGAAGAAGCTTGGCGGCGATCTGCTTGGCCAAAATCGGCGTCTGCGCCGAGATCTCGCTTCGCACCTTGGCGGCTTCCGACGCCATCTTCGCGTGCGCTTCCGCCATCTGCTTTTCGGTCTCGCTGCGGACCTTGTCCAAAATGGAGTCCTCGAGGTGCTTGGCCTCATCCCGGAGCTTGTCGCGCTCCTCGCCGGCGCCCAGACGAACGCTGCGCATCTTCGTCGCGAACTCCTTCTCGCGGTCGGCGGAATCCTTCTCGAGGTCGCGGGCCTTTTGCCGCGCGCCGTCGATGGCCTCTTCCCGCGCTTCGATCACGGCAATGATCGGATGAAAGACCAGCTTTCGAAGAACGAGGAAGGCCACCCAGAAGATGGCGAACTGGAAGAAAAAGGTCCCGTCCAGGTCAATGATGGAGCCGCCGGACAGGAAGGCTGTGAGCAGTTGCATTGGGACCTCAGGAGATGAAGCCGCGCGAAGTGCGGGTGCCGATCCCGCCCGAGAGCTGGGGTCGGCCATCTCACGCTGCAAGATGCCTGCAGCGCGCGCGACGTAGCATCGGGCCTGAGACCGGTCAAACGCCGGGCTGCAGATCAAGCAACCCTTCGAGATCGCGGGAGTTTACCCCTGAACGGCCACCAACCGCCGGCGCAGGCGAATGATGGCGCGGCGTGCTGACTTCACGTTTTCCGCGACGATCAGGCTGTTGGGGACTGCGGGAAGGTCGGGATCGACCAGGATCTGAAAGCGAGCGAGGGTGCGCTGCCCGTCGGCGACCGGCTCAAGCTCCCAGCGCGCCCGAAAGGTCTCCATGTTTCCTTCGGTCATGCGGGCCTCGACGATCGTCTTGCCTTCGACCTCACGCGAGCTGATTCGCAGCTGGGCCCAGAGGGTGACGGTGTCGCGGAGGATGCCGACCTCCATATAGACCATCGCTCGATGACCGCGCTGCGCGAGCACCCGCGAGGTTCGAAAATGGGGCATGAACGCCTCGTAGTTGGCGTAGTCGTGCACCACCCGGCGAACGTCGTCGAAAGGGGCATTAATGATGCCGACCGCTCTTCCGGTGTCGACGTCGCTGCCGCGGCTGTCGACGGTGCCGACCTCGATGGCGTCGCGATCATCGCGAGGAACGCGGGGCTGCGCCTCCGCCGCCGAAGGGAGCAGGGAAACGACAGAAGCGAGCGCTAGAGCAGCGGAAACACATGAAAAGCGGTTCATCGTGGCCTCGATCAAAGGACGCGCGAAAGGGAAGCGTCATTCACCCAGAACGTTGGATCGATGGGATCCCCTCCACGTTACGTACCAACTCTCCGCTCGCCAAAAATCGAGTGATTTTGGCAGGCCCAGCCCTGGACCGTGAACGTTCTTTGACGCGATCCGTGCCATCTCGGCGCGGGAAAAATCACCACAGTCACGTGCGAGGGGCATTCATTCAAGCTACATCCGGGCGATGGGGCGGACATACTTTACTTTGGTTTTTCTGGTGGCTGCGTGCTCGAGCAACGACGGACCACCCGGTGATGCAGGCTCGGACGCGTTCGACGCGGGAACCGACGCCGTGGTTGGCGGGGACACGGGCGTGGACTCCGCCATGGCGGAGGACGCTGGCGTGGACGCGTTCGACGCAGGTTTTGACGCGGGTCCGCTGACCGGCGAGAGCTACGTCTACGTCTTCGATCTTCTCGATGTTGGCGCCGCCGACCCGGCGGGCGACCCCAACATTGTTCCCGGCTTTGATCTCGATGGCGTCACGAGCGACGGAACCGAAGTCGAGACCTGCCGAACGCCGGACTTCACCTCGCCCGCGCCCGACTCCGAAGAAGGCGTCGACAACGCGATCGGACCGCTTCTCGCCGACCAGGAAGAAGACTTCCGCATTCGTGCAAGCACGGCGGCGTCAGTACGCAGCGGCCGCCTGCTGATCCTTCTCGAGGTGCGCGGCGTCGACGACTTCGAAAACGATGATCGCGTGGAAGTCGACGTTCTCTTCGGACTGCTTCCCGCCGGCCTGGAGGCACCGATCTTCTCGGGCGAGCGCTTCCTTGCCGCGCAGACCTTCAACATCGATGCGCGCTCCCTCGAGGACGACATGATGACCGCGCGAGTGAGCCTCCCCGGCGAGATCAACGACGGTCGGCTCCGCGCAGGACCCGGTCGTTTGGCGCTGACGGTCCCCCTCGGCGACGAGGTGCTGATGCTCGATCTCGAGCGCGTGGAGCTTCGCGCCGACATCACCGAAGACAACCTCGAGCTCGGTGTCCTCGGCGGTGCCCTCGACGTCGCGGCGACGGCGGAAGCTCTTGCGGGCGTGAGCGGCTTTGAACAGCCCCTCGTCATGCTCGTCCTCAACGGGGCGGCGGACCTCGATCGCGTCGGCGCGAACTGCACCGCCGCCTCCATCGGCCTTGTGTTTCGTGGCGTGGACGCGGTGAAGGGCGACGTGGTGATGCCCGATCCGCCGCCTCCCATGCCCTGACACGCCTGACACGGCGTAGACGACGACCGGCGGTCCGCGTTAGAACGGCGTATCGCCGCAGGGGAGAAAATGGTTTCAGTGGAGGTTCGGCGGCGGGCTCGCGCTCGCTCCCTCGTCCAGGTCGCGCTTGCTGCGCTCGCCGTGGCGCTCGCCCTTCCAAGTTTTGCGTCGGCCCAAAACCGAAACGGCGTCGTTCTCCGGTTTCCCGGATGGCGCGGCGGCCAGGCACGCTCGCAGGTGATTCGCGCCCTTGAAGGTCGCGTCACCCTCACGCCTCGCGGGGACATTGAAGCAGCCGCGCGGGGCGCCGGCGCCTCGCTCAGCGACGCCGAAGGCATGTCGACGATCGCTGCCGAGTTCGGTTTGCAGTTCTTCGTGCAAGGCCGCGTTCGCGGTCGCGGTGGACGCGCCCGAACGGTGATCCAGATCTACGACGCAAACGGCAACGAGATCGCACGCCGCGAGGGTCCTCGACCCGTCGGTGCGGCACGTCTTCGCCGGATCCGCGCGCGCACCCTCGAAGCGTTCGAGCAGGCGGAGGCGTCCATCGCCCAAGCGGAAGCGGCCGAGGCGGAGCGACAGCGCCAGGAGGAAGCCGCACGCCAGCGAGAGCTTGAAGCGCAGCTCGAAAACGAAGTCATCGAGGAGCCGGTGGAGGAACCTTCCACCGAAGGCGCCCTTCCGCGAATTCAGGCCCTCGTCGGCTTGGACCTTCGCAAGCGAAGCGCCGACATCGATCTCGGAGCCGCCGGCGGCCGGCGTTATCGCGCCGGCTTCTATCCAGAGATCACCCTCGAGCTTCGTTCCTTTCCGGCGGGCGCAGCCAACTCCGCGCTTCGCGGCATCTACACCCAGTTCGACTTTGCGGTCGCTCTGGGCCTCAGCACCCAGGAACGCGACCTTGCGGGCAACCTCGGTCCAGAAATCGGGACCTCCGCGTGGCGCCTCGCGCTCCATGCGGGCTACGTCTACCCGATCGCCGACGATACGGTTCGCATCGGCGGAATCGTTGGCTTTGGCGTCGACAACTTCGACATCGACGAGAACATGACGATGGCGTCGTCGCGCTACACCTACCTGCGGATCGGCCTTCTCGCAGACGCGCGGCTCTACGAGGAGCTGCTTCGTGCGCGCGTCGATTTTGGCTTTCGCGCGGTTTTTGGCGTCGGCGACCTCGTCCCGAACTTTGGCGCGAGCAGCTCCCAAAACGCGATCGACCTCGGCCTCGGGGTCTACGGAAAAATCGATTTGGGAATCACCTACGGGCTGCGCTTTGGCTACGTCCGCACCAAGGTCGACTTCTCCGGCGTCGCCGGCATGGGACCCGCCGCCGCAACCGCGGAAGAGCTTACCGACACCGGCGTCTCCTTCGGCCT
This sequence comes from Myxococcota bacterium, assembly GCA_039186435.1. Classification (GTDB taxonomy): domain Bacteria; phylum Myxococcota_A; class Polyangia; order Polyangiales; family Houyiibacteriaceae; genus JALVDI01. The sequence goes on along the minus strand of JBCDAA010000014.1, from coordinate 11,818 downwards.
TCAGGTCGGCTACACCTACTAAATGTCTTCGCGTGATCTCACACCCGCGCCTGGCGAAATCAGCGCGCTCCTGGGCCATGGGACCCAGTACAGCGGCAAGCTCACGTTCGAGGGGCGCGTTCGCATCGACGGCGAATTCGAAGGGACGATCTTCAGCGACGACATGCTGATCGTGGGCGATGGCGCGACCGTTCGCGGTGAGATCCGCGTCGGGACGCTGATCGTTCTCGGTGGATCGATCGAAGGAAACGTGCGCGCGCGCGAACTCGTTGAACTTCACGCCCCGAGCGAGGTGCACGGCGACATCGAAACCCCGCACCTCTTCATCGATCGAGGCGCACGCTTCGAAGGGCAGTGCCGAATGGGCGATGGAACACCCTCGCAGCGCCACCCTCTCGACGGCGCGATCGCGGAGGCCCTCGAAGGCTCCGGCGAGCGTTTGCTGCCGGACGACGCCCCTGAGCCTGCTCGAGCGCCGGCTAGCGAAGACGACCTCGAGGATTTCCCGGCCGAAGGCGATCTTGGCACCCGCGAGACAGAAGAAGAGTAACGCTTCGCGCGCATCCCCCGTCGATTCCGCAGATGCTGGAGTTTGCCAGCCCTTCCTGAGACCCCCATTATGGCATCTGTGACCAACGGCCGTCCCCGTTCCTTCGACGAAGACCAAGTCCTCGACAAGGCGCTCGAAGTGTTCTGGAGAGATGGATACGCATCCACGTCGATGCAGTCGCTTCTCACCCATATGGGGATCAGCCGGCAGAGCCTCTACAACACCTTCGGGGACAAGCGTCGGCTCTTTCTCGCGGCGCTCGACCGCTACATCGATCAACGAGCGGACGCGATGCTCGGCGGCCTCGAACGCGCCGATGCGTCCTACCCGGATATCGTCGGCTTCTTCGAAGAGCTTCGTTGCTCCGAAGGTCAGCCTCAAGACTCGCGCGGCTGCCTCATCGGAAAAAGCTGCATGGAGCTCGGCGGCGACGACCCGGAAGTCGCGGCGCGCATCTACCGTTTCTTTGATCGGACGATCAATGCATTTCGCAACGCCCTCGACAACGCCGTCGCGAAGGGCGAAATCGAGCCGATCGCAACCGCCGCCACCGCCCGTCACCTAACGGCAACCCTTCACGGCCTGGGAATGCTGGCGCGCGGCGGACTGCCACCCAACGACCTCACCGACGTGGTCGGCATCGCGCTCTCGGTGCTTCCGCTCCGCGCTGGAGGTTAGCGCTGGAAGTTAGCGCAGCGGCGTCACCGCGAGCATGACCGCTCCTTCGAGGCGCAGCGCGTCGACCGGGTTGTCGAGATCGGTCACGTCAACGAGGGTCGACCCGGCCAGCGTCGGATCGATTCGGAGCAGAAAGCGCCGACTTCCGATCTCGATTCCCTCGCCGTCCACGGCGGGTCGCAGCGAAAAGTTATCCAGTCGCGTGGTCCCATCGGGTGCTGTGAGATCGTCGATTCGGTGCAGGCGCCACGCGACGGACTGGACGAGTTCTCCGATGGTGCCGACGCCGGGTTCGACCTCGCTCTCGTCGAGGGCGAGCACCAGCGCCGAGTTTCCGCCGGCCGCGAAGAGTCCTCCCGTGGGCATTCCGGTGAGGTCATTCATCGAGACGAAATAGTCTGCGTCGAACTCGCTTGCCCCCGGTGCGACGCGCAGGATGCAGCCTCGATCGTCCTCGGATCCGATCCCGAGAACGGAATAGGTGGAGACGAACGCCCCGCTTGCGAGGTAGACGCTCCCGTCGCTCCCGCGAACGTCGCTGATCAGCCCACCACAGCGCGTATCGGTGGCGACCGTATAGGTCAGGTCGTCTAGGTTTAGCCGGACCAGTTCGCTGCGCCGGAGGGCGATGCCGTCGTCGACGTACCGCGCGTAGAGAAGCAGCACTCCGTCCTGGGACTCGGAGACCCGCCGGATGGAAAGGCCTGGCCCGTCGACTCCCTCGATGCGAAAGCTTCGGGTAACCGTCATCTCGGTTGGGTTCCACACCACGATGGTCGCGGAGGTCCGATCGATGTAGAGCGCTCGGCCTTCGTCGATGAAAAAGAACCCCTGGGAGCGCGTCGAGGTGATCGACGAGATCCCCTCTCCGCCGAAGCTCACCGCGTCGACCGGAATGAGGCGCCCTCGCTCATCCGGTTCGTAGCGCCGCACCACGTTCGACTCGCTCGTGGCACCAAACGCCGCGCCAAACGCCGATGCGCAGGTTGGTGAGCGGCCTCCGAGCTCGACGGCTTCGCGGGCGCTCACGACGTCGTCGAGGGAGCTTGCGCCGTTGATCAGTCCGACTCCCCCCTCGGGTGACACGCCAAGGGAGCAGACGGCAAAGCGAACCTCCGAAGAGCCCCTCGCATCGAGCGACGCATCGACCGGGGCACCGTCATCGCCGCATGCAGCCACCAGCACCAGAAAGACCAGGAGTTTTGGCAGAGCGGTACGGCCCACCCGAGGCGGTAGCAGTCGCGCCTACCTCGAGCAACGGAGGTGCAATCGACCACGCGAGGGGTCGATCCAGCGATTTCCGGTGGCCACGAGGGGCGTTCTGCCAGGTGATTCGGCTGGCCCCACCCTTGCAATACGCAAGGCCATGGCAACCTTTCTCTCGAGCATCCCGCCCCTTTTGACGCCCACCTTTGGTGGACCTCCCCCTCTCCCGACCAAGGCTCCCATCATCAGCGTGATGCCTCCGTCGGAGCGCGTCATCGCCGACCGCTACTCCCTGGTTCCGACGTCGGCGGTGCAGAGCATCAATCCTTCGATGCCGCCGCCCGGCTTCGACGAATCGTACCGAACGGCACGACCCAGCCAGGACTACACCCTGGTGCCGGACAGCACCCAGGACATGGTTCCGGTGGTGGACTTCGACGACTCCATCCGCGGCATCTTTGTGGCGACGCACGACATGGTTCCGGTTGGCTCGAAGGTGATGATCTGGGTCGACGAGGGCGTTGAGGTCGAGGGCACCGTGGCGTTTCATCGCGACCCACAGGCCGACGCCTGGCCGGGGATCGGCGTGTTGCTTTCGCATGAAGATGCCGAGCGCGTGTGCTCCTTCGTCAACCATCGGCACACGTTCTTCTTTCCGATGGACAGCATGTTGCCCCCTGCGTGACCGTGGTATGACGCGTGGGTGACCACCCCCGTTTCGCTTTTGTGCGTGGTGCTAATGGCGACGTGCGCTGCGCGTCAGCAATCCCCCGACTCACCGGAGGATGTTGTTCGCAGCACGCCGGAAGCCGAACGCATTGTCGACCTGCGCACTGGAGAGGATGTCGAGGAAAGCGCGCTGCTGGCGGACCTTCGTTCCGTCCGCGCGATCTATCTCGGTGAGCAGCACGACGCGCCGCTCGACCACGCGATGCAGTATCGCATTCTTCGGGCGCTCTACCTCGAGGACGCGTCGCTCGTCGTAGGCATGGAGATGCTTCAGCGTCCCTTTCAGCCCGCGGCGGACCAGTGGGTTGCCGGGCGCCTCGATGAGGAGTCGTTCCGTCGCGAAAGCGAGTGGGACCAGCGCTGGGGTGTCGACATTCGTCTGTACCGACCGATGCTGGAGCTGATTCGCTCGCGGGCGATTCCGCTTTATGCGCTGAATGCGCCGCGGGAGTTGACGCGTGCGGTCGCGCTTGCGGGGGTGGACGGGCTCAGCGAAGAGCAGCGCGCGCAGCTTCCCGAGATGGATCTTGAGAACGCGGCGCATCGGGCGATGGTAGAGGCCGCGATGGCAGGGCATCCCCACGGCGACGACTCGGATGCGTTTGAGCGGCTTTATCAGGCGCAGGTGGTGTGGGACGAGACGATGGCCGAGTCGGTGGCGAACGCGCTTGAAGCGGGCGGGTCACGCATCGTCGTCTTTGCCGGGTCCAAGCACGTGGAGTCTGGCCTTGGGATCCCCGACCGTGCGGCGCGGCGGGGCGTCGATCGCTATCGCGTCGTGTTGGCCGCTGAGGGTGAAGACGAAGAGATCGAAGCGTTGATCGAGGCCGAGCCGCGCGTCGCGGACTACCTCTGGGTGCATCGCTCCAACTGACGAAAGTGAAGAACTCGGTCCCCTCCGACGTCGTCGAAGCTAGACCGCGCGCACTTTGAACTGATTGTGCGATCGCGCAGGGCTCGGCGTTCCACGCAAGGCGCGAAGTCGATGGAATACTATCGGTATTTTGAGACGAGCAACGCCGCGAGGGACGTCGAGAACAAGCGAACGCGCGGTCAGTTCAAAGGAAGCGTGGTCTAGAGGAAGAGGGCGGTTTCGTTTGGCTGGAGGCGGATGAGGTTGGCCGCGTCGCGCCAGAGGGCGTCGCGGTAATCGTCGTTCATGCCGTCGTCCGACGCGGGAAAGAGCTCGTCCCCATCGAGGTACGCGAAGCCTTTGCCCGCCCACTCCTCCGAGAGAAGTAGTTCACAGAGGTGCGTCGCGGACGTCTCGACCCGCCGCATCCCTTTCACAAGCGGCGTCGCCAGCGTCCCCACCCCTTTGAAGATCCAGCGGAGCACCGCCGGAACTTCCCGCGCGAGATTGGTGCCCACCATCAACCCCGGATCGATCGCAAAGACGTCCGCGTCGATGTCCGCACGCGCAAACGCAACCTGAAACGCACGCGCCTGGAGCACATTGCCGAGCTTCGACGTCGAATAGCGTTGCTGCAGATCATCGACGCGCTCCTCCTCGGACGCTTCGTCGGGCTTCGCGAGATTCGTCGCGCCCACCCAGCGTGGCGCCGGAATGCCGAAGCGACGCGCGAGCTTGTGGTCCGGGATCTGCGTGCCGCTCGACACAAACACGACGCGTGCACCGCTTCGCCGAAGCGTCTTGGCCAAGAGCGCCACCAGCAGATGATGGGCAAGCACGTTCACCGCGAACGTCAGCTCGTACCCGTCGGCGCTTCGCTGCTCCTCGCTCAGCGTGAGACCCGCGTTTGCGACAATGCCATCGAGGGGAGCGAGCTCCGCGTCATCCACCGCGCGGCGAATATCAGCGAGGGAGGCGAGATCCGCGACGAAGGGACGCGCCTGGCCTCCGCGCGACTCGATCGCCCGAACCAGGTCCTCAACCGCTTCGCGACGCCGACCGCCCACAATCACCTCCACATTTCGCGCGCCAAGCTGCAGGGCGGTCGCCCGCCCAAGCCCCGAAGTCGCTCCCGTCACCAGAATTCGCATGCTTACCTCCGAAGGTATATGACGTATACCTTGAGACTGAAGATGGACAGCGTCAACCTTCGGCGACAAAATCCATCCATGCCCTATCCCGCTCGCATCGATCCCGCGTCGATCGGGGAACGCGCCCTCAAAATCGTGGAGGAAAAAGGCTGGGATCACTGGTCCCTCCGAGATGTCGCGAGCGCGCTCGGAGTGACGCCCAACGCGCTTTACCGCCACGTGGGCGACCGGGCTGGCTTGGGGATCGCCATCGGCGCCGCTGCTTGTGCCGCGCTGGCGGGCGCCCTCGAGACCCGCGACGACAGTCCCCTCGAGCGGGTTCTCGCGATGAGCCATCGCTACGTCGACTTCGGCACCGCGCGACCGGACGCCTACCGCGCCTTTGTCGACGCGAAACCGGATGTGACCCATCCCGGAATCCGTCAGTGGATGCTGCTCTGGGACATGGTTCGGCAGGTGGTCGTCGAAGCCGTTCCCGACGCGGGCGACGCCGCCGGTTTCGCGCTGTGGGCGTTTCTCCACGGACGCGTGATGCTCGCCCAAGGGCCCGCGCGGGCGGCGGCACCAAACGCGGGACTCGACGACGCGGTCCGCGCGCTCCTCAGCGGTTTTCGCGCGATGGGCGATGTCCCCTCGCCTCTCCCGCCGTATCTTGCGCGAGGATGACTTGCCAAGCGCGGAAGCGTGGCCAGAGTGTGCGCCGATGAAGGAGTCGCTGTTTCGCGAGGCGTTGAGTGCACCGCCCAACGCGATTGGGTATCGCATCACGGAAGCGCTCCATGCGGAGTACCCCGATGCGTTCGTCTTTGAGAGTCGCGACCTCGCGTACGACATGGCGACGTTTCTTCGTCGAACCGGCGTTCCACATACGCTGACGCGAACGCCCACTCCCGTGGTGCAGCATTTCTGGACCGGCCGCGTGTTCGAAACCCAGGTCGAACACGCACGCCAGACCATCGAGTTCGAGGGTGAGACCTTCGAAGTCGTGCGCGCCGAATGGTTCATCGGCAATCAGCTCAAGCCGATGACCTGGATCGTGGGTCCCTCGGAGGCAGCCACCGTTGCGTTTGCGACGCGAGTGATCGAAATCGCCTCCGAAATCCGCGGTGAAGTACTCGTCTTCGCGAACGGCTGTTGGTCCCGCAGCACGCCGCTTCACCAGGCCATTCAGGGCTCCCAGTTCGCCAACCTCGTGCTGGCCGACTCCATGGCCGACGCGATTCTCGATGACTTTCGAAGCTTTCTGAACGCCAAGGAGCGATACGCGGCGGTGGGCGCACCGTGGAAGCGCGGGGTGCTCTTCACCGGGCCTCCGGGAAACGGAAAAACCCACTGCGTAAAGGCGCTCCTCAACGAGCTCGACGTCCCGTGCCTCTACGTCCAGTCGTTCGAAGCGCGCTACACCAACCCGCAGCGCAACGTGCACGAAGTCTTCAAGCGAGCGCGCCGCACCACGCCGTGCGTCCTCGTGCTCGAAGACCTGGATTCGCTCCTCTCCGACAAAACGCGATCGTTCTTTCTCAACGAGCTCGACGGCTTTGCCGCAAACGAGGGCATCATCACCCTCGCAACGACCAACCACCCGAACCGCCTCGACCCTGCGATCGTCGATCGCCCGAGCCGTTTTGATCGAAAGTACAACTTCACGCTCCCGCAGGTCGCAGAGCGGCGTCGCTTTCTTGCTCTTTGGCATGAGCAGCTCAGCAACGAAGCCAACCTCGGAGACGCCCTCGGCGAGCTCGCAACGCGAACCGAGGACTTCAGCTACGCCTACCTCAAAGAACTGATGCTCTCATCCCTGATGGCATGGGCGTCGCACGGGGGCACCTTCGCAGACGTCGCGCTCCGCCAAGTAGAAGGTCTACGAGCGCAGATGAAGAGCACGACCTTCGACGCGAGCCCGGCGTCCTACGTGACCGAGTATCCAGAGGTGGAGGAGGAAGACGAGCTGTGAGCGGGTCCGTGGTCGCGGTCCATCGAAGCGCCGAACACCAGTTCGGAAAGACCACCGTCGACGCGATCACGCTGGTCGCTGGACTCGGCGTGGAAGGCGATGCGCACCAGGGAGCGCGCGTTCGCCATCGCTCGCGGGTGCGAGCGGATCCCGCGCAGCCCAACCTTCGCCAGGTGCATCTCATGCACGCGGAGCTCTTCGAGGAACTCGCCCGCAAAGGCTTCACGGTTGGACCCGGCCAGCTTGGCGAGAACATCACCACCCGCGGCATCGACCTGCTCAGCCTGCCCACCGGCAGCACCCTGCGAATTGGGAACGTGCTCATCGCGTTGACCGGACTCCGAAATCCCTGCGCGCAGATCGACAGCTTTCAGCCAGGCCTCCTCAAGGAAGTCGCGCTCAAGAAGGACGGTCGCCTCGTCCGAAAAGCGGGCGTGATGGGAGTGGTGATCACGAGCGGTGAGGTTCGCCGCGGGGACGCGATCGAGGTGTCGCTTCCTCCCGGACCGCCGCTGCCGCTCGAACGGGTCTGAGCACAGAATCGCGAAGCCGTTCTGCGATGTACTCACGTACCGTAACGTCGGCGTTCGCGACTCATACGAGTGAGTGTTCTCCCAGCCTGCGCTGACGTACTCCCGCGTCCGCGAAGGACAGCTCCGCTTCTCTTTCGACGAGGTGATCGCTTGATGACCGAACGTGGACGGCTGCGTGCGCGTGGTGCCCGATGAAGTACACGCGTGAAGTAGCTCAGTATTGGTCTTGGCTTCCCGCGTTTCGCGCCGTCGCCGAGACTCAGCACCTCCCCACTGCCGCCAAGGCGCTTTGCCTTTCGCCCTCGGCAGTCTCTCGCACGATCAAACTTCTCGAAGAACAGCTCGGCTACCCCCTCTTCGATCGCACCCAGGGGCGCCTCAAACTGAACGAACGCGGCGCAGTACTCCTCCGCAGCGTTCGCACGGCAATGCGCGTGGTCCACGAGGGAACCATGGCGATGGAAGACGACCAGCTTCGCGCCTCGCTGCAGGTCTACGCGCCCTCGGACCTCGCGGACATCTTCGTGCTTCCTGCCCTGGCCAAACTGCACGACGCGCATCCGGAACTCAACGCGGGCATTCAGTCCGGCCTCGCGGACTCCCTGACGGTGCTGCTGGAGAGGGGTGGTCTCGACCTCGTGATCAGCGAGGATCTGCCGCCGACCGATGCCCATCACGTCGAACCGCTCGTCACCCTCACCCACGACGTCTTTGTGCGTCCTGGAAACCACACCCCCATCGAAGACCTACGCTTCGTGGTCACGCTCGCCGCGAAGCCGCGCCGTTTTGCGGACGCCTGGCCCTTTGGTCGTCCGCGCCACGTTGGATTGCGGGTGGGTTCGCGGTCGATGGCGGTAGACGCCGTGATGCAGGGGTTCGATGCCGTCGTGCTTCCGATTTGTCTCGGACGGCAGACGCAGCTGCAGCGGCGTCACGTGCCGGGGCTGCGATCGTCAACCCTCGTGATGATGCAGCGAACGCCTCTGCCCGAGTTCGCGACGGCCACCGAAATCGTCTCTCGCTCTGTTGCGAACTTTGCGCGCTCGGTGAACCTCGAAGGCGTGAATCCCTGTGGGCCGGTCGCGAACGAAGCCCACCAAAGCGCGTCTCCGTAGCGGTCCGCCAGAACGGCAAGCAAGCCGCGCTCGCGTCTCCGCCGAAGGTGTCGTACGGACATCGAAACGAAGGAGATAGCGTGAGTGATCTGACCATTCTGCAGGTTCCACCCACCGCGTACTACGAGCTGAAAGACGACAATGGCGTGCAGCTCGTGGTCGTTGTGATGGACAAGAACCAAGCGCTGGATCGATCGGTACGACACTACCGCCAACTACGAGAGCACTGGTTCATCGCGCCGGGCGCCGACCTCGCGGCACTGGCGTCCGGTTCGTCCGGCGACCTTCGATTTGTCGCCGCCGCTGTCGACAAATCCGACGTTGAAGCAAGACTCGATCAACCGGGCGTCGAAGCAGGGCTGAGTTTGCAGCTGCGCGCGCGCACAGCGCTCTCGCTCCACGACTGGACGGAGCCGCCGAGACAAACGCGCGCACCCAAACTGGATTCGTTTGTGGCGTTCCAGCACGAAGAACCGACCGGTCTGTGGCTGGCGCTTCGCTTTGATGTGAGCGCTCGACGGCTCACGCAGGTCATCTGGTACGCGCCGCCGGGCAAATCGCCGGCCGTCTTTGCCAAGAAACCGACACAGGGCCAGGAGACGAAGTTCTTGCAAAAGCCAACGTCCCAAGTGCCGAGCGACTATCACTACTTCGACGAGCACTGCTGAGGTAGACGCCGGATCCCCGATGCGGCAGCACCGAGACGAAGGCACCCGAGCCGTCATCCGAACAACTCTCGAAGCGTTGTCCGCTTCGCCGGCGAGCGCGCAAGAAGCCCGCGGCACAGCGCGTCGAGATCTGCCGGAACATCGCTGACGACCTCACTCGGCGCGGGCGCCTCGAGGCTCTGCTTTCGCACGAGGACCTCTGGGCCGCCCCCTTCGAAGGGTGCACGCCCCGTCAGCGCTTCGTAGATCAACGCGCCGACGGAGTACGCGTCGCACGCGTCCGTCGCAGCGCCGCGTGCGAGCTCCGGCGCGAGGTACGCCGCGCTACCGACGAGCGCACCCGCAGGAAGTGGCGTGTCCACAACGTGCGCGAGGCCAAGGTCGAGAAGCACGAGACGCTCCCCAACGATCACGTTGTCGGGTCGGACGTCGAGGTGCAGAAAACCCGCGCGATGCACGGCGTCGAGGGCCCGGGCGAGAACCGGAACGAGCGCGCGGAGACGCACCAGGCTCGCGTCCGAACAGCGTCGAAACGACGACACGCCCTCCTCCTGCATCGGATAGCCAAACGCCATCGGGAGGTTTCGCCGGAGGCTGGGGCCAGGGGCTGCAACGAGATCCGCACGAAGCGCGTCCACAAAGCTCGCGCCATTCACCCGTTCGAGGACCAGCGCGGCCTCGTCTGCGTTTACGTGAAAGTCGAGCGCGGCCACCACATTCGCGTGCTCGATCGCGGAAAGCGCCTCGTACTCCTGACGAAGGCGAGCCACGTCGCGGCCGTATTTGAGCGCCACCTGCCGCCCGTTCTCATCGCGGGCGGCGAAAACCTGGGCAAAGGCTCCTTCACCGAGGCATTTCCCGAGCTGAAAGCGTCCACGGACGAGGATTTCGAGACTCACGAGATGGCATGCATACTCGACCTTCAGGGATTTGTCGGATGTCGCGTAAATCGAATGGGAGGGCGAATCGTCAGACAGGCAGCGTCATGCGCCTTCTTCTCGTTTTCGCCAGCGTTTCCTTCGGTCTCTCGACCGCGTCCGCCCAGAACTTTCGGGAAGCCGCAGCACGCGCGGAAGAGATTTCCGATCTCACGACCTTTGCGCGTCCCCTCTTCATCGACTGCCGCGGGCAAGCGGCGAGCTGCGAACGTCGCCGGCGCGGTCAGCTCCGCCAACTTCGACGTCGCACCTGGCTGGCCTCTTTGCCGGCGGTCGGCAACGTCGAAATCGGTCCCTACGAAACGGTGCGCGAGGGCTTCCTTGTTCGAGTTCCCGATCTGATGTTCGAAGCGGGCGGCGGGCTGCTCACAACGCAGGCGCCGCAGGAGGGTGCGGTAAGTCGCTACGTGGTGTCCGAGCGATTCTTCGTGGTGCCGCCCGAACGCGCCGAGCGCTGGTTTCGGCGAAATTCCGTGGAGCGCATGCGGCTGCGTGTGGTCTTTCGCGTCGGACGTCCGTGGACGAGCGGTGACAAACGCGGCGCGGTGATCCGCGCGTCGGGCATTCAGATCTACAACGCGAGCACCGGCAATGTGCTGATCGATACCATTGCCAACCCGCCTCCTCCGCCGGGAGGTCCGGTCGATCTCTACGAACGCGTCACCCTTTGGGACCCCTCGCAGGTGCAAGAAGCGCGCTGGCGCTCGCCGGATGGAACCCCGCTCCTTCTCAGCGTTCGTATCGATCCCAGCGAGGCGGGCCGCGTGCCGGTGCTGGTCGAGACTCGTGGGGTCACCCGCCGTGACGTCGCGCAGTTTCCCTCGCCACGCGCGAACTCGAGCCTCGCCGTGATCCCGCGGGGAGCCGACGGAATCCTCGTCGTGTTTACCCTTGAACGGCCTGGGGAAGGCGGCGCAGGCCAAGGTGTCGTCAAGCTCTACCGCTGGCAGGAGGGCACGCTGCGAGAGGCGGCGGCGTGGTCTGGCAGCAACGACGACTCACCGCCTGCGTGGATCGTGGACGAGGACGCGCCGCTTCCGGAACTACCGTAGGCGTTCCCGTATCGAGGGCATCCGCATTCGGCGCGCGTTTTGCTGCAGGCAGCGCTTGAGCGCTTCACGTCATTGGTAGAGGGCGCGCGCGCCACCCTTTCCGTGTACCCAGTGCTTGCCCTGTGCTTCGGCGAACTCGTCAATCAAGTCGAGGCTGCCGAGAACACTGGTGGTGCGGAGACCGTGGCTTCGCATCATGGCGAGAAAGGCGTTCTGGTTGAGCTTCAGCTCGGTGAGAAGCTTCGGTGGGTCCTTGAGCGTACCGCTCGGGGCGCGTGTTCGGAGAGAGCGGCCGGTCCACTTCAAGAGCTCGAGGTAGTCGACGTACTGCATCGGGACCGTTGTGCGACGGGAGCGCTCGGGGACCTGCTCCGCAAAGGGCGTGAGACCT
>JBCDAA010000013.1:0-50479 GCA_039186435.1 Myxococcota bacterium | reverse complement strand
GCATCCCCCCAGGTCGGGCAGCGTGTCAGCATTCACGAAGAGTTTCGCGCCTCGGTTGCGCCGCCGCGCGCGTCGTCCGCCGACGTCGATCTCAGCAGCCTCCTCGCCGCGATCACCGAGAACGACGCGCCGCGATGGATGGTCGTCAAAGACGGCCTCGACCACGGTCCCTTCAGCGGCCGCGAGCTCGTCGAACTGATCGTCAAGGGCGAAATCCTCGAGACCCACGAGCTGATGAACATGGACACCGGCGAACGAAAGCCGGTGAAGCAGTGGCACGAGTTCGGGGAGTTCGTTCAACAGCAAAAGGTCCGCATGGAGCAGGCGGCCCACAAGAAGGCGCTGGAAGACGCCGACCGAAGCGAAGCGCGCTCTGGCGTTGCGAAGATCGCTGCTGCCGCAGCCGTCGTTCTTGCCGTCGGTATCGGGGTGACCGTCTTTCTGCTCACTCGCGAATCCGGCGGCGAAGAAGAGGTCGCGGAAGCAAACCTCGGCGACCTCTACGAGCGAGGCGAAATCGAACTATCGGGGACCGCGGGCATCCTCCCGGATCCGCCTCGCCGACGACGCGGCATGGGAGGCAGCCGTCGCACGGTGATGGCCGGCGCCTTCGTCGGTTCCTACGAAGACGCGATGAACGTGGCCGTCGAGCTCGGTGACGCGACGATGGGCGGCGGTCAGGGACGTCTTTCCCCCGGCGATGTGCAAGGCACGATGAACCGCCACCTCAATCGCATCTTCAACGCCTGCGTCCTTCCCGAATCCCGTGCCGGACGCTCGGTAGGCAGCGTCACCATCGACATCGCCATCGCTGGGAGCGGCCAGGTGATGGGCGTCAGCGCCCGCGCCGGCTCCCGGCAGTTCAAATCCTGCGTGCGCCGAACGGTTCGGGGTGTGCGGTTCCCTCGGTTTGGCGCCCCCCGCATGGGTGCTCGCTACAGCTTCAGCGCGGACTAACCCGTGAAACGCACAGCGCTTGGACTTCTCTTGGTTTGCTTCGGCTGCGAGGCCACGCTGGCGACCGGTCTCACGGAGGACGAAGCCAACCAGATCGTGGTGGCGCTCCACACCCAAGGCATCGGGGCCACGAAAGGCGAAGCTGACGGTGCGGGCGACGGACCCCGCTTCATCGTAAACGTCGCGCCCGAAGAGGTCGCTCCGGCACTCGCCGTGATGCGAGCGGACGAGCTTCCGCAACGCGACGCGCCGGGCTTGCACGAAGTCTTCGGTGAAGGGGGCCTCGTTCCGACCGCCACCGAAGAACGCGCTCGCTACGTCGCTGCGATCGGTGGCGAACTCGGAACCTCTCTTGAAGCGATCGAAGGCGTTCTCGACGCACGCGTTCATGTCGCCATTCCGGACGCGCGCCGCATCGCCCTCGACGAGGAGCGCCCCCGCCCGCGCGCCTCCGTGCTCATGAAGTATCGCGGCGCGCAGCCTCCCTACGACGAAAACGCCGTGCGCGCCCTCGTCGCCGGAGCCGTTCAAGGCATGCAGCTCGAAGACGTCGCGGTCGTCGGGGTGACTGCGACCGCGGTACCGGAACGGCGCGAAGCCAACCTCGTGCGCCTGGGACCGGTGACCGTCACGCGAGGTTCCGCCACCGCCCTCAAGGGCATCCTCGGCGGCGCGCTCGCCGTCAACGTTCTCCTCGTCATCGTGCTTGTGTTCGTCTGGCGACGCCGCTCGGCTGCGGCGGCCGAAGTTCCGACCGATCCGGTCCCTTGATCGAACTTCGGAACATTCACAAGTCCTACAAAACTCCCGTGCTCCGGGGGGTGTCCCTCACGGTGCCCAAGGGCTGCATCTTCGCCCTGATTGGACCCGGGGCCGCGGGAAAGAGCGTACTCCTCAAGATCGTTGCCGGGCTGATCGAACCCGACGAGGGCGACGTCGTGGTTGGGGGAACCGCGATTACGGAGCTCAATGCGCTTGAGCTCGCCGAGGCGCGCAAAGACATCGGAATGCTCTTTCAAAACTACGCGCTCTTCGACATGAGCGTTTTCGACAACATTGCCTTTCCGCTGCGCCGGCTCTACGACCTGCCGGAAGCGGAGGTCGCCGAGCGAGTTGCCGAACGCCTCGCGCGCGTCGCCCTCCCAGGAACCGAAGAGCGAGATCCGGCGAGCATGTCTGGGGGACAAAAGAAACGCATCGGCGTTGCCCGCGCCACCATCGCGCGTGCCCCGGTCGTTCTCTACGACGAGCCGACCGCCGGTCTCGACCCCGTCACCAGTCAAAAGATCTACACCCTCATTCGCGAAGAGCAGCGCGCCCAGGACACCACCGTGATCGTCATCTCGTCGGACGTCGCTGGCGTACTCACCATCGCGGACCGTGTTGGCATGCTGCACGAGGGCGCGCTGATCTTCGACGGGACCGCCGCCGAAGCACAGGCTAGCAAGCTGCCCGCGGTCGAACAGTTCGTGCACGGACTCACCGAGGGGCCCCTGTGACGGCGGCACTCCTCACGATCCCGGAGCGCGTCGGTGCGCTCCTTCTCGGGATCGCGAGTCAGCTCGGCGGCGTCAGCCTGCTCTTTGGCCAGATTCTCGGTCGCCTCCGCCCCTCACGAATCGACCGCCACGAGCTCTTTCGAAACCTCAACCGAATGGGCGTGCGCAGCGTTCCCATCGTCGCCGCGACCGCCGCCTTTACCGGCGGCATCATGGTCATTCAGGCGGCGCCCTTCGTCGAGCGCTTCAACGCCAAGAACTTCATCGGTTGGGCCGCGACCTTCACCACCGTTCGTGAGCTTGGGCCGCTTCTCATCGCGCTGATCTTCAACGGACGCGTCGGCGCCAACAACACCGCCGAACTCGGCACCATGAAGGTCACCGATCAAGTGGAAGCACTCCGTGCGCTCGCGATCGATCCCGTGGGCTACCTAGTCGTTCCGCGCGTTATCGCCATGGTGTTCATGATGGTCGTCCTCTGCATCATCGGGGACGCGGTCGCCCTCGGCGGCGCCATCGTCACCGCAGACATGATCCTGGGCGTCGACCCACGCATTTTTCTTTCGTCTGCCCTCGAGCGTCTCGAAACCTGGGACTTTCTCGTCGGCCTCATTAAGGCGTTTCTCTTCGGCCTCATGATCGCGCTGATGAGTTGCTACTACGGCCTCGCGACTCGTGGCGGCGCGCCCGGGGTGGGTCGCGCGGTCAACGCCTCCGTCGTCGCTGCCGCCGCCGGCATCTTCATCGCGGACTACTTTTCAACCTTTGTGCTTGAGTAATGGCGTTCACTCGGCGAGTCGAAAACCCGAACGCGCTTCAGGCGCTCCGGAACGTTTTGGTGGATGTCGCGGACGTCTACCGCCTCTTTCGCAGCACGCTTTACTACCTCGGTCGCGGACGCCGAGAGCGCGGCGCGATCGCAACGCAGATGTTCGAAATCGGCAACAAGTCGCTCTTCTTCATGTGCGTCACGATGGCCTTCATCGGCGCGATCATCACCTTTCAGACCGGGCTGCAGTCGCGAAAGCTCGTCCCGGACCTTTCGATGGTCGGCGCCACCTACATCAAGCTCCTCGTGCGCGACCTGGCGGCTTCGGTGGGCGCGCTTCCTCTCGCAACCCGCGTCGGCGCTGGCATCGCCGCCGAGATCGGCTCGATGGTCGTCACCGAACAGGTCGACGCGCTCCGGATGTGTGCCGCTGAACCCGTCGACTACCTCGTCGTGCCGCGCTTTGTGGCCTCGGTCGTCATGGGCACCGTGATCTTGATCATCGGCGGATTCGTCGCATTTCTCGCGGGTCTCTTCGTCGGCACCGTCGCCTTCGACATCAACCCCCACACCTTCGCGAACCTCTCCATGCTGAATGCAGGCGATGTGATTCTCGGTCTCGTCAAATGCCTCACCTACGGCGGCGCGATCGCGATCGTCAGCTCGCAGCGCGGGCTCGCAACCTTCGGCGGTTCGGAAGGCGTCGGCCACGCGACCACCGAGGCCGTCGTCGGAAGCTGCTTCGCCATCATCGTGCTCAACCTCATTATCAGCACCTTTGGCTACTTTCTCATTCCCGCCCTCTAGCGCCGTGCCCATTCGCTTCGTCGACATTCACAAATCCTTCGGACCCAAAGCGGTGCTCCAGGGCGTGACGCTCGAAGTTAAGGACGGCGAGTGCTTCTTCATCATCGGCGCGTCTGGCGTCGGCAAGAGCGTGTTGATCAAACACCTCATCGGCATTCTTCGCCCCGATCGCGGCGACATCTACCTCGGCGAGCAGGAGGTTTCGCGGCTGAGCGAGGCGGACCTCTTTCCCGTCCGAAAACGCTGCGCGATGGTCTTTCAGAGCTCGACGCTCTTCGACTCGATGACCTGCGCGGAAAACGTCGCGCTGCCGCTGCGAAAGCACAAAGGAATGACCATGCGCGAGGCCCTTGACGACGCACGCCAGCGGCTCGAGAAGGTGCGGATGGAGGCCTTCGCCGATGCCTACCCGGCGGAGCTTGGGGACGGCATGCGCAAGCGGGTCGCGATCGCGCGCGCACTCACGCTGGACCCCGAGTTTGTCCTCTTCGACGAACCGACCACCTCGCTCGATCCCGTGAGCGCGCGCCGTACCGATGCGTTGATTCGCCGCCTCTGCGACGAGTTTGGGGTGACCAGCATCGTCGTCAGCCACGACCTGAAGTCGATCTTCACGATCGCCGACCGAATCGCGATGTTGTACAAGGGCAACGTTCGAATGCTCGGAACGCCCGACGACTTTCAGCGCACCGATGACCCGGTGGTACGCCAGTTCATCGAAGGACGCGCGGAAGGACCGATGGAGGTATGAAGGGTCTCTCCGTCGAAGTCCGGGTTGGGCTCTTGGTCCTGGCCGCCCTCCTCCTTCTTGGAGGGTTCATCTTTGTCCTTGGCGGCGTGGAGCTCGGCGACAAATACGACCTCTTCGTCGACTTCGACAACCCGGGCAACATTCAACCCGGCGCGCCGGTCAGCATCGGCAGCATTCGCATCGGCACCGTGGACAGCGTCGAATACCTCGGAGGTCGTTTGGACGAGCGAACCGGGCGGCGTCCGCTCATTCGAATGCGCCTTCGCCTCGACAACAACATCCAGGACACGATTCACGAGGACGCCCTTTTCTACGTGACGTCCCAGAGCGTTCTCGGGGAGTCGATCATCGCGATCGATCCCGGCGATCCGGAAAAGCCCGCCCTCGAGGACGGTGCAATCGTGGAGGGCATCGATCCACCGCGTCTCGATCTGGCGCTTGCTCTCGCCTACGAGCTGCTCGAAGGGATGACACGCCTCATCCGTGAAAACCGAGAGGAACTGGGGACGCTCCTGACCTCCGCGGCGAACATGATTCGGCAGATGGACTCGCTCCTCCAAGAGAACGACAATCGTCTCGACCGCATCATCGAAAACGTCGAACGCGCCACCGACCAAACCAACCAGCTCCTCGACGGCGGAAACGAGATCGTCAACGGGCCGCGACTCCAGCGAACCCTCCGGAACGTCGACCGTACCCTCGCTGCCGTGAGCGCCGACATCGAACCCCTGATGCGCGACGTTCGAAGCATCGCGTCCCAGGCGGATGACACCCTCGGAACCTTTGGCCCCGAGCAGCGCACCCAAATTCAGACCGCCCTTTCGGAAGCCGCCGACCTCGCCGAAGAAGCCAACGCTACCGTGGCCGACGCGCGAGCGATCGTGTCGCACATCCGCGAGGGACGCGGCACCGTCGGCGGCTTCGTCATGGATGAAGAGATCTACGACGACATCCAGGAAATGCTGCGCGACCTCAAGCACAACCCCTGGAAGCTCTTCTGGCGCGAGTGAGTTAGGGCGCGTAGGTGCCGGAGGCCCACAGACTCGCGGGTACAAAGTCCGCCTCGGGTCGCCCCTTTCGAACGCGACCGATGTTGTCGCGGGTGACGCCTTCCCAGGTGACATAGGTTCCCAGTTCATCCATCTGTTCCCCACGACCACCACGGCTCTCGGTCACTTCCGGCCAGACCGTCCGCGCCAGATTGCCACCGTTGAAACGCGGATTTGGTAGCACCCAAACGGTGTCCCCGATCATCTCCATCGTGGTCGTCTTGTTGCCCGGCGACGTCCAGAGGGCGTAGCGACCGCCGGCACGGTCGTCGCTATCGCGCGTCTCGCCTTCGGCCATCTCGAGGTTCACATTCTCGAGAACCACCGGACCCGTCCCCCCAGCGAAGTCGTCGTTGAAGAGGAAGCCCTGGTAGTGAAGGTTGAGCGCCGTGAGGTTGTATACCCGCACGCCTGCAGCACCTCCCCAGGGCTGAAGAACATCTGCGTGGTTGCCATCACGAGAGCCGATCAAGCGCTCGACTCGCATGTTTTGAACCGTAAAGTTTGCCTCCGGCGCGCGCATCTGGATGCCCTCCGTGAGGGTATTCCCATGCCCGTATACGCCTTCCACGTAGACGTCCCCACGCTGCTCGTAGAAGCGAAGCATCATCCGGTCGTTGGCGTGGCCGGACCGGTTCACGTCCCACTCACAGCCAATGAGCACGATGTTGTTCCCTCCGTCGAGGCGCAGCGTGCGGTCGAGAACCCGCTCGCACGTGACGAAGTAGTTCGTATCGTTGTCGAGGTTCTTGGTCCCACCACTCGAGTATGCGACCGAGACCCAGCGCCCCTCGCTCATGTCGGGTCGCGAATAGCGCAATCCGATGGGGCAATCATCACAGCCACCGTCCACTGTTGGTGATGCGTCAACGCCTGCGTCTTCCATGGTGGCGTCCGCCACGAACGCGGCATCGGTGTCGCCCGAATCGGGTCGAAAACCGGCGTCATCGCCCGTATCTGGATTGCCCCCGGAGTCGAAGGCTCCATCCTGAAAAGGCATGGCGTCTTCATGGCAGCTGGCGCCATCGTCACAGCCACCAAGGGCCCAGAAGATGGCAAAGGAGACGAGTGTTTGGGTCGTGCGTTCCATGTCGACGACTCTGTTGGGCCGCGGCGCCGCGTTCAATTACGACGCGTTCGCGCTTTTGAAAGCGCCGTTGTCAGCCTCCGGGATTCTTGAAACGCTTGCGGCTCCCATGGCGCAGCTTCGCCCCGGTTTGCGAGTCCTCGTTACGTGCGCGGCACTCCTTTCGATTTCGACCTCGACAGCCCGAGCAAGCGATAACGAAGAAGACGCCCGCGCCCTCTTCGAAGAGAGCATTTCTGCACTTCGGGCCGGTCGGTTCGCGGAGGCTCGCGAACTTCTGTCGGAATCCCTCGAGCTATTCCCCACACCGTCGGCGGCCTTCAATCTCGCGGTTGCGCTTCGCGGCATGGGGCAGTCGCGGGAAGCGCTACGCGTCTTTGAATCACTCGTAGAGGGACACTACGGGGAACTTCCCGACGACCGATCCGCACGAGTTCGAACGCTGATCGAAGAAGTACGAGGCGAGCTAGGTCGTCTCTCCGTCTCCGTAAGCGGCGTTGCGGAGGCACGCCTTCGCATCGATGGCTCCCCTGCGGGGGTCGCGCGCGAAGGAGAACCTGCCGTGCGTGTTGTGAACGCCGGAGATCTTTCCGTGGCTGCGGTTGCTGAAGGCTACGCACCCGTGGAGCGCGAAGTTCACGTTGATCGCGGCGATACCGTCGACGTGGCCCTCCCCTTCGTCGGCAATCCAACGTCAACTACGGCCGCCGAGTCGCCGGCGCCGAGCCATCGCGTACGCCGGTGGGTCTTGAGCGTCCTCGCTGTGCTCGTGGTCGGCGCTGCGGTCACAGCTGTGGTGGTCACCCAGCGTTCTGAACTTCAGCGAGGCGACGTATTCGACGGAGTTACGCGAACGCTTGTTCAGTTCTAACGAACGAGTCTTACGTCGACGTCTCGTCCATCGAGCGAACGCCGCGGTGGTGACGGCTCGCCTCCTCAAACGTCGTGTCCTCCAGGACGTACTCCACGCGGCGACCACTCTTCTCGACGGAACACGCTCCGCTCTCTCGAAGCCTGCGAAGCGACTTCTGCACCGTGCGTACCGAGATTCCAAGCTCGGCCGCGATCTGCTTCGCGCCCGCTGCTCGAAGCTGGGCCAAGGTACCAAGGACGAAGGCATCGGTATGAACGCCGCAGCGTGGATCAGCGATCCAAAAGGGCTCTTCCGCGGCGAGCTGAATCTCGTCGCGAACCTCGAGACGTGCTCCCTCGGGCAGGCGATGCTTCGCTCGATGGAGCAGGACCCGGAACGTACCCTCGTGCAGATCCTCGCGGTATGGGAAACCGTAGACCGCCGCGAAGACCTCTGCTTTCGGTCGAGGTGATCCGTTGGCAAGCGTGGAGAGCAGGGTTTCCTCCCGACACCCTTCTTGCGCGGATGCCATGAGCCGCGGGAGCGTCGACGCCTGCACGGCGACCCACGAAGCACGGCGTCCGGTTCCGATCTGAATCCAGACTGGCGCCTCAGCGGGCGTCTTGCGGTAGACGAAGACCCCGTGAATAACCGAGGGGATCCCATCACCTTCCCCCGCAAGCCAGGGTGCCACATCTGGGGGGACCTCCGCGTCCAGGTCAAGGGCTGCCCGCACTCGGGCAAAGTCGCGCATCAGGGGCGCAGCGGAAAAACCACCTCGGAGCGCGTCGCGCAGCGACTCCACATCGCCGTCGATCCCCGCGTCAAGCGCACGACGAAGCTTGTTCGTGGCGCGCGCGAACTCACTCCGCTCCGCAGCCTCTTCATCGGCGACTCGTCCGGACGAAAGCAGAACCTCCCATGCGATCCAGTCGGACCAAAGGGGGGACGCCGATGCCTCAAGACCCGCAAGAATGCGCGCCGCAAGCCACGGTTGCCCGGTCGCTCGGCGTACTCGAGCCAGCACGAGATGGGCAAGGTACTCGTGCTGGGGCATCTCCTCCGTGCGCGCCATTCGCGACGCGCGCCTTGCGAGCTTGAGCGCTAGTTCTCCATCGCCGGTTCCGAGCGCCGCGAGTGCGCAAAGTGCCGCACTCTCAATCACCCACTGCGCCTGCTTGGCCTCGACCGCTTGGACCTGAAGCTCTTTGGCAGCGACCAGGAGCGGACCCGGTTCGGACCCGGTTTGCCATCGCCACCAAGCGCTCGCGATCGATGCCGCCAGGGGCCCAAGCCCCTCCCCATTGCGTCGACCGAGTTCGCAGAGCGCACCCAGGTTCGAAACATCCGCCCGGGCAACGGATGCCAGGACACAAGACGAAAGCGCGAAGGGCGCCGTTGTCGCTGGTGCCGCGTGAAGATCCTCGAGACGAAGCGGCGCGATACCGGGCAGAGCCATGGACGCCAGCGAGCGCCACGCAACACCTCCCGGTTCGCGAAAGTCCCCGACTAGCGCGGCGCGATAGGCGGCCTCGTCCGAGTCAGGCATTCCGGAGTATACTAGCGCTCGCTCGATGTCGGCGTCTTCCACCGCATACGAAGAAATCATGCCGATCGCGAGCGGAGGAATGGGCCGGGTCGATCTCGCGGTCCGACGGGACGGCGCCTTCCAGCGTCTCTACGCGGTGAAGCGGCTGCACGCAGCCTTTGACGAGCCCGCATTTCGCCGGATGTTCCTCGAAGAAGCCCGGCTTGCCGGACTCATTCGACACGCCAACGTCGTTAGTGTGTTGGACGTTGGCGTGGACCAGACGGGACCCTACCTCGTCATGGAGTACATCGAAGGCGTCTCGCTTTCGACGATGCTCAAGGGTTTACGCAAGGACGGGGAACAGCTGCCGGTGCAAGTCGTTTGTCGGATGCTCAGCCAGGTTGCGCGAGGTCTTCACTCAGCCCACGAGCTCACGGATCTCGATGGTTCTCCACTTCTCCTGGTGCATCGGGACATCTCACCGCAGAACATTCTCGT
Source organism: Myxococcota bacterium (assembly GCA_039186435.1). Lineage (GTDB taxonomy): Bacteria > Myxococcota_A > Polyangia > Polyangiales > Houyiibacteriaceae > JALVDI01. The sequence continues at coordinate 40,678 of JBCDAA010000013.1, read as the reverse complement.
TGGCTACGATGGCGTCGCACGCGTAACGGATTTCGGGGTCGCCAAAGCGCTCGGACACACCGACCGTACTGCGACCGGTGTATTGAAAGGAAAGCTCGGCTACATGTCCCCTGAGCAACTCTCCTTTCGCGACATCGATCGACGAAGCGACCTTTTTTCGCTCGGAGTGGTTCTCTTCGAGTCGCTCGCAGGCAAACGTCTCTACGCGGGAGAAAAGGGCCCACGGCGTATCCTCGACGACCCGCCTCCCGATATTGGCAACGAACGACGCGCGCTCCCTCCTGAACTCGTGCAGCTGAGCCTGGAGCTCCTCGCGAAGCGCCCCGACCTACGTCCGGAGACGGCCGAGGAAGTCGCCGAGCGCTTGGAGGAAATCGTGTCGGAACTCTCGAACGAGGAAGGGGGTCTCACTGTCGCGCGCTTTCTGGCGGATCGATATGGCGGGCAACGAGACGAAGCCTCTTCGCAGGTGCGGCGAGCCCTGGAGGCGCGCCGCCGGGAGGAACCAGCCGTCACCCGAGTCGCGGAGGCGCAGGCCCCCACGCGGGAGGCGCCCTCCAAGGGACCGTGGCTCGTTGCAGTCGCTGCAGCGATCGCCCTCGCGGTTGCCGGCTGGTTCGTACTTCGTGGTCACGACAGCTCCACGGCCGAAGCCGCTACGCCCACGCAGGTCGCCGAACCAGCGGAGCCCCAGGAGACTCCGAGAGGTCCAGACCCGGTCCGGATCGCAACACCAGAACCGGAGCCACCGATCGACGAGGTTGAAGGCACGACGCGCCCGGCACCGAGCGCGATGCGAGGTGAAACGATGCGGGCCACCATGCGACCGACACGTTCGATGCGGTCGGAAATGCACTCGGCGCCAGCTTCCATGGATGGATTGGAAATTTGGACCGACTTCTAGTCACGGTGGCCGCGCTCCTCGCGGCGTGTGGTTCGCAAACACAAGTCATCGTCGAGGTCGACGCAGATACAACCGTTCAAACCCGCGCAACCCAGCTTCGCATCACGATCTCCGGCGAGGACGGAGTCGAAAACACAGCGGATCGCTGCCTGGGAGAAGCGGACGGATGCCTCGGTGTTCCGTTTCGGATTGCCCTCGCCCCGAAAGGCAACAACCCCGACCGCGGCTGGCAGGTGGACCTCATCGCCCTCGAAGGCACCACCCCCTTCGTGATGCGTACCGTCCGGGGAAGATACGTGCGCGGAGAAACACGCATTGTCACCGTTCGTTTGGAAGAGCCCTGCGTCGACGTCCGATGCGGAGATGGCGAAACCTGCATCGGCGGAATCTGCGAGTGCGCCGATGAGGACGACTGCACGGTCGACGGCGGGCTCGATACAGGGGTCGATGGAGGTGTTGCCGACGCTTGCCCCGACTGTGGCGAATGCGAAGTTTGCGACGGTAGCCGCTGCGTTCCTGCGGACGAAGGAATCGAGTGTGGTGGAGGGCTCTGCCGGCTTGGCGTCTGCTGCACCGGCTGCTGGGATGGAACACGTTGCGTCCCCGTCGAGGAGACGGATCCAACGGCGTGCGGCGAACGCGGAGCTGAATGTGAGACGTGCCCGTGCGGGAGCGATCGCTGCGCCGAGGGGTCCTGCCGGCCGCGACTGGTCGCCGAACGCGTCGAGGCCGGCACAGCGCATACGTGTGCTTATTTCCCCGGAGCAGAACGAATGCGCGTTCGCTGCTGGGGAGACAACTCGGTCGGTCAGGTCGGGACGACGACCGACAGCGACCTGAGTTCGGTCCCAGTACTCGTCGACGGCCAGAACAACTCGGAGTCAGGAGTCTTCGCGGCCGGCAACTCATCCTGCTTCCTTCGCGAAGGAGGAACGCTCTCGTGTTGGGGGGCGGAGTTTGGAGGGACGGCGAGCGGCTCCACGCTTCGTGACATCGGTTCCGGGTTTTCCGCTCCGACGCTCGGACCGGATCATCTTTGTGCGACGCGCGGCGGACAGCTTCAATGCTGGGGCGCCAACACCGTATCGCCCCCTTCCGACCCGACGCCCAACATCGACTTTCGGCTTGGGTATTCGGGTCGAGGATCCGCAACTCCCGTGGATGTCACGGGCGTTGTCGGAGTTCCCTCCGCAGCAACATCAACCGGTAGGGCGATCGCAGCGGGCGGGCGTCATACCTGCGTTCTGATCGATGGCCAGATGCGCTGTTGGGGATCTTCCTGCTGCGGACAGACGGGGCATCCTGTTGGGACTCCGGACAGTTCGACGCCCATGACCGTCGAGGGAGGCCCTTGGGACGACCTCGCGGCGGGTGGGTTCTTTACGTGCGGTGTTCGCGACGGGGTCGTCGAGTGCTTTGGCGGCAACATTCACGGTCAAGTCGGGCGCGACCCCTCTGCGGACTCGGAAGTTCGAAACGACGTCGGCCTGACGAACGTCTCCGTCCTGGAGCTCGGCACGTCGCATGCGTGCGCAGTGGCGGATGAAGAGCTTCACTGCTGGGGTCGGAACACCGAAGCGCAGTGTGGCGCGGACAGTGGAATCCCCCGCATCGCGACACCCCGCCTCGTGACTGGGTTTGACGCCGTGGTTACCGACCTCGGACTCGGCTCCAGCCACAGCTGCGCCGTATCTGCGACTGGTCGAGTCTACTGCTGGGGGCTCAACGACCGAGGCCAGCTCGGCGTTGGCGAAACGTGCGATGGAGCGGAGTGTGGCGAACCCTCCCCCCAGCTGATCTGCTTTTAGACCGCGCTGTCCATCGGCGGCGCGGCGTCCATCGGCGGCGGCGCGCTATCCATCGGCGGCGGCGCGCTGTCCATCGGCGGCGGCGCGCTGTCCATCGGCGGCGGCGCGCTGTCCATCGGCGGCGGCGCGCTGTCCATCGGCGGCGGCGCGCTGTCCATCGGTGGGGGTGCTCCGTCCGTGGGCGGAACGGCTGCATCCATCGGAACGGCGGCGTCCATGTCGGGAGCGGCGCCGTCCATCATCATCGGGACCATGCCCATGATGTCGGTCAGATCGGTGGTGCAGACGTTGTTGACGCAGGCCAGACCGTCCACGCACTCGAGCGAACGAACGCAGGTTTCCCCCTCCTGCTGATTGAAGGGGGTGCTCCCGCAGCCGAGCGCGGTCAACCCAGCCACGAGGCTTGCGACCCCTGCGATGCCCTCTCGGAGTCTCACCGCAAAATCATAACACGAGCCGAGGTTCCCAAGGAGTCCCGCCCCCTTGGTGTCCAACGGAAATAGCGGCCACCCGGCCGCAAAAACCCTAGTAAAACCCGCCACCTGCAACCGTGTCGGGATTGACATTGGTGGATCGAGGTTGTTAAGCTTCCTCGCCGCGAGGGGTCGTAACCCCAAGGAACGTACGGAGCGAAAAGCGAATGTCCGAGCAGAAGGAATCCTCCGTTCTCTTCAACCTCAAGGAGCTGATGAACCTCGAAGAGGATCGCATCCATGAGGAAGAGGAGGAAGCACGACGCACACGAGAAGACGAAGAGCGCCGTAAACGGGAAGAAGAAGAGCGGGTTCGCGCTGAGGAAGAGGCGCGCGTCCGCGCTGAGGAAGAAGCGCGCCTCGCCGAAGAGCGCAAGGTCCGAGAGGCCGAGGAGAAGAAGCGCCGCGAAAAGGAAGAAGGCGCCCTTCGCGTTCGTCTCGAGGAGGAAGCGCGCGCTCGCGCGTCGGAGCAGGAGCGTCTCCTCGCCCACGAGCGCCAGATGGCCGAGCTCAAAGCGAAGGAAAAGAAGGGGATTCACCCGGGGATCATCGCGGGTCTGATCGTGCTCCTTCTCGCGGGCGGCGCCGGCGTGTACTTCGGAATCGTGAAGCCGGGTCAAGAAGAGTCCGCACGGGCCGCGGCCCTTGCCCAGGAACAGGCGGATCGCCAGGCCGCAGAGGCCGCTGCCGCGCGAGAGCTCGCCGCGAACCTTGAGGCCCAGCGCCGCGAGGCGGAGGAGCAGGCCGCCGAGGCGGAAGCTCGCGCTCGGCAGGCCCAGCAGGCCGCCGAAGCCATGGCCGCCGAGGTCGCGAGCAGCTCGATGCGTCGCGTACGTCGTCGTCCGCGGGGGATGTCCACATCGATGATGCGCGGCGGCGGAATCTCCGACGACCCGTTGGCAGGGTTGGACCTTTAGTCCAAACGCGCCTCAGACGAAGCCCGGCCCTCGCCGGGCTTTGTTGGTTAAGCCCTTTTCTCGGGACGAGGACCATGCGATCCCTCCCGGGCCCGAACTCGGCAGGAGGTCCCGTGCGCGCACAGGAACGTATCGTTTTCGCGCTTGATGTCCCTTCGCAGGAGCTTGCGGAGTCCTGGATCGATCGCCTGCGTGACCACGTCGGTGTGTTCAAGGTCGGCCTTGAGCTCTTCACCGCCGCTGGCGGCCCCGCCGTCGCCGCGGTCCGGAATGCGGATCGCGACTGCTTCGTCGACCTCAAGCTTCACGACATTCCTGCCACCATGGCCAAGGCCGCCACGGTCGTTGCTGACTTAGGCGCGCGTTTTCTCACCGTTCACGCCGCTGCGGGACCACGTGCGCTCGAGGCCGTTCGAAGGGCGGTCGAAGGCTTCTCGGTGGAGGTTCTCGCCGTCACGGTGCTGACGAGCATGGGCGAAGACGAGCTCGCCGCGATCGGCCTCGCCGGGCCCGCGGAAGACGCCGTCGTTCGCCTGGGAAAGCTCGCCATTGACGCCGGTGCCCATGGGCTTGTGTGCTCCCCGCGGGAGTGTTCCGCGCTTCGAGCCACGGTCGGTACGGCGACGTTGATGGTGCCGGGCGTTCGTCCTGCGGAAGCATCCACGGACGACCAGACGAGAGTCGCAACACCCGCACGCGCCATCGCGGATGGCGCTGACTTCCTCGTGATCGGCCGACCGATTCGAAACGCGAGCGATCCCGTTGCGGCCGCCCAGGCGATCGCAGCCGAGATCGAGGCCGTCGCATGAGCCGAAGCGTCACCGGCCGACGGTTTGTTCTCGAAGCGATCGCTGCGGGCACGATTCGCCGCGTCCATCTCGATCAATCCCAAAAGGGCAAACTCGGCGACATCCGTTCGGCAGCGGAACGCGCAGGCATCGAGGTCCGTGAGGTTCCTCGTCGGACCCTCGACGATCTCGCGGGAGGGGTTCGTCATCAGGGGGTGGTCGCCACCGGGCCGCCCTACCCCTTTCGCAGCCTGGAAAAACTCCTCGACGGCGGCGGCCTCCTCGTCGCGCTCGACGAGATCACCGACCCGCACAACGCGGGCGCGATCATTCGCAGCGCCGTGGCCTTTGGCGCGCGAGGAGTCCTCCTGCCCAAGCACCGCGCGGCGTCGATTACGCCGGTCGTCGTGCGCGCTTCCGCCGGCGCAACCGAACACGCACGGATCGCACAGGTCACGAACCTGCAGCGCGCGCTTCAGAGTGCGTCCGACGCAGGCTTTCTCATCGCCGGCCTAGCGGGCGATGGCGAGACGATGCTCGCAGACCTTTCGGTGTCGTCGCCTCTCGTGCTGGTCGTTGGATCGGAAGGAAAAGGACTACGCCGAATGGTCCGGAAGCGCTGCGACCACGTTCTTCGAATTCCAATGTCGGGCCCGACCGAATCTCTGAACGCGTCGGTCGCGACCGCCATCGCCCTCTATGAGCTCACACGCTAACGCGCGGACGCCTTTGGCATATCAACGGCACACGACATCGGAGTATGATCGTTTCGGGAGGTTTTCATGGAAACGTGGATGATGGTGGCTGCGGGTGGAGGCGTCCTTGGGCTGATCGCCCTCGGCGGACTCGTCTGGGCCTTTCGTAAGCTGGAGTCGCCCAAGAAGTGGATGGCGATCGGCGGGTTTGTGGTGCTCGGCGGCGTCGGCGGATTTCTCGCGCTGAACGCGACGGCGGTCGCTGGGCCGGACGTGACCGAAGAGATTCCCGAAGCGGACGATCTTGACGCCCCCCTCGACGACGACTTTTAGGCAGCGGTTTGTCGGCAGCGCCCGACTCCCCTAAGACTACGGGAGTGGATCTCATCACCCTCCTCCAGGTCGGGTTCTACGTTGTCCTTCCCGCGGGTATGGCGTTCAGCAAGCTCTGGGGAAAGCACGGGTTCCTTCTCGGAAGCGTCTCCGCGATCCTGGCGCTGATATTCTTCGCCCGCCTCGTCTGGCGACGTCACGAGATTGATCCAGCGCCCCCACGACTGTTTTGAACCGTCCGCTCCTCCTGGGCTAAGCGGTCTAAAGCCCAAGCAGCGTGATCAGCTGGCCGCAGGTCGCGCCCAGCTCGTCGTTCACCACCAGGTCCGCTTCGTCGTCGAGCGCCGTCTCGTCCCGGTTCAAAATGATCACCTTCGCGCGGCTCCGTCTGGCAAGCGGAACGAGCCCAGCGACCGGATAAACCTCGAGGGACGTTCCCATCACGATCAAAAGGTCGGCGGCGCGCACTTCCATCTCGGCGAGACCAAACGCCGCTGGAAGCATCTCGCCAAAGAGCACGACCTTCGGTCGCAAACGCGTGGCACCACAGGACGTGCACGCTGGAAGCGCAGCGCACGGTTCGAGGACCTCCATGGTGGTCTCCGTCCCACAGGCGAGACAGCGAAACTCGCGAAACGTCCCGTGCACTTCGAGAACGCGCGTCGACCCCGCTTTCTGATGAAGGCCATCGATATTCTGCGTCACTACCGCCTGCATTCGTCCACGCGACTCGAGACCGGCGAGCAGGCGATGGGCGGCGCTCGGCTCAGCGTCCTTCAGGGAGAGAAGTTTCGGCGCCCAGAACCGATAGAAGCGTTCGGGATCTTCCCGAAAACCGTCGATCGACGCGACGTCCATCGGGCTTACATCGCGCCACAAACCGGAGTCGGAACGAAAGTCGGGAATGCCGGATTCCGTGGATACACCAGCGCCGGTGAGCGCGACCGCGTGACGCGACGCTTCGATCAACTCCGCCACCGCGCGTAAGGTCATCGCTCCAGCGCCTGCTCGACGAAGGTTCGAATCCGCGCCGGCAGGTCCGGCGTCGCCTCCATCATCCGAAGACCGTGCGCCGAGCCTTCAAGAAGCTGAACGCTCCCGCGCGAGGCCACGCGCGCTAGCTCCTCGGCCGTTTCCTTCGCGGGGGTTTCGCCTTCGGCCGCAATCGCGAGCAAACGTGGTGCGTAGGTCGCCGCCGGCGTAATGGTGTCGAGGCCGCGATACGCGCGCCCAGGAGAAAGCGCAAAGACGCCGACCACATCGTCCTCCCTTGCACCCGATAGGATTGCCGCCGACGAGCCGATAGATGAACCGCCGAGAACGAACTTCGACGGCGCCACCTCGTGACGACGAAGAACGCGAAGCGCGGCGGAAACGTCGGCCGGAAGCTTCGCCCAATCGGCCTCGCCAAAAGACCGCCACTCCCCTTCACTCTCCCCGTGACCGCGCTGGTCGAAGGCGAACACGGTCACCCCAAGGGGGCGAAGCGCCTCCACCACGGGCGCCCACTCGCCTCGTTCCGCGCTGAGCTGATGCATCAACACCACCGCCGGCGCGCCTGCGGACGCCGCCCAGAGCTCGCCGACCAGCTGCGTACCGCCCTCCCCCTGAAATTCGAGACGCACGGACGCAGTTCCCTCCTCCACCGCAACCGTTTCCGGCGTCGGCGAGGTGGTCGGTTCCACGCGCTCGTTGCCTCCGCAAGCGAGCAGGACGATGAACAGAATCAAACGCACGCGAGGGAGAATACACGCGTCGACCCCGAAATGATCCTATGCTCCTCGCTGGTGACCCAACGAACCGCCGCGGCGCTGATCATCGGAAACGAAGTCCTGACGGGAAAGGTCCAGGAGGCCAACGTCGCGCATCTCGCAAAAGCGCTTTTCTCGCTGGGAATCGAGCTTCGAAGAGTGATCGTCTGCCCGGACGAGATCCCGGTCATCGCGGAGGATCTGAACGCGCTGCGGGCTGCGCACGACCTGGTCTTCACGAGCGGCGGCGTCGGGCCGACACACGACGATGTAACCGTGGAAGCTGTCGCGCACGCGTTCGGTCGTGAAGTGATCCGCTCCGCCGAAATTGAGCGTCTGCTCCGCCGCTACCACGAGGGCAAGGGTCAGACGGTCACCGAGGCGCACCTCCGCCTGGCAAACGTCGTCGAAGGGGCGCGCCTGCTCCGAAACGCGGAGGTCGTTTGGCCCACCCTCGTCCTCGAGAATGTCTTCGTGCTTCCGGGCGTTCCGGAGATCTTTCGCTTGAAGCTGACGTCTCTGCGAAGTGAACTCGAGCGGGGCGATGGCTTCATCAGCGCCGCCGTCTTTACCGGCTGCGACGAAGGGTCGATCGCAAGAGCGCTGGAGGATCTCGCGTACGCGCACCCGAAGGTCACCATCGGGAGCTACCTCAAGTGGCCGGGGAGCAACGTCGTGCCCGCCGAACAGGAGTACCGCGTGAAGGTGACCTTCGACGGTCTCGAGGAGAACGACGTTCGCGCGGCGGCCGACGCGTTCGTTGCAACGCTTGCGGACGCGGACTTTCGCTGGCGCGAAGGCCCCGGCGCATAGCGTCAGAGCACACCCCAAAAATCTCGTCGCCGCCCTGCGGCACGAACGCGCCTCTTCTCACGCCGTCGACGCGCTGGGCCACGGATCGACTGACGGTATTTTGGTCTAGCGTAGTCCTCCCGAAACGATCGGCGTTTCCTCGACGGGACTCCACGGAATCGTCGGCCACCAGGGATCGACCGGCGGCGGCGCGTTGGGCTCGATGGTCTCCCCCGGACGCGGGAGGACGAGCGTCCGCGCGGCTTCAACTCGCACTCGCTCCGCAGGCTCCGTCCACGCGTGCGGCGCCTGGTTGAAGGTCGCCCAGTGAATCGGAAGCATCACGCGTCCACGAACCGCGCGATGGACCGCAACCGCTTGCTCGGGACCGAGATGAAGGTCCGCCCACCATCGGTCGTAGCAGCCGGATTCGATGAGCGTGAGATCGAACGGGCCGTAGCGCGCGCCAATGTCCGCGAAGAAGGGCGCCATCCCCGTGTCTCCGCTAAAGAACACCCGCGCTGTGGCCCCGACGATGCTCCAGGATGCCCAAAGCGTCTTCGCCTCGTCGGAAAGCGATCGATTTGAGGTATGGCGCGCGGGCGTCGCCACAAACTCCACGCCGCGAAAGCGCGTGCTCTCCCACCAATCGAGCTCGTGAACCTGCGCGGCGGGAATCCCCCAGCCCTCGAGGATGGCACCAACACCAAGGGGGACGAAGAAGTGCGCCAACCGCACGGCCAACACAGAGTTCATGTCGAGATGGTCGTAGTGACTGTGGGAGATGACGACCGCGTCGATCGCCGGAACCTCCGCTAGCGGAAGCGGCGGTGGATGAAAACGTCGAGGTCCGATGAGGCGATTCGGCGACGCGCGCTCACTCCACATGGGATCCGTGAGAACGCGAAGCCCGTCGAGCTCGAGCAGGACGGTGGAGTGGCCCAGCCAGGTCGCGCGAAAATCCGTCGCGCGAAGCGGCTCAAAATCGGCGCGAACTCGCTCCACGATTGGGATGGCGTCAGTCGGGCGACGCACCTCGGGCGTGCTCAGGAGCATTCGGTCGAGGAGCGGAAGAAACCCTCCGGCGTTGCTCGGCACGTCGTCTCGGGTGCGGAGCATGTTGTGAAACCGTCCCTCCGCGTACTGCGGCGAGGCTTGGATACGCACGACGCGCTCGCCCGTTGGAGAGGATCCCAGCGCGCGAAACGAGGTCGTCGCAACAAGGAGCAGAAGGACTCCTCCCACCAACGAAGCGATCGCGATCAGCACTCGCCTTCGCCGCCTACGTGCCACACGCCTCACGATAGAAAGCCGGGAGGAGGTCTTCGAATGCGTTCGACGAAGCCCCTGCATGCGCGAAACTCATGAGCGGTCTCGCGAACGAGCGGAGGGAGATTAGGGCGGAATCGGCCGGAGCGAAATACGGACAGTGGTTGTCCCCGCAGGAAGTTCTACCGCGACGTCGTGCGGAAAGTAGCCAGGCGCCTGAATGCTGAGGCGATGAGACCCGGGCGAAAGCTCGCGAGGGCGCTGCGCAAGAACGCGCGCGGACGCGACGAAACGTTCGTCGACATAAACCCGCGCATCCTCAGGCTCGGCGATAACCTGAAGGCGAGCAGGCTGCCCGCGCACCTGCGAGTAACCACAGCGGAGGGTGCTGAGAACCCCGAGGAGCACGAGGGCGCGCATCACCACGGAACCCCTTCGAGGTCCGCGGCGCGTCGAAGCGCGCTTCGCGGGATCGCGATGACCACCACGGCGCTCCCGTCCGCGAGAGGTCGCACGCCCGTGACAGACGCTCGCTCCACCAGTCGATGGACCGCCTGGGCGATCGGTGGGGTCGCCTGCGTCCGCGCGAGCGCGTCGTCGACGTAGCGATGGAGACGAGCGCGGGCACGGCTCTCACCGTGACGGCGTGCCGAGAGACGTCGCGCATTCCAATCGTCGATGCGGTAGTCGGGTTGACCCAGCGACGCGCACCGGACGTCTTCCGCGGTGACGGACGGCGCCTGATCGCCCCAGGGAAGTCCAGGCTGGGCCGCTACGACGCCGGCAAGACAAAACGAGAGGATCACTCCCACTCGATGGTGGAGGGAGGCTTGCTGGAGATGTCGTAGCAAACGCGATTGCATCCGCGAACCTCATTGATGATGCGCGTCGAAATGCGCGCGAGCAACTCGTGGGGCAAACGTGCCCAGTCGGCCGTCATTCCGTCTCGCGATTCCACGGCGCGAATCGCGACCACCCACTCGTACGTGCGCTCATCGCCCATCACGCCCACCGTCTTGACCGGGACGAGCACGGCGAAACTCTGCCAGAGCTTTTCGTAGAAGCCGGCCGCTCGAATCTCCTCGTCGAGGATGGCGTCGGCTTCCCGGAGCACCTCGAGCTTGTCCCGATCGATCGCCCCCGGGCAGCGCACCGCAAGACCCGGCCCCGGAAAAGGCTGTCGCCAGAGGACGTCGTGGGGAATGTCCATCACCGCGCCAACCTCACGAACCTCGTCTTTGAAAAGAAGGCGCAGCGGCTCGACGAGCTCGAGGTTCATGCGTTCCGGAAGTCCGCCGACGTTGTGATGGCTCTTGATCACTGCGCTCGGTCCCTTGAAGGACACGCTTTCGATCACGTCCGGATAGAGCGTCCCTTGCACGAGGAAGCGCACGCCTTCGATCTTCTGTGCCTCACGGTCGAAGACCTCGATGAAAACGCGCCCGATGATCTTTCGTTTCTGTTCCGGGTCGCTCACGCCCTCGAGAGCGGTGAGAAACTCCTCGGTCGCGTCGACGTGGATGATGTTGAGGTTCAGGCGACCGTCAAACATCTCGAGAACGCGCTTGGCCTCGTCTTTCCGGAGCAATCCGTTGTCGACGAAGATGCAGGTGAGGCGGTCGCCGATCGCCTGGGAGACGAGCATCGCAGCCACGGAACTGTCGACGCCGCCGCTGAGGCCGCAGACCGCACGGGCGTCGCCAACCTGTGTGCGAATTGCCTCGACCGTCTGCTCCGCAAAGGAACCCGGGGTCCAATCGGCCGCCACGCCAGCAACGTCAAAGAGAAACGCCCGAAGCATTTCAACGCCGCGCGGCGTGTGCACTACCTCCGGGTGAAACTGCACCCCGAAGATCTTCTTTTCGAGGTGTCCCACCGCCGCGAAGGGACTGTTCTCGCTGTGGCCGAGCACCTCGAAACCTTCGGGGAGCGCCTCGACCCGGTCTCCGTGGCTCATCCACACCGCGACGTCCTCGCCATCGGCAAAGGGAGCCAGCAGGCCCTTCGCCTGATCGACGTGAACCGTCGCCGGACCGTACTCGCGCTCCGTCGCGGACTCGACGCGCCCTCCCATCAGGTGGGAGGTCAGCTGCATGCCGTAACAAATCCCGAGGAGGGGCAGGCCGAGGTCGAACACCCCCGGATCCACGGTCGGGGCGCCCTCCGCGAACACACTCTGCGGACCGCCGGAAAGGACGATCGCGGTCGGCTCCCGCGAACGAAGCGCTTCGAGGGGCTCGGTGCACGGGTGAATCTCGCAGTACACGTGCTCTTCGCGAATGCGCCGCGCGATGAGCTGCGTGTACTGGGAACCAAAGTCCAAGATGACGACGGGACGCGGCATGGGCCGCGTGTATCACGGCGAGGAAGCGCTGGCTACACGCGGTAGTTCGGCGCCTCTTCGGTGACCATCACATCGTGAACGTGACTCTCTCGAAGCCCCTGAGAACTCTGGCGAACAAAGCGCGCGTCGGTTTGAAGGGAGGCGATCGTCGGGCAGCCGGTGTAGCCCATGCCTGCGCGAAGTCCGCCGACCAGCTGGTACACCACGCGAGATAGCGGACCGCGGTAGGGAACGCGCCCCTCGATGCCTTCGGGGACGAGCTTTCGGCTGTCCTCGACGTCGGCCTGGGCGTAGCGGTCCTTACTCCCCTTTCGCATGGCGCCGATGGAGCCCATGCCGCGGTAGCTCTTGTAGGTTCGGCCCTGGTAGAGGACGAGCTGGCCGGGGGATTCGTCGGTGCCGGCGAAGAGCGAGCCCATCATCACGCAGCTCGCGCCGCAGGCGATCGCTTTCACCACATCGCCGGAGAACTTAACGCCTCCGTCGGCGATGACCGGCACGCCCTTGGGACGCGCGACGCGCGCGCAATCGCTGATGGCGGTGATCTGAGGAACGCCAATGCCGGCGACCACGCGAGTGGTGCAGATCGACCCTGGCCCGATGCCAACCTTGATGCCGTCGACGCCCGCGGCGATGAGCATGTCTGCGGCTTCCGCTGTCGCGATGTTGCCCGCGATGAGCTGAACGTCCGGATACTCCTTCTTGGTCTCGCGAACCGCGTCGACCACGCCCTTTGAATGGCCGTGGGCGGTGTCGATCACGAGAACGTCGACGCCCGCACGCACGAGGGCGCTGACGCGTTCTTCCCGGTCTGGCCCGACGCCGACCGCAGCACCCACCCGCAGACGCCCGAGGTCGTCCTTCACCGCCCCGGGGTACTTCTCCGCCTGCATCAGGTCCTTGATGGTGATCAGGCCGACGAGTTTGCCGTCGCCGTCGACGACGAGGAGCTTTTCGATGCGGTGCTGATGGAGGAGCTCCCGCGCGCGATCCTGCGAGACCCCCGGCGGCACCGTCACCAGCTTCTTGGTCATCAGCTGCGACACCGGCTGATCGAGGTTTTGCTCGAAGCGCACATCACGGCTCGTGAGAATGCCGACCGGCGAATCGCCCTCCACGACGGGAAGGCCAGAGATGGAGTGCTCGCGCATGAGCTCGAGGGCGTGGTGAAGGCGAAGGTCCGGCGTGATGGTGATCGGGTCGACGATCATCCCTGACTCCGCGCGCTTTACCTTTTCGATCTCGCGCGCCTGCTCGGCCGGCGTGAAGTTCTTGTGGACGATTCCAAGGCCGCCCTCGCGCGCCATGGTCACCGCCGTTCGCCACTCGGTCACCGTGTCCATCGCGGCGGAGAGAAGCGGAATCCGCAGCTCCAGATCGCGAGTCACCTTGGTCCGCACATCCGCATCGCGCGGCAGGAAGTCGGAATAGCCCGGCAGGAGCAGGACGTCGTCGAAGGTCAGGGCCTCACGCAAACGGTCGTCGATCACGGCGGTTCTCCGGTGAAAAGGTGGCGCAGCCTAGCAGGCCAGCTTCCGGCGTGCCGTGATCCCCGTGCGGAATGTCAGAACGGGTCCAGATCCGGGCAATGATTCGAGGATCTTGCGCCGGTTATCGCCGAAGGCTCCGACTAATTCGGGCGAGGCGGGCGCCGTCGTCCTGAAGCACAAGGCGGACCTGGCCGAGTTCGAAGTGCAGCTGATCGGGCCTCATCTCTTCAAACTCTGCCATCTCGCCAAGGATCTCGTCCCAGGCCGCGCGAACGGCGGTTCGCATCGCGCGCTTCCAACCTTCCCCGGGCGTCTCCGCGCGGAGAACGAGAACGGCGCCAGATGCGTCGGGGTTGTCGACCACCCGCGTGATGAGGAGATCCAGGTGCGCCCGCACCTCGCCGAGGTGAACCCATCCGGCGTCGCACGTCCCTCGCTCGCGTGCGTTCGAGAGCGGTTCCCATTCGACGCCGACGCACTGCGGTGAGATCCGGTGACCCCCGAGCGACGAGATCGTCGCCGACGCGTTGTCGCGCTCCACGGACTGCGCAAGCTCGCGAAGCGTGACCGATTTCGCACTCGCCGGATTGCTCGGATCGCAGCAAACAGGCGGGCACGCCTCCCAGGTCATCGGATCCCGACCGACCCAGCGACCGCACGTACTCTCGCCGCGCGTGCAGTCCGCCCGGCAGGAAACGTCCGCCGCCGAGGGGTTCTCAATCGGGTCGGCTGCCGGTTCGTGGCTCTCGAAGCCTGCAGATTCCTCGCCCTCGGAGACCTCCGCGGGCCCCTCTTCCGAAGCGGGCGCCGCGGACTCCGGAACGTTGGAGCCGCACGAGGCGATCATGAGGACGAGGAGCCACCGCACGACCAAAACGGTACCTCCTCGCGTTCACCGCGTCGACGAGCCCTCAGCGTCGCAGAATCATAAAGGGCGGGCTTTGCCCGGTCCCGCCGCGACGGACGATCACCTCAAAGCGACCGTTTCCAGGATGGTCGGGAAGCACGATCTGCAGCGTAGTCGGTGTCGCCGCCTCGACCGGCACCGGGCGGCCGTTGAAGCGAACGCGGTTGAAACGCTGGTTGGGTGAGAACCCGTAGCCAACGAGGGTCGCGCGACATCCTGGGTAAGCGCACTGGGGAGAGACGGTTGTGATCGCCGTCCCTGCCGGAACCGCCTGCACCTGGAAGGTCCCGGCCGGCATCGTGCGTCCGTTCGGAAGCACGATCGTGACGGGCCCCGTGGTCGCGCGGGCGGGGACCTGCGCCCGCAGCTCCACCGGACTGATGCGTTGCGCGGCGACGGGAGGTGCACCCGTGAACGCAATCCGCGCACCCCGGCGAGGAAAGCCTTGCCCGCGGATCACCACCTGCGTTCCCGCGTAGCCAACGGAAGGCGTGAGCGACGAGACCTGGCGGTGTGCTTCGACGACGAAGTCTTCCGGGGTCACCGCGCCGCCCTGCATTCCGACGGTCACCGCGATTCGGCCACGACGTGCCCCCGGCGGAATCACAACCTGGATCTGCGAATCAGACGCCGATTGAACTGCGAGAGGCTGACGCCCCATCTCCACCCGAACGAGCCCTGGACGATGGCCGAAGTTGCTCCCGCGAATGGTCACCAGCGTACCGACGGGGCCCGAGCGGGGATCGAAGCTCGCAATGAAGGGCGGCGTCGTCGAACCGAAGGGTTGCCGGGTCGTCGTCGCGGACTGTCCGCTCTGAATCGTAAACGCACCGCTCGGAGCGCTCGGCACGCGTACGCGGAGCTCCGATTGCGTCGCGGAGATGACCTGACAGCCAACGCCCGAAAGCGTCACGACGTTGTCTTGCGGTCGTGGCGAAAACCCGCGCCCGCGAAAGGTCACGATGGTTCCCGCGCCGCCGCTGCGCGGCTCAAAGGAATAGAGCTCGAGCGGCTGAGCAGGAACGAAGCGGCCCCGCGACGAAACCGTCAGCCCATGAATCGACACCTCAAAGGGCCCGGTGCGCACGCCAGGCGGGATCTCGACGTCGATGTGATCGGGAACGACGGCGCGAACCGGTAGCGGTCGGCCGGCGAGACTCACCCGAACCGCGCGCGGGTCGGCGCCAAAGTTCTGTCCGCGGATCACCACCATCGTTCCGGGCGGCCCGGACGCAGGGGCAAAATCACGAATCAACGGACGCTCCTGCACCGTGAAGGGAATGCTCGAGTTCGCCCGACCGGCGCCGCGAACGTCAACCAGCAGGGTGCCCGTCGTCGCGCGGCGCGGCACGATCACCGTCAGCTCAGTCGGCGTCGCGCCACGGACTCGAACGCGCCGGTTGTTGAGGTAGACCCGGTTGTCGCGAATGCGGGGCGAAAAGCCGGTCCCGCGGATCACCACCGTCGCGCCGACCGGAGCCATCGGTGGCTCCACCGACGTGATGCCCGTCCCGAGACCGACCGCGAATGGCGGACTCACCGTCTCGCCCGCGTGAAGGACGCGCACCGTGAACGAACCGCTGGTCGCGCCGCTCGGAACGATCACCTGAAGCGACGTCGGCGTCGCCGATCGCACGACCACCGGCCGGTCGTTCAGAAAGACGATGTTGTCTGCGATGCGCGGCGAGAAGTTGCTGCCGAGGATCCGCACTTCGCTTCCTGGCGGCCCCGATGCGGGCTGAAGACCGGTAATCTGCGGCCCCGGTCGCGCCGCGGTGACCCGAAAATAGGGTCCCGCGAACTCACCGCGACGAGTTCGAATCAGAATCGAACCCGACGGCGCGTTCGCCGGCACGACCACGGTCCAGCGGTTCGGCAATCGCTGCAGGACCTGAAGCTCCTGGTTGCCGAGAAAGATGCGCGCGTTCCCGAGGCGGCGCCCGATGATCTGAAGCTGCGTTCCCGGTGGCCCGCTCGTCGGCTGGATTCGCTCGACCACAGGCCGAGGCTGGGCCGACGCGATCCCCGCCAGCGTGAGCGTCAACACACACACCGCAACCTTCGTCCTCACCATACCCACTCCTTCAGGCGCTTCGGCTCTCCCGGCGGAGGGTCCCTTTCCCCCAGGCGGCCGTCAATCCCAGGAGACGATCCAGACCGGTCAGAGATTCAAGCTCGCAGAATCGCGGGCTACACTTCCGTATGGCCCGGACCATTCGAGCTCCTCGGGGAACGATCCTGCGCTGCAAGGGCTGGCCGCAGGAAGCCGCGCTCCGCATGTTGATGAACAACCTCGATCCGGAGGTGGCCGAGCGCCCCGAGGATCTCGTCGTCTACGGCGGCACCGGAAAGGCGGCGCGCTCCTGGGAGGCGTTCGACGTCATCGTTCGAGAGCTGGAGTCCCTCGGAGCCGACGAAACGCTTCTCGTGCAGTCGGGCAAGGCGGTCGGCCGCTTTCGCACCCATCCGGACGCGCCGCGGGTGCTGATCGCCAACAGTCTCCTGGTCCCCGAGTGGGCGGACTGGAAGACGTTTCGATCGCTTGAAGCGCAGGGTCTGACGATGTTCGGGCAGATGACGGCCGGCTCGTGGATCTACATCGGGACCCAGGGAATCCTCCAAGGCACCTACGAGACCTTCGTCGCTGCGGGGAACACGCACTTTGACGGAAGCTGGAAGGGTCGCTGGATCCTCTCCGCAGGGCTTGGCGGCATGGGCGGCGCGCAGCCCCTCGCAGCGACGATGGCAGGCGCGTCCTTCCTCGGCGTGGAGGTCGACGAGTCGCGCGTGAAGCGCCGCCTCGAAACGCGCTACGTGGATCGCATGACCGCAAACCTCGACGAAGCGCTCGCGTGGATTCAAGAGAGCGAGACGCCGATCAGTGTCGGCCTCGTCGGCAATGCGGCGGAGGTCTACCCGGAACTCGTCGCCCGCGGCGTCACGCCGGACTTCGTGACCGAGCAAACCTCCGCCCACGATCCCCTTCGCGGGTATGTTCCGAAGGGACTGAGCCTCGAGGAAGCGGCCGCACTTCGCGAGACAGACCCGGACGGCTACATCGCCCGCGCGCGCGAGAGCATGGCCGCCGAGGTCAACGCGATGCTGGCGATGGTCGAGCGCGGCGCCTTTGCGTGCGACTACGGCAACAACATTCGAGCCGAAGCGCAAAAAGCCGGCTGCGAGCGCGCTTTCGAGATCGAGGGCTTTGTTCCCGCGTACATTCGGCCGCTCTTTTGCGAGGGCAAAGGACCCTTTCGCTGGGCCGCGCTCTCGGGGGACGAAGCCGACATCGCCGTCACCGATCAGGCGGTGAAAGAACTCGTCGACGATCCCCACCTTCATCGCTGGCTCGATATGGCCAAGGAACGCGTCGCGTTTCAGGGCCTCCCGTGCCGCATCTGCTGGCTCGGCTACGGCGACCGCCATCGCGTCGGACTTCGCTTCAACGAGCTGGTCGCCGAAGGCAAAGTCCGCGCGCCCATTGTCATCGGGCGCGACCACCTCGACTGCGGGTCCGTCGCGAGTCCCAACCGCGAAACGGAAGCCATGAAGGACGGATCGGACGCCATCGCCGACTGGCCGATCCTCAACGCGCTCGTGAACACCGCGTCCGGCGCGACGTGGGTCAGCGTGCACCACGGCGGCGGCGTCGGCATCGGCTACTCCATTCACGCGGGCATGGTCGTCGTCGCGGACGGAACCGAAGACGCTGCGCGCCGCCTCGAGCGCGTGCTCACGTCCGACCCGGGCATGGGCGTGATTCGTCACGCGGATGCGGGATACGAAGAAGCGATCGAGACCGCGAAAGCACGCGGCGTTCACATCCCGCATCGCTCGTGACCCTCGACCTTTCGATCGTCGGAGGCACCGTCGTCACCGCGTCTGGCACCGGCGACGCGGAGGAGCGTCTCGATGTTCGCGCCTGCGCGGTGGGGATTAAGGGCGAGCGCATCGTCTCCCTCGGGGAGCCGCAAGCCGCGGCGAAGGTGATCGACGCGGCCGGCGCGGTGGTGCTTCCTGGCCTCGTGGATCCGCACACCCACCTCGTCTTTGCCGGAAGTCGCGCGGATGAGTTCGCGGCCCGTATGAGCGGCGTCGACTATCAAACCATCGCCGCGCAGGGCGGAGGCATCGCGAGCACCGTCCGCGCGACCCGCGACGCCACCGAAGACGAACTTTTCGACCTCGGAAAGGCCCGAATTCTCGCCCTTCGCGAGAGCGGCGTGACCGCCGTGGAAATCAAAAGCGGCTACGGCTTGAGCGTCGACGACGAGCTTCGTTTGCTTCGCGTCGCGCGTCGTCTCGCGCCCTTCGCACGGATTCGGACGACCTTCCTGGGCGCCCATGCCGTTCCCGCCGGAATTGGTCGCGAAACCTACGTAGACCAAGTGGTCCACGAGCAGCTCCCGGCAGTCGCAGAAGCCGGTGTCGCCGACGCCTGCGATGTCTACTGCGACGAAGGAGCGTTCACCCTTTCGGATACCCGTCGCATCCTCGAGGCCGCGAGGGATCTGGGGCTCGACCTCCGGGTCCATGCAGGCCAATTCGCCGATCTCGGAGCCGCAGGTCTCGCCGCCGAACTTGGCGCCCTCTCCGCCGACCACTTGGAGGAAGTCTCCGGCGAAGACCTGCGAGCCCTCGCGACCGCCGAAGCCCGCGCCGTCTTCCTCCCGGGCGCGTGGCGAACACTCCGGCAGGCCCCTCCCCACGCTGCGCGTTTTCGCGACGCCGGCGTCCGTATCGCCATCGGAACCGACCTCAATCCTGGAACCAGCCCGACGAGCGATCTCTTGCTCATGGCCTCCTTGGCGGTGCGCGACGCTCACCTCACCCCCGCCGAAGCATTGCTCGGTATCACCACCGAAGCTGCCGCGGCCGCCGGGTTCTCAGACGGTGTCGGAACACTCTTCGAAGGCGGTCCTGCCGACGTAGCGATCGTCGACGCAACCTCCCCGGCCTCGCTGACGTACGCCTTCGGCGGCCTGCGCGCACGGACGGTGATTCTGCGCGGTGAGGTCGTTCATCAAACTTTCTCGCCTCGCCTTTGGTAGACTCGGGAGTCCATGAACGTCGACAAAGACGCCGCCTTTGAGAGCTACAAAGCCCGGTTCATCTCGGCCTGCGGCGACAAGGCTGTGGGTTCGTTCGCCAAGTTCGGGAACCACATGGTGCAGCGGCTCAACCGCAGCCAGTTCGACGAGCGCCTCGAGTCGTACATCAAGTGGCATGCGGAGTGCCGCAACCTCCTTGGCTCCGGTGCAACGATCAGCGACGTCCTGGTGATGGAGTTCGACGAGGCCGCCGCGTGGCTGATCATTCGCGCGCCCAATGTGCTCGAAATGTTCTCCGGCGAGATCGGCGATCCCGAGCATATCCTCAAGAAGCCGGAAGCTCAGTAGCTTCGAGGCAGCGCGTCGAGATCGGCAGTGTCGAGGGCAAAGCGAATCAACGCGCTTCGGCTCATCTTTCGATGCCCACTCGCCTTGAGCTTCGCCACCATCTCGTCGAGGCGCGCGAGGTCTTCCTTGTAGAGGGAAATGCAGATCACCTCGTAGTGATCCGGTTTCGCCTTCTTCTTCTTCTTTTTCTTCGTTCGGGGTTTGGGAGCCGCATAAAAGCCGTCTTCGAGGACTTCCTGAAGTTCGTTTTTGTCGAAGAGTTCGTCGAGGGACTCATCCATCTCAGGCTCCCTTCACCACGGGCACGGCCACCGGACGCGGGAAGGTCTTCTGCACGGCCTGCGCCTGCGATTCGCCAAACACGCGCTCGACGAGCTTGAGGTAGTCCTCGGCGCCGTGGCTGCCCGGCGCGAGTTCGAAGATCGTCTGCTTCGCGCGCGGCGCCTCCCGGAGCTTCGTGTTCACGCGCACCGGACTAAAGCACTTGTCGCCAAAGTTCTTCTGCAGCGCGGCGAGCGCATCGCGCGAGATGCGGTTTCGAACGTCGAAGAAGGTCGGCACGACACCGAGGAGCTCGACGTTGTGGCGAAGCAGTCGCCGCACATTCTTGATGGTGCCGAGCACCTGTTTGACGCCGACCAGCGAGAGGTAATCGCACGCCACCGGTACAAGCACCGAATCGGCGTATACCAGCGCGTTTTGGTTCATCAGCGAGAGCGCCGGTGCGCAATCGAGGACGACGACGTCGTACCCCCGTACCGACGAGGCGAGGCGATCCCGAAGAACGCGGTCCCGCTGTGGCAGCTGCGCGAGATGCAGCTCTGCCGCGGCAAGCGTTTCGTTCGACGTGAGGATGTCGAGGTTGCTGCGCACCTGGACCACGCACTCTTCGACGGGGGTCCCTTGAATCAGCGCGTGGTAGAGCGTTCGCTCCCCGCGAATTCCAAGGGATGCACCGACGTTGCCCTGACCGTCCGCGTCGATCAGCAGGACGCGCCGCCCAGTTTCGGCGAGACCTGCGGCGAGGTTGATCGACGTCGTCGTCTTTCCCGTCCCGCCTTTGTGATTGAAGACCGCGATCCGTCGCGGCCCAGTCGCACGTACGGGCTTCCACTTTTCCCGACATGCCATCGAGCAGAGGTACGCCCGTCCACCGTCGTGGGAGACCACCTGATAGGCCATCTCGACCTGAAAGGAGGTGTCACAAACGTCACATCGCTGGCTCTTGAGGAGCGATTTTCGCTGACAGGCAATCGAGCAAACGTGAACAAACTCGCCTGCCTCTTCCCGGACTTGATAGCGAAATCGCACGCGAAAATGCGTCCCACACGCGTCGCAGACGGCCTGCTTGCCCCGATCGTCCATCTCGCCTCCTCACGCCTCGCCCGGCGCTTCGATAAGTACTTCCGAAATCGGTTGTCTACGTGGTTGCGGAGGTGGTCAAAAAAACGGCGCGACCTTCGCGGGGACCGACCCTCTTGTGGTCCTTAAGACCACTCGGCGACCGAGCGATGAGTAGTTCGCGCCATGTCTCTCCGCATCCCTCTCGCTCCGTCTCTCTTCGCATGGAGCGCCGTCCTCATCGCCACACTTCTTTCACCGGGGGTGGCACATGCTGGCGAACCGTGGCTGTTGAGCGTGGAAGCCGGCGCGCAGATTCCCGTCGGCGATCCGCAGCGCGACTGGTTCGGTCCAGGCGCGACGGGCACGATCGCCCTTCGTCGCGCGATTCGCAGAAACGCCCTCATCGGTTTGAAAGTACGCGGCGGATTTCTCGTCGCCGGAGATGGCCCCTCCCCGGACAGCGGCTACGCGGAACGCACAACAGGAACGCTCTACACCTTCACCCTCGGCCTTCGCCTTCGTCCCTTTGGACGCGCCGGCGACCCTTCTCGCGGAACGGGACTGCTTCTCGACGGCGATGGAGGTGTCGCGCGCACCGGGCCGCTCTGGCGAGGATACTTCGAGGCGGGCCTTGGCTACGGATTCGCGATCGGGCGCGTCACCGTCGCTCCTTTCGTTCGCTACCTTCACGTGATTCAGCCGCCTGGCAATCTCGACTCGAGTGACGCCAACCTGCTCTCCGCGGGCATCGAACTCACCTTCTTCGACCGGCGCCCGCAGCCCGTCGTCGAAGAGCCGCCTCCGCCGCGGGACAGCGATCGCGACGGATACGTCGACCCGGAGGACGGATGTCCCCAGCAGCCAGAAGACTTCGACGACTTCGAAGACGAGGACGGTTGCCCCGACCCGGACAACGACCAGGACGGCATCCTCGATGATGACGATGGCTGCCCCCTTGAACCGGAAGACGCCGACGGCTTCGAAGACGAAGACGGATGTCCCGATCCGGACAATGACGCCGATGGGTTTCTCGACGAGGACGACCTCTGCCCGAACGAAGCGGAAGTCGTCAACGGGGTCGATGACCACGACGGATGTCCGGATGAAGGCCTCATCGAAATGGTCGACGACCGAATCGTTCTGGACGAAAACGTGTTCTTCGATTTCGAACGCGCCCGGGTGAAGAGTCGCGCGCGGCCCGTCATCGCGGCCATCGTGGAACTCGTCCGGCAGCACCCCGAGTGGCGACAGATGCGGGTCGAAGGCCACGCCGACGTCCGAGGCAACGAGGAGTACAACCTCAGCCTCAGTCAGCGGCGGGCTCGCAATGTCGTGCGCGCGCTCGTTCGAGCAGGTCTCATTGGCGAGCTTCTCGTTCATGAGGGCTTCGGGTCGTCCCAGCCGAGGGACAGCGGCCGAAGCGAAGACGCCCACCAGCGAAACCGCCGCGTAGAGTTTGTGGTCGTCGAGGTGGAACCTCCCGAAGAAACGGAGACCGGCGAAGAGGTCGCCAGCGCGCCCGACGAGAGCGCGCCCGACGAGAACGCGCCCGACGAGAACGCACCCGACGAGAACGCGCCCGAGAACGCGTCCGGAGAAACCGAGGACACCCCCGACGAGCCGACCGAGGACGCGTCCCCCCAAGCGATCGCCGAACGGGGTGATCCCGAAGACACATCCGCCGAAGACACATCCGCCGAAGACACATCCGCTGAAGACACATCCGCCGCAGACGCATCCGACGGGACGGCGTCGAGCGGTGGAGAGGTTGTCCTGAACCTGGAGACGCCGTGACCCGCGTGTACGTTTGGTTTTGGGGCGCGAGCCTCCTGGCCGCATGCGGAGGAAGCGCGGTCGTTGGCGCGGAATGTCGCCAGGGACTCGTTCCTTGCGACGGGGTGTGCGTCGATCTCGAAAGCGACCGACGAAACTGCGGCGCGTGCGGCAACGAGTGCGCAGCGGGCGAAGCGTGCGTCTTTGCGATGTGCGTCGACGACCGCTTCGACGCCGACATCCCGGACGGCGGCATCCCCGACAGCAGCGCTGACGCCGCACGCGACGTAGGCCTCGATGGGGATCGCCCAGACGGGGACATCTCCGACGGTGGCCGCGACGGCGGATCCGAAGCCGGCAACCCGGACAGTAGTTTCGACACTGGCGCCAACCCGGACGGAGACACAGCGGACGGTGCGCTCACCGATGGAGGCTCCGTCGATGGGACCACGGACGGCTCCACGGACGGCTCCACGGACGGTTCCACGGACGGCGCCACCGACGGCGCCACCGACGGCGCGACGCCCGACGGTGCGACCGACGGAGGAACGGACGCTGGCTTGGCCTGTCCCTGCGACCTCGGCGAGCTCTGCTGCGACGACGTCTGCGTTCGCCCGGATCGCGATCCGCTCCACTGCGGAAACTGCGGCGAGATGTGCAACACCGGCGAGGTCTGCGCACTCG
Organism: Myxococcota bacterium; assembly: GCA_039186435.1. Lineage (GTDB taxonomy): Bacteria > Myxococcota_A > Polyangia > Polyangiales > Houyiibacteriaceae > JALVDI01. Next base: position 17,007 of record JBCDAA010000013.1, on the reverse strand, counting down.
GTGAGTGCCGCATGGATTGCGAAGAGCCGCTGGTGTTCTGCCGCGGACTCTGCATCGACGTAAACAGCAACGACCCGGACAACTGCGGTGGCTGCGGCGTGCGCTGCCCATCCGGCCTCTGCATTGACGGCGCCTGCAGCGCCGGCATTCCCGGGCACGTGGTGCTGGTCGGACACAGCTACCGAACCTCTCGGCCCTCGATGCGCCTCATCGCAGCGAACGCGGTCTTTCTCACCCTCGGCGCCTCGGTCGATGTCCTCGTGTACGAAGGAGACGCCTCCGCAGCGGTCATCGCAGGCGTCAACCGCGCGATCGACGAAGGTGCCGCCGCGCGAGGACGCACCTGGACACGAACCGTGGCGACCAGCGCGGAAGAAGCACCGACGCTTCTCGGCGCGGCGGATGTCTTTCTCGTGTACTCGCAAACCCGCGCCGACGATCTCACCCTGCAAGACCTTGGCGTCGAATGGTCGATGGCGCTGACGAGCTTCCTCCTCCGCGGTGGCGTTGTCGTGGTCTTCGATGGAGGGGGCGCACACGCAGGCACCTGGCAGCTCCTCGACACCGCCGGGCTCGTGGAAGTCTCCGCCCGAAGTGACGTCAGTGGGGACACCGTCGCGATGATGGCTCCCGCCGACGCGATCGCGACGGGCTTGCCCATTCGCTACCGCGGCGAACTCGAAACCGTCAGCTTTGCGACAGGGGAGAGCGTCGAGGTCTTTGCGCATGAAGCGAGCGGCGCGTCCGTGGTCATTCACAAAGTCTTCGCGCCCTAAATCGCCGCGGAGAGACCCGCACGAAGCCGGCCGCAGACCTCCCGTGGACGGGTCGAACAGAAAAAATAGCCCGTACGCCCTTGCCGATCTGTCAATATGACTGCATGTTCTTTTACGGTAAAAATCCGTTCCGCTTGAACACCGAGCGAACTCCGTAAACACCTGCAATGATTCTGCAAAACGACATCGGTCGTACGCCAGCCGTCGGCGTATCGGTCGCGGGGCAATACTGCATCGAAGAGGTTCTCGGGTCCGGCGGAATGGGCGTGGTCTATCGCGCTCACGACCGAATCCTCGAGCGGGATATCGCGCTGAAAGTGCTCCGACCGTCGGCGCGCGCGGCCTCCTCCCTCGCCCGGGAAGGCGCCGCCCTCGCGGCGATCTCCCACCCGCACGTCGTCGGGGTCTACGCGTTTGGACTTCACGGCGACTGGCCCTTTCTGGCGATGGAGTTGGTGGTCGGAACGTCGCTACGCGACCTCATCGCACATCACGCCCGTGTTGGTTCCCGGCCCGCGACACGTCAGTGCATTCGCATCTTGCGGGACATCGCAGCAGGCATCTCGTGCGCCCACAAGCATGGCGTCGCGCATCGCGACCTCAAGCCGGCCAACGTTGTGGTGCGAACGAATGGGTCCGCAACGCTCATCGACTTCGGCCTCTCCACCCGGCGTCTGCACCTCTCGGCCCATCCGAACCTGGTTGGAACTGCCTCTTACGTCGCGCCCGAATCCATTTCCGGAAACGAAAATCATTCCCCCGTTGCCGGGGATCTCTACGCGCTCGGCTGCATCGCCTACGAGCTGCTCACGGGAAAGCGGGCGTTCTCCGGAACGTCCGACGACGAGATCCTGGCCAAGCACTTGAGCGTCCCAGCGCCGCGTCTCGCAGCGGTCCGTCGCGACCTTCCTGAACTCGACGCAACCATCGCTCTCCTCCTCGACAAACGCGCGGAAATGCGACCGGACCTCCGCGCGGTGCTTCACACCCTCGAAACCGAACTCGACCGGTCCAGCGCCTCCCACGCCGAACCTTCTGGGTCGGAGGAGGTGCTCGTCCACGTCGTGGTGCGCGACTCTTCCCTCGATCATCGAGTGCGGCGCGCGGCCCGCATTGCCGGAATCGGTTCGACCCTGAAGTTCACTTCGCACCCACCGAGTCAGGGCGCCGTTGGCTCTCTCTTATTCACGGATGACGCGCATATCGCTGCCAAACACAGGCGTATTCCAACCGTTTTGCTCGAGTCATCCGACGTCAGCTTTCCCGAGATTATTCGACGGGTGCACCGAACCGACGTTCTCGCTCTCAGGAAATCATTTCAATGAAAAAAGACCCAATACACACGAGTCCGACGCAGCCCCCCGGCCCAATGGACGGCCCGAAGGACGCCTCACCAGATCCGAGGATGCCGCCGACCACACGGTCGCGTCGAAGGGACGACCTCAGCACCGGCCGAATCGTCTTGGACGACCCGAGATGGGACGACGAACGAATCCAGGGCCTCGCGGTTGTTGATCGCGCCGGGGATCTTCTAACCACGCGGGGAAACGTTCATCCGGGAACCGTCGACGACTCTGCGTACCTCCTCTTGGCCGCCCAAGGAATCGCACGCTGGCTCGGCGCGGAATCGGTAACGCATATCGGCCTCACGTCTTCGTCCGAGCGATTCGATGTGCTCCAGCGTGACGACGGATGGGGTCTCTACATTCGCGCATCCGCAGACCTCCCAACCCTCGACCTTCTCGCCATGCGTAGTCGCCGATGAACACCGTCCTCCCTCCCACATCCGCCGACGTCCCTCCCCACATGGCGTGGCTCTGTGGATTCGCCGGACTCACCGGCTGGGCCTACGTCGACGCCAACGGTTCGATCGTCGTGTGCTCATCCCTCCCAAACGAGCAGATCGAGGCGTACGGCTACCTACTCTCCGTCGCCCGGGCGGCTGGACGCGAAGCCGGATTCGACAGCGTTCGCGAGGTTCTCTTTCACTCGAAAGACGCCAGATACGCCCTCTTTGTTCGAAGCGATGGAAGCCAACTGCACATCCGGGCGGAGCTGACTGCCGACTGGCGCGGACTCGTTGCCGCAGGGAGAGACTCGTGAGTTCCGAACTTCTTGCCGTCCTTCGTTCGATGCGGGATATCCCCGGCGTCCTCGGCAGCCTGGTCGCGGAAATCGATGGACGCATCCTCGCTTCGGACCTACCGCCCTTCTACGCCGCGGACGTTCAAACGGCGTTGGCGGAGCGCGTCTCCCTTCTTTTCGAAGGCGCGGGCGAAGTGCTCGTTGGTACCGACGGAATCTCGATCGCGTTTGGCGGCCATCAGCTGGTCGCTCGGCGGGGCGGCAAGCACGTCATCCTCTTCATCACCAATGCCGATACGGTGGCGGAGACGCTGCGGGTCCCGGCAAACCTCGTGTTGCGCCGGCTGACCCGCCCGCAGTCGATGCCTCATCTCGGCAGTTCGTCTTCCATTAGCAGAGCCTATGGCGGCGCAAGCATGTCCCGTTCGGCTCAGCGTTCCAGGGGCAGCGCGTCCGCGATGTCCTTCACCAAGCCTTCACGACCAAGCAGCAAGAAGTCTGCGACCAAAAAGAAGAAAAAGAAAAAGAGCGGGGGCGGAATCTGGGGTGATTAGCCCCGCGTGATTTTGCATCCGTCCACCCAGGAGACCCATGAGAAATCTACAGTTCGCGCTCGACACGAGTTTCTTCACCGTATTTGTCGCATTTCTAGCCGGGGCATTTTTTCTCTATCTCGAACGAGATCGAGTCCCCGAGCAATACAAGCTCGCGGTACGCGTCAGCTGCGTCTATCTGACCATCGCCGCGATCAATTACTTCTACATGAAGGACTACTACGAGGCGGGGAACACCTGGTTTCCGACCTCGTTCCGCTACGTCGACTGGATTTTGACGACGCCTCTCATGCTCCTGAAGTTCCCTCTGATCCTCGGCCTGGGTCCGCGAGGGCGAAAGTTCATGATCCGCTTGGTCGTTCTCGACTTCGTGATGATCGCCACTGGCTTCCTGGGAGAGGTCTCAGCGAGTCCAGGGATGCACTACGGAATGTTCCTCGCGGGCTGTGTCGCGTGGTTCGCCATCATGTTCATGCTGATCACCGCGCTGACGGACCTCCCTGATCGAATCAACACGGCGACCCGAAAGACCGTCCGGGTCATGACCGGCTTCCTCATCCTCGGCTGGGCCATCTACCCCGCGGGCTACATGATTCCCCTCCTCGGAACGCCCTTCGAGGTTCGCGAGCTCCTCTACAACGTGGGTGACCTCGTCAACAAACTCGGTCTCACGCTCACCATCTACGTCGGCGCGAAGCAGACGATGCTCGAGCGCGAGTTCGAGGCCGAGGAGGAAGAGGAGGAGGAGTATCAGGAGCAGCCGGAAGACGACTACCTTGGCGAGCGACCGCTGCTTGAAGAAGAGCTCTTCCCGTCGATGTCATGAAGTACGTTCTCGCAACGCTCTCACTCGGACTTGCGTCCGCGGCAATCGTCGCGTGGACCACCAACGCAACCGCCTCGACCGCTGCCTCGTCGCTGCAGGAGGCTCCGCACCCCATGGCTCTTCCGGAGCGCGTATCAGAGCCGCGAAAGCTCCCGGTGGCGAGCGAGTTTCTTCGCGTCGCGGAGCGCCCGCCGCTTCGGCTGGGTCCTCCTCCGCGGATGGGTGCTGCGCCTCCGACAGCGCCCCGGCCCCGCGATTCTTCGAGGTCGGGACGTCGCTCGCCGGACGAGATTTGGGCCTCGCAAAACGCCGTGGCGTACGCACCGACCGTCGCCGAGGTACCTGCGAACGAGACGCCACCGGAGGAACCTGAGCCGGAGGACGAACCGGAATCGAGCGGGGCCGTCGCCGACGTGTCGTCCGAATCTCCGGAAGATCCGAGCCCCGCAGCATCTCCGGAAGGTCCGAGCCCCGCAACGCCCGCTGTGCCGACAGCCGCCGAGGTCGAGGAGTCAGGTCCGCAGACGCGACTGCAGCTTGCGTTCAACGGCTCCACGCTCGACTCAGCCTCGGCCAGCGCGCTCGCGTCCTTCGCGAGCGCCCACACCCAACAGCCCGGTGCACCGCTTCGACGAATCGGCGTTCGCGTCGTCGTCGAGTCTCGGCTCGTGTCGGACGCCGGCTCGATTGCGACCCAGCGACGTGCGCGCGTCCATCGTCACCTGCGGCGAAACGGCGTGTGGAGCTCGCAACTCGTGGACCTCGGTTGGTCCCTCGGCGAGACGTCGCACACCGAAGTCTCGCTCCTCCCGTGAGTCAGGCGGCCGTGAGCGAAGCGTGTATTCCCGGGCAGCGGGATCATCGGGAGATGCTTCGGTACGCCGGCGCGGCGTGGCATGAGGCTGAAGAGCAGGACGAGGTCACCCTTCGCGCGCTGAGGTCCCCACGGCGAAGCCTGCCCGCCGGAACGCTCTTTCGAAATGGCCCCGGGAGCTTTTCGGTTGGCGCCGCGCGACTTCACCCCCTCGACGGCTACGGCTTTGTACGGCGCTTTCGCCTCGACGGAGGCACCGTGCGCTACGCCGCTCGCTTTGTGGAAACCCACGATCGCGCCCGGGAAGTCGCCGAGCGACGCCTCTTGTATCGCGGACTTGGAACGCCCGCGCAGAGTGCTAGCGGACGTCTCCGGCCTCGGTTTCGTAACTCCGCAAACACCAACGTGGTGATGACGCCGGAGGGGCTCCTCGCCCTGTGGGAAGGAGGACCGCCCCACGTCCTCGACCCGGACTCGCTCGCGACGCGCGGCGTCTCATCGCTCGGGCTGCTCGGCCGAAGCGCGATCGATCCACTCTCCTGGATCGTGGGGGACACCGCGCCCCTCGGCGCCCACACGGCCTCGGACGATCGGGGTACCTACGGTTTTGGCGTCTGTCCAGGCCTCCCCTTTCAGCTGCGGATCTACCAGCTGAGCGCGCCGCGACGTTGCCTGCACTCGGTCTCGATGCCTGGCTTTCCACTGATTCACGACATGGGGGTCACGCCCTCGTACTTCGTATTTCTGGTTCCGTCGCTGGAGTTTCGCCTGGTCGACCTGCTGCGGGGCTCCCCGCTTCAGTCTCTTCGGGAAGGCGGCGGGCCGATGCAGCTCCTGCTCGTTCATCGCGAGACAGGCGCGCCCTCGACCATTCCGTTAACCCCTGGGTTTGCGTTTCACATGGCGCAGGTGGCCGAGGAGGCGGGCCGTATTCGCGTCGACGCGTTCGTCTCGGATGCGCTCCTCGATCCGGGGGACACCTCGCGCCTCTTTGGTCCCGACTCCCGGCGCGTTCTCGCACGCCCGGTTCGCTTCGTCGCGGACCTTCGCACGGGAACTGTGGAGACCTACCGTCTGAGCGACTTCTTTGGGGAGTTCCCTACCAGCAGCGACGACGAAAGCGGACGGCCCGGCGTGATCTACTATGCGTCCGCGCCCAAGAGCCGAGAGGTTCCGTACCTGAGTGGGGTCGCGCGGCTCGACTCCTCCACCGGAGACGTCGTCTTCCGAGACATGTACCCGTGGTTTGTCGGTGAGCCAGTGCCCGTCCGCCGTGGGAGCGCCCGGGGAGAAGTCAGTTTGCTCGTCGTTCGCACCGACCCCCTCGCCCGACGCACGGAGCTGCTTTCCCTGCACGGCCCTACCCTCGAGACCGAGGGCATCTGGAGTCTTCCCCAAGCGGTGCCCCCCGACTTTCACGGGATGTGGGCGCAGCACTAGCAGCCTCCGCAACCCCCTTAGAGATCGAGTTCGTCCGCGGACGCGCGCGGCGCGTGCTCCATGATGAAGCGGTAGCGCGGCGAGGCGTCCTTGCCCATCAGGTCGCTCATCAGCTGATCGGTTTCGAGCTCTCCGTCGATCACCACTCGCAGCGCGCGCCGCCGATGCGGATCGAGGGTCGTCGACTTCAGATCCTCCGCCGGCATTTCGCCGAGACCCTTAAAGCGACTGATGTCCGGCTTCAGGTTCTTCGCAAGAGACCCGAGAATGCGATCGCGATCCGCGTCGTCGAGGGCCCAGTGGGTCTCCTTGCCCGCGTCGATGCGGTAGAGCGGCGGCATCGCCAGGTAGACGTGCCCGTTACGGATCAGCCCCGGCATCATGCGGTAGAAGAACGTGAGCAGCAGCGTCGCGATGTGATGTCCGTCGGCATCGGCGTCCATGAGCAGGAAGACCTTGCCGTAGCGCAGCTTGGTGATGTCGAAGGTCTTTCCGATTCCGCAGCCAAGAGCGTCGATGATGTTCTGCAGCTCCTTGTTCCCGAGAACCTGCGCCTGCGATGCGCGCTCGGCGTTGAGCACCTTGCCGCGGAGAGGAAGGATCGCCTGCGTCCGCCGATCGCGCCCCTGTTTGGCGTTGCCGCCAGCGCTATCGCCCTCGACGAGAAAGAGTTCGGCATCGTCCGGATCGGTCGACGAACAATCGCTGAGCTTGCCCGGCAGGTTGAGCCGATGGCTAACCGCCGTCTTGCGCTTGACCTGCTTGCTCGCCGCACGGCTCGCCTCCCTGGCGCGCGCCGCGAGGACCATGCGCGCGAGGATCGCCTCCGCCGAAGACTTGTTGTCGAAGAGCCACTGCTCGAAGGTCTGACGAATCGCGGCGTCGACCGCGGGCGCAATCTCCGGGTTGTTCAGCCGGCTCTTGGTCTGTCCCTGAAACTGCGGCTCCGCCAAGTACACGCTAAGGATCGCGAAGAGCCCTTCGCGAATGTCCTCGGCGGCGAGCTTTACGCCGCGAAGCTTGATCTTGTTCGTTTCGATGTAGGAACGAACCGCCTTGGAGAGCGCGGTCTTGAATCCGTTTTCGTGGGAGCCGCCGTTGCTTGTCGGAATCCCGTTGGCAAACGACGCGATCTGCTCGTTCGGCGCCTCCGTCCACTGCATCACGAGCTCGACACGAACGCCCTCCCCGTCTTTCTCGAGGAAGAAGGGTTCCGGATGCACCCCCGGCTTCCCTCCCTCTTTGATCCGCACGTCGAGATACTCGCGAATCCCTTCGGGATGCTCGAACTCCTCGCGCTTTCCCTTCGGGTCCTTGAAGATGAGCTTGATGCCCTTGTGAAGGTAGCTCTTCACCTCGAGGCGATCGCGCACCCTTGCGACATCGAACTTCTGCGTTTTGCCGAAGACCTTCGGGTCAGGTCGAAAGTGAATCTGCGTGCCGCGCTTGCTGGTTTTGCCCGCCTTCTTGAGCTTCGAGGTTGGCTTTCCACGCTCGAAAAGCTGCTCGTGCGCCTGCCCGCTGCGCCAGACCACAGCCTTCATGGACTCGCTGAGCGCGTTGACGACCGAAGACCCGACGCCGTGCAGACCGCCCGAGACCTTGTACTTCTCGCCCTCGAATTTCGCGCCCGAGTAGAGCGTCGTGAGGATCACCTCAAGCGCCGACTTCGTCTTGAACTTGGGGTGTTTGCCGACCGGGATCCCGCGCCCGTTGTCGGTGACGGTCGCGCCCTTCAGGTCAGCGTCGATTTCGACTTCGATGCGGGTCGCGTGGCCGTTCATCGCTTCGTCGATCGCGTTGTCGACGATCTCCCAAAGCAGGTGGTGGTAGCCCGCTCCATCGGTTCCGCCGATGTACATGGCCGGCCGCTTACGAACGTGCTCGAGTCCCTCCAGGACATCGATATCGTCGGCGGTATAGCTCATGACTCCTCCTCGACCGGAAACCCAGGAAGCGTGGGTTCGTGCGGAACCCACCGATCCACCACGCCCGTCTTGAACATCTCGCGGCCGCGGCCTCCCCGCGACACCATCTCGTAGCGCTTGTGGCTCACGCGGTAGTTCTTGCCGCCCTTGCGCCGCACGATCAGCTCGTCAGCATCCGTGTGAAGGATCTGCGCCCCGATCACGTAGTCGTTCTTGCCGAGCTTGATGAGGAGCACGCCTTTGCCCGCGCCGCTGAGGAGCGAAACCTCCTCGGCCCAGCAGACGAGCGCACGCCGCTCCGCGGTTGCACACGCCACAACGTCTTCCTCGTAGTCTTCGATGAGGCCGACGTAGAGAACCTCGTCGCCCTTCGCCGGCCGCGCGAACTTTCGCCCCGCGCGGGTCGAGGGCTCCCGGTGACCCCGGAGTGAAAAACGAAGCGCGTAGCCGCCACGCGTCACCGCGAGCGCGTGCGGCTCCTCCGGCTCCTCGGCGTCTTCGCTGGCGGGCGGCACGTCGAGAAAGCGCGGATCAAAGCCCATCATCGCAACGATACGTTCGCCGTCCTTCATCTTGAAGAGCGACTGCACCGGCTGCCCGTAGCCAGTGGTCGCCGGCACATCGACGATGCGCGCGACGTAGCATGCACCCGCGGAGGAAAAGAACGCGACCGTGCTTCGTGTCGACCCGGCAACCACCTCGAGCACGGCATCTCCGTCGCGAACGCGCGTCGACGACACGTCCCGAAGCACCTTCTGGCGCTTCACCCAGCCTTGATGCGTGAGCACCACCATCGCGTCTTCGTCGACGATGAACGCCTCGGCGTCGTACTCCGGCTCGTCGAGCTCCTTCACGATTTGCGTGCGACGAATGTCGCCGTAGTCCGTGGCCAACTCGTGAAGCTCGGCGCGAATCAGCTTCCAGCGCGCCGGCTCGCTCGAAAGCAGCCGCCGCAGCCGCTTCGCTTCCTTTTCCTTGGCCTCAAGCTCCTCGCGAATCAGCAAGATCTGCAGCTTGGCGAGGCGGTGCAGCCGCAGCTCGAGGATTGCGTCGACCTGAATCTCGTCGAGCTCGAAGCGCTTCATCAGCTTCTTCGCAGCGTCCGCCTTGTCGTTCGAGCGGCGGATGATGCGGATCGTCTCGTCGAGGGCATCGAAGATGACCATGAAGCCTTCGAGGACGTGAATGCGCTTTTCGAGTTGCTCGAGATCGTAGGTCAGACGCTTGGTGACGACCTCCATCCGAAAGTCGAGCCAGTAGCGAAGCATGTCCCGAAGCTGCAGGACCCGCGGGGCGGTCACATCGGGACGGTCCGTTGGGACGAGCGCGGTTAGGTCGAATGACACCGAGGTCTGAAGCGGCGTGTTCTTGTAGAGGTACGCCATCACCAGGTTCGGGTCGGTCCCCTTCTTGAGCTCGCAAACAACGCGCGTCTCGTCGGTCGACTCATCGCGCACGTCGAGAAGCGCGGGCATCTTCTTTTTCACGATCGCTTCGGCGATCTTTTCGACGACCGTGCTGCGCTTTACCGCGTAGGGAATCGACGTGACCACCACCTTGGGGTTGTCGCGTTTGCCCTGCGGCTCCTCGAGCGTCCACTCACCGCGGAGTTTGAGGGTGCCCTTTCCGGCCTCGTACACCTGCACGATTTCTTCGCGGCTGCTAATGAGCTGCCCGCCGGTGGGAAAGTCGGGACCCTTAATTGTTCGGAGAAGATTGCGCGTAGAAATGTCCGGGTCGTCGATCATGCGGATCGCGCCGTTGAGCACCTCGCTGAGGTTGTGCGGCGGAATCGACGTCGCCATGCCAACCGCGATGCCCTGCACACCGTTGACCAGAAGGTTCGGAAAGCGCGCAGGAAGCACCACCGGTTCGAACTTCGTCCCGTCGTAATTCGGACGAAAATGGACCGTCTTCTTGCCAAGCTCGCCAAGAAGTTCATCGGCGAGCCGCGCCAAGCGCGCTTCGGTGTAGCGCATCGCCGCGGGCGAATCCCCGTCCGGCGAACCGAAGTTCCCGCGGCCATCCACGAGGGGGGCGCGCATGGAGAAGTCCTGCGCCATGCGCACCATCGCGTCGTAGATCGCGGTATCGCCGTGGGGGTGAAACTTACCCATCACGTCGCCGACGATGGCCGCACTCTTGCGATGCTTCGCGTCGCTCCGCAGACGAAGCTCGTTGTACATGCTGTAGAGGATGCGCCGCTGAACGGGTTTTAGGCCGTCGCGCACGTCCGGAAGCGCACGGCTGCTGATGACGCTGAGGGCATAGGTCAGGTAACGACGCTGGAGCTCATCAGCGAGGGATGCGTCCTCGAAAGGAGCCAGCGGAAGGTCGTCCTGAGGAGCCTTTTTCTTCTTCTTTTTTCGGGTCGCCAAGGCCGACCGGGTATATCGAATCGCCCCCTTGGCCCGCAAGGATCGGCGATGATTCGCCGGCTACCTTCGGCGTCTACCCGGTGACTACCCGGTCTCTACCCACGGCGATCGAGGAGCGAAAGAAGGCGGTGCGCCTGGGGATTTCGCGGCTCGAGCACGAGGATCTGCTGAAGCGCGGCGCGCATTCCATCGACATTCCGGCGTTCGAAGAGTCGCCGCGCGAGGCGAAAGAGGCAGTCCTTGGCAGCCTCCGCGCTCCCCGTTTGCAGATGAAACTCGGCGATTCGGCGGAGCAGGAGGAGATCGTCTGGGTACCTCGCGTGGAGCTCATCGAGACGCTGCGCCACCTCGTCCATGTGCCCGTAGCGGAGCAGCACCGACATGTCCTGCATCGTTCGCTCGAGCTCTCGCGGCGGGATCTCGCCATGCTCGCTTCCCTCGGGAACCGGCGGCGGAGGCGGTGCGATCGAAGCGACATCCGGCACGAGCGGATTTGGGGCAGGCGGGCGCGAGCTACGCCGAACAAGCTCGACGGGCGCAGCCTCGGCGGTGTCGATCTCCTGCGTATCGGGCGGCTCTTGAACGGCGGCAAAGTCGACGTGGGACGCGTCGAGGTCCGTCGCTTCGTCGGGAACGTCGAAGAGCCCGAGCGGAAAGGGATCCGCGTCCGCCATCGTGCCCGGATCGTTTCTTCGATCCGCGAGGGACATCGACTCGAGGGAAACCGGCGGCGGGACCGGCGAGGCCTCGACGTGGGCCGGCGCGAAGTCCGCGCGCACGGTACGAGACTGCGTCGCGAGCGCGTTGGCGTTTCGCACGAAGGCCTGAAACACAGCCTCCACGTCGGGCTTGCTCATAAGCCGCTGGGTTTTGGTTCCCATCTCGCGCGGATTGTAGATCCCTTTCGCCGATCCGAAAACGCGCTTCATACGGCGACCGATTCTCGCAATTGCGCACCTCGGTGCCCGCGGCATAGAAGCCCGCTGGAGGCCGGCATGCGAGTTTTCGAGGTGGTGATCGTGGCGTTCGTGTGGCTCGTGGCCTGCGGCTCGGACGGCGAAGTCTGTGTCCCCGGCGAGCAGCTTCCGTGCACGACCTGCGAAAGCGGTCTTCGTACATGCCTCCCGAGTGGACTCGACTTTGGACCCTGCGAATGCGCGACACTGGACGCCGGTGACGGGTCAAGCTCGGACGCGAGTCTCGACGTACGTGATGCGAGTTCGGATGCAGCTCCTGACGCCGATGCAGGTTCGAGCGACGTCCCGGACGCGGACGACTTCGTGCTCACCAGCATTCGCGTTCCGGACATCGTTCCCGGAGAAGCTGTCCACGGGTTCGACATCGACGGTCGGGAAAGCGACGAGCGAGACGCCGAGGGCTGCCAAGTGGAAGACCTCCTCGGCATCGATGGGCGCCGCGCTGTCGACAATCAGTTCGCCGCTGACATCGACCTCTTCAACGCCCTTCTTGACCGGGGCGGCCTTGACCGATCAGTCAATACAAGAATCCAGGCCGGCATCTTCCAGGGCCAATCGCTTGTCCTCGTCCGCGTCAACGCGGACTCCGGCGTAGCTCAGATTGGCCCCGGAGAGTTCCGAGGGGGAGGTTGGCCGACTGTCCGTGACGAGCGACTCGCCCCTGGGCAAACCTTCACCGCAGCAGGTCCGCTGGAAACGACGGAGGCGCGGGTTGAAAGGAGTCTCCTGGAAGCCGGCCCCTTCGACATGGCCGTTCGGATTCCCGTGGACGAGATCACTTTCTTCGTGCTGCCGATCCGCGACGCGAGGATCGAAGCCGAACTTCGCGAGGGTCGGCTCCGTGGGGTCCTCGGCGGGGAGATCCCCGTCGAGGATCTCATCGACAGCTTCCAGGCGGTCCTCGGCGACGGGGTCTCACGGGAGGTGTTTCGAAATACGCTTAACGCCGTCGCTGACCTCAGTCCCCGGCCCGGCGCGTGCGATGGAATCTCGGTTGGTCTCTCCATCGAAGGGGTTCCCGCAGTCATCCTCGACCGATAGCGGCTGATCGATGGCGGAACGTTCGGTAGCGGATCGGTCGCGGCGCGTTCTTAGCGCAGCTGATCTTCCGCCCAGTCGAGGAGCTGACTTCCCTCTTCGAACCTCGGCTCGGGGTACACCGTCGAGCTGATCGACTCGATCGCGGACGATCCCGCACCCACCGCCACCAGCTCGCGCACCCGTTTGATGAGTGGCTCGAGCGTCGCCGAACGAAGGCGCGGCAGCACGAGCGCGAAGCGACGCCGATAGAGGAACACCATGTCCGTCCGCCGAAGTCGCTCCGTCACCGCGTCCAGCACGCTCGAGTAGACCGGCTCCTGAACATCGCTGGCCATCGTAAGGACGACGACCGCAAAGCTGTCGCCGTAGCGATCGGCGAGGTTCACCTGCTCGCGTAGACGTTTGCGAAAGTAGCGACCTTCGAGGACGCGCGCGGATTGCTGCGGTGTTCCGTGGACCGCGATCTCCAGCACGTCGCGAAGGTCTTCCGGCGTCCAGTTTCGGCCGGGGGAAATCTCCCGCGCGGCCTTTGCGAGGCGCCTCGCCAAACGCTGTGCAAGCGCTGGATCGGCACAGATTCGTTCGAGGTCCCCCTCCTCAAGGGCGGACGCCTCGTCGTCCGCCAACACCCTCTTCACAGCTTCGGTGACGGTGGTCATGGAAGGCTTAATCGTATCACGATGAACGGAGTTCGCCCGTTTTGAACGGGCGTTTCGAGGCCCTTGCGAATCACGCAAGACCTCGTTCTCGCGGGCTAGCCAGCGGTGGGTCGAAGAAAGCCCTCCGAGCGGAGGAGCTCTTCGCGATCGTCGGGACGATCCTCGTCGTCGGTAGCGATTCCGATCAGCCGGTCGAGCCGAGAGAGCGCAGCGTCGCTCAGCACCTTTCGGACCTCCGCCGCGTCGCCCTCGTAGGCTTGAAAGTTGTCGAAGCGAATGTGGTGCGTGACGGCGAGTTGTTCGTCCTCGTATTCGAAGGCGTGATTGCCCTCGAGAAAGAGAGGGGCTTTGATCGTGCCCAGGAAGGTGGTGATGCCCGCCTCGTAAAACCCGAAGATCGTCTCGCGCGCTTCCGCGGTGCCATGGACTTCGAGATTTCCTTCGCAGCTGAGGTTCTTCGCGCGAAGGGACCCGGTGACGATCAGCGTCCCGGTTTCATCGAGGGCCACGGTTCCCGACGCGTCGAGGTCGCCCAGGACGATCAAGACATCGTTGGACGCGTCGAAATCGCCCTCGATGCGAAGCGTTCCTTCGTACACCACGGTGTCATCGGCGTCGAAACAGCCCTCGAGATCGGGGGACTTCACGAGAGAGAGATCCTCTTCGGTTGCCGCGCGGGTGGTCAGCTCACTTGTCGTCTTCATTTCAGCTCCTCGCTTTCGGGAGCATACCGAGCAAAGAGCGCGCCAGGGGTACCTACGTCGCTGGGTTCCCCAAGCGCGCAACTCTTGCCCGATCGCGCAATCCGGGATCAGGGGCAGTGCATTCCGAGGTCGGCGAAGTTGTCCAAGCCGACCGCGAGCCATTGGTCACTGGGGTCGAAGGCGTTGCGGCTGTCTGTGTCCCCCGTGGTGACTGAGCAATCACGACGAAGGGTTTCGTTCTGAGTCGTCACTCCCCCCCCAGACCACTCGTCACCTGGGTCTTCACCAACCCGTCCAAACGAATCGACAACCGAACCGCAGACGAGCTCGTAAGCGTCGTCGCCGTTGTGGGTCACCGCGCCGTTCATCACGTCACAGCGCGCGCTCAGCGCGGAACCGGCCGACGAGCTGCAAACGACCAGCGAGGCACCCGCGGCAAGGACACCCGATCCCAAGGGAATCGAGGCGCCCACGGTGGTGCTTCCGTTCGTGTAGCGGAGCAAGTTGCACGCAGAGAGACTCACCTCCCCGCCGATCGCAGTCACCTCGAGCGCCTTGTTGTTGCTCGTCCCTTCGACGTACTCGGTGATCACGAGCGCGCCGGGCGTCGCCGCGTCGAACCCCGCGTCAAACCCCGCGTCGAACCCTGCGTCAAAGCCTGCATCGACCCCCGCGTCTTCGCCGGCATCCACAGCGCTGTCGACCGCACTATCCACGCCGGTGTCTTCGCCAGCATCGACGCCCGCGTCCAGCCCGGAGTCCACACCCCCGCTGTCCACGCCGGCATCCACGGGCGCTCCGGTGCACATCCCGCTGCGGCAGTCCGCGCCGTCGGCGCACATCACGTCGAGACAGCTGCGCTCGAGCTCGACGGTGATCCGCACCGTGCTTCCGCTCTCAAAACTCGTCGGCGCGAGAACTCGCCGGACCCGCCGCGTTCCTCCCCGGAGGCCTTCCACCTGAATGTTGATGCGATCCCCGTCGCCCGCACGTCCAGGTCGAAGCGCAAAGGTCTGCGGCCACCCGCCCGGAAGATCGGTCGTCCGATCGGCCATCACCCCGGAGGTGCCCATCGCGACAAATCGAAGCTGATCGATGTCGTCCGGAACCTGCAAATCCCGGGAGGTGACCTCCAGCACAATTGCGGTTTGGTCTGCGCATCCGGCCATAAGAAGGAGAACCAGCGCCAAGCGAATCATCGCTGCCACCATAGCCCGGAGCGGCATGCAGTTCACGGTGAATGCGGCGGAACGACCGTGTGATCGAGGGGCCCAACCCCGGCGCCGAGGCCTGGCGCCCGCCGGATCGCCTCGGTAAGCCACGTTTTTGCGAGCTTCACCGACTCGATGAGGCCGTGGCCTTCGGCAAGGCGCGCGGTGATCGCCGCCGAGTAGGTGCAGCCGGTCCCGTGCGTTTGCGTCGTGGGAATTCGGGGCGCCGCATGCTCGGTCACACTTCCGTCGCAAACGAGAATATCGATCGCCTCGTCTCCCGAAAGGTGTCCGCCCTTGAGAAGGACTGCGGTCTCGAACTTGTCGGCGAGAGCCTTGGCCGCTCCCGACGCGTCCGCGAGCGTTCGCACCGGTTGGCCGATCAGAACCTCGGCTTCTGGCACGTTGGGCGTCACGAGCGCGCAGTGGCGCACGAGGTGGTGCATCGCCCGCACGCCATCCTCCTGAAGAAGCGGAGCGCCGTGCTTGCTGATCATGACTGGGTCAACGACGAGGGGAAACGAAAACGACGCTGCCGCGTGCGCGACCTCGTTCACGACGCTTGCATTGCCGAGGGCGCCAACCTTCGCAGCGTGGGGCGGGATATCGGAGAGCACCGCGCCGAGCTGCGCACGAACGAACGCGGGCTCGAGCACCTGAACATCGTCCACCCCAACCGTGTTCTGCACGGTCAGCAGCGTCACCACGCTCGCGCCGTACACGGCGTGCTGTTGAAATGTCTTGAGGTCCGCTTGAAGCCCGGCGCCCCCCGAGGGATCCGAACCGGCGATGGTCATCGCTACCTTCACGAGGGGGATCTAGCGCCTCTCGCTCCATCGCGCTAAAAGCCGCCGGTGCCGAGATGGTCCGCGCTGCTCCTGGGGGTGCTCGCCTGCGGGGAGGCCGAGCCGCCGCCCGCGCCGGAACCGGTCCAAGAAGCCGCTCCCGAGGAAGCCGAGCCCGAGCCGGAACCCTTTGTCGAGCACGAGGTCGCCGAGGGGCAAACGCTCTGGGACATCGCGCGCGCCTATGGCGTTCGCGTGAACGACATCCTCGAAGCCAACGATATGACGCAGCGAGACGTGCGTCGCTTGAGCAAGGGCCGGGTGCTTCGTATTCCTGGCGCCGAAGCCCCCGCGGAAGTCACTCGGCGCCAGCAAACGCGTATCGAAGACCTGCCGCCCCTCGAAGACGGCGCGTACCACCTGCTCGCCACCGGCGAAACGCTCTGGGACGTCGCCCACACCTACGAGAAGACCGTCGACGAGATCATTGCGCGCAACGAACTCACCGACGACGACGTTCGCCTTCTTCGCCCCGGTCGACCGCTGATCATTCCGGGGATCGCGCAGTCGGATGTGCGCCAGGCAGAACCGGCCGCCCGAAGCCGAGGCCTGCGGCATACCGTCGCCCGCGGAGAGACCATCTACGATCTCGCGCGCTCGTTTCGCGTGAGCGTGTCCGCGCTGATGGCGGCCAATGGGTTAACGCCGGAGTCCGCGGCCGCAATCCGTGAAGGGGAGCGCCTTGGGATTCCGGGCGCCCGCGCGGGCGAGACGAGAACGCCAGAGCGACGTCTCACCAAACGACAGCGGACGGCTCTGCGGCGCGCCG
>JBCDAA010000012.1:0-50507 GCA_039186435.1 Myxococcota bacterium | reverse complement strand
GCGCCTGAATTTTGATGGCGCCTAGATTTTGATGGCGCCTAGATTTTGATGGCGCCTAGATTTTGATGGCGCCTAGATTTTGATGGCGCCTAGATTTTGATGGCGCCTAGATTTTGATGGCGCCTAGATTTTGATGGCGCCGAGTTCCTCGAGGCTCACCAGTGTCTTGAGCGCCTCGAGCCTTGGCATCGCGCTCACGTCGACCAACTCTTCGATGGTGTGCTCGCCGTCCACGCGGCTCAGAAGAAACGCAGCGCGGTTGTCGAGGCCGAGCCACCGGATGTCCGTCTCCGGAATGCCCATCCGTGGCACTGTCGACATTCCTCCGAGCCTCGACGTGTAGAGCTGCTCGAGACGGCGGCGGCTCTCCTTGGCAACATGGAGGGCGTCTGCATCCTCTGGCTGTTGACCGAGGACGAGCTCAGCGATCCGAAGCGCGCCGGTGAAATCATCGAGGGCGAACCGCTCGAGCATCTCGGCCGCGAGCTCCAGCGTAGGCTCGGAAGGCGCAGCGCGATCGACAAGATCGAGGGCCGCGCCCGACTCGTCACCGAGGCTGATGGTGTCGCTTGGTGCTTCCACGGCGTCGAGAGCCGGAAAGCTATCGGAGCGTTCTTCGGGGAGCTCGAGCGGCGGTCCGGAAAAGTCGACGGTCACGCGCGAGCGGCGGTCGAGGCGAATCGACTCCGCCGACTCGCGGTCTTCCTTGGGGGAATCAGCCTTGTCGTCCCCGCCCATTCACCCGCCATTCATCGGCCTCAGGCCGACTTGCCGACGACGCCCTTGAACATTCGCTGCGTTCGCGAAAGCGCGTCGATTTGCTCCTTCAAGCCGGACATGTCGCCGCGATCGATCAGGGAGCGCGCGCGATCGACGACCGCTCTTGCCTTGTCGATGGCGTCGCGGCCAAAGTCGCTTCCCGCAACGACGGCCTCGACCTCGGGAAAGAGCTTTTCGATCTCCGCGATGAGCGTTTCCGCTTCCTGCCGGGTGCCCTCGGCCTCTTCGTCGGTGCGCCGCGTCACCGCGTAGTCCTGGGCTTCCTTCATCATCTCGTCGATCTCTTCTTCGGTGAGGCCGCTCGTCGCGGTCACCGTGATCGACTGCTCCTTGCCGGTCTCGACGTCCTTCGCGTGCACGCTGACGATTCCGTCCGCGTTGATCTCGAAGGTCACCTCGACCTCCACCTGACCGGCCGGCGCTCGGCGAAGCCCCGTCAGAATGAACTCACCGAGAAGCTCGTTTTCCTCTGCGCGGCGGGACTCGCCTTGAAGGACGAGGATCTTCACCGCGGTCTGGTTGTCGCGGACCGTCGTAAAGAGCTTCGAACGCGAAGTGGGGACGGTCGTGTTCTGCGGAATCAGCTCCTCAAAGTAGCCGCCAACGACCATGATGCCGAGGGTGTGCGGGGTGACGTCGAGAAGGACCATGTCCATCTCGGGGGTGTCCTCGATCAACGCAGCGCCCTGGATGCTCGCGCCGAGTCCGACGACCTCATCGGGGTGCACGCCCTTGCACGGTTCACGCTCGAAGAAATCGCTCACCGACTGCTGGATCCGCGGCATGCGCGTCATGCCACCCACGAGCACGACGTCCTCGATTTCGTCCTTTTCGAGACCCGCCTCGTCGAGGGTCATCTCGCAGATTTGAACGGTGCGCTGGACGAGGTCCTCGGTGAGGTCCTCGAGCTGGGCGCGCGTCAAAAGGCGCTGAAGATGCAGTGCTTCGTTGCGAGCGCTCGAGATGATGAACGGCAGGTTCACCTCGGTTTCGACCACGGCCGAAAGCTCGCATTTCGCCTTTTCGGCCGCGTCTTTGAGGCGCTGGAGCGCCATGCGGTCCTGGCGGAGATCGATGTCGTGCTCTTCTTTGAAGCCCTGCACGAGCCAGTCGATGATCCGCTGATCGAAATCTTCCCCGCCCAGGAAGGTGTCACCCGCGGTGCTCACGACCTTGAAGACACCACTGCTGGAAATCTCCATGATCGAAATGTCGAAGGTGCCACCGCCGAGGTCATAGACCGCGACCGTGCGATCGATATTCTTGCCGAACCCATACGCCAAGGCGGCTGCCGTCGGCTCGTTGATGATGCGGATAACGTCCAGACCGGCGATCGTTCCCGCGTCCTTGGTTGCCTGTCGCTGCCCATCGTTGAAATACGCCGGGACGGTAACCACCGCCTTGGCGACCTCATGACCGAGGTAGTCCTCCGCGATCATCTTCATTTCCTGAAGGATCATCGCGCTGACTTCGGGGATCGAATAAACCTTCTCGCGCAGCTGGATGCGGCAGTCGCCGTGGGGCCCCTCCACGATTCGGTAGGGGCAGGTAGCCATCGCGTTCTTAACCTGCGGCGTCTCGTATTTCCGACCGATGAGCCGCTTGGCCGCGTACACGGTATTTTCCGCGTTCGTGACTGCTTGGCGCTTGGCGATGTGCCCAACAAGCCGTTTTCCGGCCTCCGTCACGGCCACCATCGACGGGGTCACCTTGTACCCCCCTCGATTGGCGATCACGACCGGCGTTCCACCCTCCACCACGGCTACGCATGAGTTGAAGGTGCCGAGATCGATGCCGATGACCTTTTCCATTCACTCTCCTGAGCGGAGTCCCGCCCTACCTCTACTTAAGCTGGCGGAGAAGATTCTTCACCATCTCGTCTTTGGGGTCCAGCTTTGCAGCTTCCTCGAGCTCCCCCCGGGCGCTGACGGTCATCTGGGCAGCGATGAAGACCTGAGCGAGAACGAGTCGATTTCGGACCGAGCGAGGCTGTAGTTCCACCGCTTTCTGCGCAAAATCCCGGGCTTTCCGCAGGTCTCCCTCCGCTTTGAGGAGCGCTTCGGCAGCGCGGCGCGCAGGTTCGGCCCGAGTTGGACGTCCTTCGGAAACCTTTCCCCACGAGCGGGCCGCAGCGGACCAGTTTTCCTGCTCTTCCTCGTAGGTCGCCTGCTTTTGGTAGGTCTCAGCGAGTTCTTGGGTCAGGCGGGTGTGAAGGTCGTTGTAGCGTCCCCGGACGTCCGCGTTGTCGGGTTCGAGGGCGAGCGCGAGCCGGAGCGCGTTCACCGCACCCACGAGGTCCCCACTCGACTCGGCGTCGGACGCATCTTGAAGGTGGCGCTCGAGTCGGCCGACGCCGCCGGTGACCTTGGCCACGTGTTTGAGCGAACTTGCGAGACCACGAAGAAGGTCCTCGCGACTCGCGGTCGGTGGTTTGACACTTTCGGGGGCCGGACTCGGCGCGGATGGGCGAGACGAGGTGGTCGCAGATCGAAGACGGCGCTCGAGGAGCTGCCGCGCACGTCGGCGCCGTTCTTCCGCCGGCAACCGCGGCGCGGTTGGAGGCGGCGGCTTCGGTGTCGGTGGCTTGGACGGAGGAGGTCCCGGAGGCTCCGAGAGCGGCGGCGCCGACGGCATGACGATGGCGGATTCGGCCGCGTCGCGAACTTCCTTTTCGATCGTGTCCGCGAGCTCTTGCCCCACCTCGATCTCGCGCTCGATGCCCTTGAGACGGTCGTCCGCGGCGAGGTAGTCGTCGTACTTGGCGCGCTTTTTCTTTTTTCCGAGAACCTCGTAGGCGTCCGTGAGCCGCTTGAAGACGGACTCCATCTTGCCCTTGTAAGACCCGAGCCGCTTTCCGTAGAGCGTGTCCGGGTGGAAGAGCTTCGAGAGCCGAAAATACGCGTCCCGAATCTCGCGCTTTTCGGCCTTCCGCGGCACCCCAAGGAGCTGATAGTGGTCGAGTTCATCGAGGCGGTAGTAGGTGTCCAGGATCTCGCGACGGCGGTCCACGTCGAGGTCGACGTCCGGCTCTTCAAGCTCCGCGGGATCGTAGAGCAGCCGAGACGCACCAGGAGGCGCCGGACGCGTGCGAACGAGACCTCGTCCGGGGGTGTCCCGTAGCGGACGCCGGGAACGTCGCTGCTGCTCTCGCCGGGTGACTGCGGGATCCACCCACTCCACCGCACCCTCCATCTCGAGCTTTGCGATGATGGCGAGCACCTGGTCCATCGTCGCGCCGGTGGAGTCGGCGATCTCCTGGAGGCCCATGACCCCGTCGATGCGCGCAAGAACGAATCCCTCGAAGGGGTCCATCGAAAGCGACGTCGGATCAAAGTCCTCCGCTAGCTTGGGAACCCGGTCTCCCTCGCCCACGGCGGAACCCTAGCATTTCCGCGGAGGTGTGAGCGAAAAGCTTGTTCGCACCCACCCCTGCTTTGCAGCGATCACATTCGGTCTATAGTCCGACGCGTGACGCGTCATTTTCGAACCCTGGAAGACATCTCGTCTGCGCAACTCGACCAGCTCTTGTCCCGCGCGGAAGTACTCGCCCAAGACCGCACCGGACATCCAACGCTAGCGGGGAAATCGGTCGCGGTTGTATTTGAGAAGGCGTCGACTCGTACGCGAATTTCGTTCGAGGTTGGCATACACGAACTCGGTGCGCTGCCCGTTACTTTGATGGCGCGAGACACCCAGATGGGGCGCGGGGAGCCTCTTTCCGACACCGCCCGCATGCTCTCAGGCTACGTGAACGGCGTGGTGTACCGAACCTTCGGGCACGACCGCGTGGAGGCGCTTTGTGCCGCGGCGACGATCCCAGTCATCAACGGGCTTTCCGACAGCCATCACCCGTGTCAGCTCCTTGCGGACATGCTGACGATTCGTCAGGTGAAGGGACGCCTTAAGGGGCTATCGGTCGCGTGGATCGGTGACGGAAACAACATGGCGCATTCGTGGATCTTGTCCGCGGCGCGAGGTGAGTTTTCGCTGAGGCTCGCGTGTCCCGAGGGATACATGCCCGACCCGGCGGTGGTGGAGCGAGGGCGCTCGCTTGGCGCAGATATTTCGTTAACGACCGACCCGCGCGAAGCCGCCGAAAACGCGGATGTGATCACGACGGACGTGTGGGCGTCGATGGGCCAAGAAGACGAAGCGAAGGCGCGCGAGGAAGCGTTCGCGTCCTTTCAGGTCACGCCCTCACTGATGAACTCAGGTCAGGACGCGATCTTCCTGCACTGTCTGCCGGCGCATCGGGGCGAAGAAGTCGCGGGCGAGGTGATCGACGGCCCCTGGTCGCAGGTGTGGCGCGAAGCCGAAAACCGCCTTCATGCGCAGAAAGCGCTGCTCGAAATGCTGCTTCGGTAGCGACTACTTCGTTCGTATCTCGGTGCCGATCCCGCGATCGGTAAAAATCTCGAGAAGGACCGCGTGGCGCGTGCGGCCGTCGATGATGTGGGCTTTGGGGACGCCGCCGTGAACGGCGTCGAGCGCGCACTGCACCTTGGGGATCATGCCGCCCTGAATCACGCCGCTCTCTTGAAGCGCCACGGCCTCTTTTGCCGTCAGGGAGCGGAGGACTTCGCCGTCCTCGCCACGAACGCCTTCGATGTCGGTCATCAACACGAGCTTTCGTGCGCCGAGCGCCTCCGCGACCTTGCCAGCGACGGTGTCTGCGTTGACGTTGAGCGAGCGCCCTTCGGTGTCGACGGCAACCGGCGCGATGACCGGCACGAACCCGCCTTCCATGAGGCGCTCGACGACCTCCGGGTTCACGTGGCGAACTGCACCGACGCGGCCCGGGTCGACCTCCTTGCCGGAGCGCGTTTTCATGAGAGGCACCTTTTCGGCGCAGAGGAACGAGTCATCGCGCCCGGTGATGCCCACCGCACGCCCGCCATGATTTCCGATGAGGGAAACAATCTCTTGGTTGACCTGACCGCCGAGGACCATTTCGACGACCTTCATCGTCTGGTCGTCGGTGATGCGGAGTCCGTCGATGCGCTCGGACGCCGCGCCGAGCTCAGAAAGCGTTGCATCGATCTGTGGACCGCCTCCATGGACGACGACGGGGTTGAGCCCGACGTATTTCATCAACACGATGTCGCGCGCGAAGCTATTGCGTAGCTCCGAATCGACCATCGCGTGGCCGCCGTACTTCACGACGAAGGTCTCACCGTGAAAGGTCCGAATATAAGGAAGCGCTTCGAGGAGGATCGCCGCTTTGTCGACGAGCTGTTGCATCACCCCCCAGGCCTAGCAGGCGGCCTCAAGCGAAGCGAGCGCCTCGCGCCCTCGATCTAGAGGATGAACTTCGCGAGGTCCTGGTTCGCCATCACCGGCTCAAGCGCCTCGTCCACGTAGGCGCGGTCCACGACGACTCGCTTCTCGGTGAGTTCCGGCGCCATGAAGGAGAGCTTTTCGAGAAGCGCCTCCATCACCGTGTGAAGGCGGCGCGCGCCGATATTTTCCGCGCGCCGGTTCGCCTCCGCCGCGTACGCCGCGAGCGCCTGAAGCGCGTCATCCGTGAACTCGAGCTCGACTCCCTCGGTCGCCATGAGCGCAACGTACTGCTTCGTCAGCGAACTCTTTGGCTCCCGAAGGATGCGCACAAAGTCCTCTTCCTTAAGACTGTCGAGCTCGACGCGGATCGGAAAGCGCCCCTGCAGCTCCGGGATCATGTCCGAGACCTGGGCCACGTGAAACGCGCCCGCGGCAATGAAGAGGATGTGGTCGGTCTTCACCGGACCGTATTTCGTGCTCACGGTGGAGCCCTCCACCACCGGCAGGAGATCCCGCTGTACGCCCTCTCGCGACACGTCGGGCCCACCGCCAGCGCCCTGGCGTCCGGCGACCTTGTCGATCTCGTCGAGGAAAACGATGCCGCTCTCCTGGGTGCGTTCGATCGCTTTTCGCTGCACGGAGTCGAGGTCGACCAGCTTGCGCGCCTCCTGCTCCTCCAGAATCCGGCGCGCGTCGGAGGCCGCGACCTTTCGCCGCTTCGTCTTGCCTTGAAAGCCGGGCATCTGCTGAAGCATGTCCTTGAGGTTGAACTCCTCCATGCCCTGCGCACCGAAGATGGTCATGAACGGGTTGCCGGTGTCCGCAACGTCGAGCTCGATCAGCTCGTCGTCGAGTTCCCCCGCCTGAAGTCTCCGGCGAATGGCCTCGAGGCGATCCTGCGGGTGTGCGGGGCGCTGCTGCGGCTGCTGCACCACAAAGGGACCAAACATCTGGCCAGGCCGAGGGCCCTGCGGCTGCACCGGAGGCGGCGGGGGCGGCGGCTCGAGCATGTCCGCCAGAAGCTGCACCAAGCGATCTTCCGCGAGATCGCGCGCCCGGTCGCGAACGCGGTCCATCGCGTCTTTTTGTTCGAGCTGAATCGCAACTTCGACGAGGTCGCGAATCATTCCCTCCACGTCGCGGCCGACGTAGCCAACCTCCGTAAACTTCGACGCTTCCACCTTCACGAAAGGAGCCCGCGCGAGTTTCGCCAGTCGGCGCGCGATCTCGGTTTTTCCGCAGCCGGTGGGACCGATCATGATGATGTTCTTCGGCGCGATTTCCTCGCGCAGCTCCGGCGCGACCTGCTGCCGGCGCCAGCGGTTTCGAAGGGCGATCGCGACAGCGCGCTTTGCCTTGTCCTGGCCGACGATATGCCGATCGAGTTCGCTAACCGTTTCGCGCGGCGTAAAGCTCATCCGATCTCCTCCAACACGATCGAGTCGTTTTTGTTCACGCCGATGGCTGCCGCAAAGCGAAGCGCTTCGGCCGCGATCTCGGCAGCGCTCTTCTCGGTGTGCCGGTAGAGCGCCCGGGCGGCGGCGAGCGCGTAGGACCCTCCGGAACCGATGGCGATCACCCCTTCGTCCGGTTCGATCACGTCCCCGGTTCCGCTCAGCAGTAGGGTCGTATCGGAGTCCATCACCAGCATCATCGCCTCGAGTCGACGAAGGTAGCGATCCGTTCGCCAGTCCTTCGCAAGTTCCACCGAAGCGCGCCGGAGGCTTCCCGAGTGCTCCTTGAGCTTTCCTTCGAACCGTTCGAGGAGCGTGAAGGCGTCCGCCGTCGCACCGGCAAAGCCCACCACCACGCGACCTTCCGCGATGCGCCGGACCTTCTTGGCGCCGCCCTTCATCACCGTTTGCCCGAGAGACACCTGACCATCACCGGCCATCGCCGCTTTGGATCCGCGGCGAACCGCGATGATGGTGGTGGACCGAAAGACTTCGCTTTTCACGACCGGCGCAAGCTAGAGCGTGATCCAGGACTCTCGCAAGTCCCGGCTTGTCTTGGCGCCGATCTTCTTGCGATTGCCCTGAATCAAGCTCAGGAGGCGAACGCACGCGAAGCAGGCCGGTGAACCGCGCGGATTCTTCGACAGATCGCCCCCCTCGCGTAGTCTGGAGGGGTGGCCGAGGCCTTCGATCGCCAGCTGGATGCGTTTCTCGCTTACCTCCAAAGCGAACGACGGGCGTCCCCGCGAACGGTCGACACCTACCGCCGCGACCTTCTCGGGCTCCGCACCTACCTGGAAGAGAAGAACCTCGGCCTCGACGCCCGCACCTACGACCTCGCCGTCCTTCGCGGATGGCTGGGCAGCCTTTTTGGACGGTATGCCCCCGCGTCCATCGCGCGAAAGATCTCCACGCTTCGCTCCTTTCATCGCTTCCTTCGGCGACGCGGGATCGCGACGCACAACCCAGCAGCGCAGCTCAGAGCCCCCAAGCGCGCAAAGGACCTGCCGCGTTTTCTGACCGTTGAAGACGCGTTTCGAGTCGTTGAGGCGCCGACCGAGGACAAGGGTCGAAGCGCTCCGCTCCGCCTTCGCGATCGCGCGCTTCTCGAACTTCTCTATGGCGCGGGCATTCGCGTGAGCGAGCTGGCGACCCTCACCCTCGGGGCGGTGGATCTGGAGCGCGGTGAGCTTCGGGTGATCGGCAAAGGCAACAAGGAGCGCCTCGTTCCAATGGGACGCGCCGCCGCGGACGCGCTTCAGGCGTACCTGAAGGCTCGCGCGTCGCTGCGCAGCAAGAAGCGCGCGCCCCACCCGACCGCGTTTTTCCTGGGACGCTACGGCACGCAGCTCACGCCGCGGCAGGTACAGAACATCGTTCGCCGTTACGGCGCACTCGGCGCGGCGCGCTCGGATCTTCATCCGCACGCACTGCGTCACTCCTGTGCAACCCATCTCCTCGACGCGGGAGCGGATCTTCGGGCGATCCAGGAGCTGCTCGGCCACGCGAGTCTCTCAACGACGCAGCGCTACACCCACGTCAGCATCGACCGGTTGATGGAGGTCTACGACGGATCGCATCCGCTCGCGAAAGAGTGAGCAGTCGAACGCGCGCGTTGACGTTAGCGGGTGAGCGGAAGCCAGGTCTCAAGATCGACCAGGGCCCGGTCGGCGAGGGCCTGTCGTCGCTCCCGTCGCTTTCGAATCTTCTTGCCGGGCATGCGGGGAAAGAACCCCCAGACGACGTTCGAGGGCTGAAAGTCTTTTTCACCATCGCGTAGATGAGAGAGCAGCGCGCCGAGCGCCGTTGTCGACGGAGGTTGCGGAATCGCGTTGCCGTTCAGGGTTCCCGCGAGGCGAATGCCGAGGACGAGCCCGCATGCCGCGCTTTCGATGTAGCCCTCAACACCCGTGATCTGCCCGGCGAGATAGACCCCGGGCACAGCGCGAAGCTGCAGGTCTTCGTCGAGCACTTTCGGGGACGCGACAAAGGTGTTCCGGTGAACGGACCCGAGGCGTTCGAACTCAGCCTTTTCGAGCCCGGGGATCATCCGCAGCACGCGCTTTTGCTCGGGCCACTTCATCCGCGTTTGAAAGCCGACGAGGTTGTAGGCCGTCGCCGCTGCGTTCTCTTGGCGAAGCTGAACGACCGCGAACGGACGCTCCCCCGTGCGCGGGTCGGTGAGCCCCACCGGCTTCATCGGCCCGTAGGCGAGCGTCAGTCGCCCGCGCTCCGCCATCGTTTCGAGGGGCAAGCAGCCTTCGAAATAACGAAGCTCCTCAAACTCTCGAGGCGTCGCCTTTTCGGCTGCCAGAACCGCCTCGAGGAACGCGTCGTACTCTTCTTCGGTGAGCGGGCAGTTGCCGTAGGCGTCGTCGCCACCTTTGTCGTAGCGCGACGCCTTGAACACGACGTCCCAGTTGATCGACTCGCTCTCGACCACCGGGGCAATCGCGTCGTAGTAGGCCAGCTGCGTTTCGCCGATGCGCGCCGCGAGATCCTCTGCGAGGGCGTCTCCCGTGAGCGGTCCCGTCGCCAGCACCACGGGCCTTTCGTCCGGAATCGAAGTCGCCTCCGCTTCGACCACCTCGATGAGCGGATGCTCCCGAAGACGCGTGGTGACGTCGTTGCCAAAGACCTCGCGATCGACGGCAAAGGCGCCGCCGGCGGGAACCCGTGCCCGCTCACCTGCGGCCATGATGAGCGAACCGGCACGCTTCATCTCTTCCTTCAGAAGACCGACGGCGTTCGTGAGAGCCGCCCCCCGAAAGGAGTTCGAACAAACGAGTTCCGCGAAGAAGTCGTGCTGCTGCGCCGGAGTTCGCTGCTTTGGCTTTTGTTCAATGAGGCGAACCTTCACGCCGCGCTCAGCGAGCTGCCACGCGCATTCGCTCCCCGCGAGCCCCGCGCCAATCACGGTTACCGTGGTCACGTCGGCGATGTAGCTCAGCGGGAAGCTGCCAGCCAGCGCCCATCTTCGCAGACCGCTTCGCCGCGAAGAACGAGCGCCAAAAGCTGTTGCTGAAGCAGTGCGACGTCGCGGTCGAGCGCCCGGGCCAGCTCATCGACGTGACGCGGTTCGTTCGAGAGCACCTCGCGCACCGTCGCGAGTTCCTGCGGAAGCGCACTCTTTCGGGCGCGTTGGCGGCGCCGCGGGATTCGAAGCCGAAGAACCTCGGCGACGTCCTTCACGCCGCGACACACGAGGCCCTTGTCCAAGAGTCCAAGGTTGCCCTTTCCGCGCGGATCCCAGGGCGCGGCCGGAACCACCAGGAGCGGACGATTCAGGCGAAGACAGTGACGCGCGGTGCTCAGCGCGCCGGAGCGCGCCGGCGCCTGCACGACGATCGTCGCATCCGCGAGTGCCGCGATCAGGCGGTTTCGTTTCAGAAAATCTGTGGCGCGCTCGATTCCGCCTTCGTGTTCGCTCACGATCGCACCGCGCTGTGGGACCGCCTCAAAGAGCGCTGCGTGAGCGCGCGGCGCCGGGTTGTGGATGTCGCCGGCGAGAACGGCAACGGTGGACCCTTCCGCAAGCGCGCCTCGATGCGCGGCGGCATCGACGCCGAACGCCCCTCCGGAGACAATGCACACGCCAAGGCGTGCGAGGTCCTTCGCGAGGGTTTCGGTAAACGCGAGTGCTGCGCGATCAGCCCGCCGCGTGCCGACGATGGCGACGCGCGGCCCCGCCGGAATGCGGCCGACGACGACGAGCTCTTTCGGGGGCTTCGCGAGGGCGTCAACGCGGGAGGGCCAGGCTTCCGAGCCGGGCAGGATCGTCTGCGGATTCACAATCCGGCATCGACCCTGCGCGCCTTCAGGTGCCTACTCCTCCGCGCGGGGGACGATCACGACGACCGGCTTTTCGTCGAGGACGGTGACGCCGTCTCCGACCACCTGCAGGGTTACCGTGAACACCTGATCCTCATCCATCTGAGGAACGGTGTCGTTGAACGCGATGATGGTAAAGCTCACGACCGTACCGGGGGTGAGGTCAACGAAAGAGTCGAAGATCGAGTCGTCGTCGAGGTCTGCCACCGTGGGCGGATCGGCTCCCGGAGGCGGCGTCGCGGAGCGGGGAATGGTCGCCTTGATGAAGCCGTTCGGGTCGTCCACCACGCGAATCGAAACGGTGTCGAGACGGATCGAGGTCACGAGATCGTTCACGGCATCCACGAGGGTGGACGCGAGACCCGAGCCGTTGTCCCGCGCGTCGAACACCAGCGGGCAAACCTCGGTTCCGTCCATCAGCATTTCCGGACGGCGAGCAGCGCCCGAGATTCCGGTAAAGCAGTCACCGCCCGTCGGCGGGATGAACGTCTCGGTTGCGAGCGCGAGGTCCACCAGCTGATCGCGGGCATCCGGCCGCGTCGCGATCGCGATGAGACGCGCGGAGATGTCGCCGAAGGCGGTGACGACGTCGTCTCGGCTGTGCGCGTCAGTGATGCCGCCGCCGAGGTAGTCCTCGGGAACGTGGCTCTCCGCATCGGTCACATGAATCACGATCGGAAACGCGTCCGCGCGGAACCCGACGCCGCCGATGGTGCCGCCGCCGGGGGTCGACGCATCCGGCATGAACGCGGCGACGGATCCACCGGGCCAGCTGATGCCCTCCCCCGTCGCGATTGGGTAAAGCGACTCGTACCCCGATTCCGGAAGGTCCTGGCCGCAGCCGAGGGGCATGTCGAGGCGCCGAATCGCCGCATCGACCCGCGAGGTGGACGTGGTGACCTGCTGGAGAAGACCGAAGGGACGGTCGCTCGTCCCCGAGCAGAAGGGATTGCCAAAGGGGCCGATCGGAAAGTCCTCGTACTCGCTCGCGCCGAAGGCCGAGTCCGGGATGAAGTCTCGGATTCCCGGGATCACCTGACTTCGGAGGGAAGCCTGCAGGTTGTTGATCTCGCCGTTCATGGAGCCGGTCGTGTCCACGTTGATGTGCACATCGGCGCGTCGGATGTTGGTGTCGAAGGTCAGTGTGGCTGCCTTCTCGCCGCTGGGATCATCCGTCGGAAGGATGAAAAAGAACTCGGGAATGCGGCTAAGCGGATCGCAGGGGTCGGTGCCGGCGGTGACCTCCGCGAGATCGGTCTGGCCGTCGCCGTCGGTGTCCGAGCGCGTGGGGTCGAGGCAGTCGCTCGCGCCTTCGTCCCGGTCGCTCAGGCCGTCAGCGTCCGAGTCGTCGTCGCGAAAGTCCGGAACGCCATCTCGGTCGCTGTCCACCGGCTGGGTACCCGCGTCGTCATCGCCGGCCTCCACTGCGTCCGGAATGCCGTCGTTGTCGGTGTCGGTGTCCCGAAAATCGGGCCGGCCGTCGCCATCGGAATCGAGGCCAGTTTCCGCGTCTTCGTCGATGTCCGCGATGGTGTCGCCGTCCGTGTCGGTGAGGTCGCGGATCGGAATGCAGCGACTGGTGCGGCAAACGGAATCTGCGGGACAGCGAACGCCGCACGCGCCGCAGTTTTCGTCGTTCATGGTGAGGTCGACGCACGAAGCCGCGCAATCGGTGGTGCCGGTCGGGCACTCGAGGGCGCAGGCTCCTTCCGCACAGACTTCGTCCACCGTGCAGATCGTTCCGCAGGCGCCGCAGTTCGTGGGATCGAGCGCGGTGTCGACGCAGGATTCATCACAGCGCTGGAGGGGAACCGGGCAGGTGTCGGTGCAGAGACTGTCGCGGCAGAATCCGGAGGCGCCGCACGAAACCCCACAGGTTCCACAGTGGGTCGGGCTCGAGGTGAGATCGACGCACTCGTCTCCGCACACGGTCAGCGGACAGGTGTCGGTGCACGCGCCGGCTGCGCAGAACTCGCTCTCGCGACAGGAGACGCCACACGCGCCGCAGTTGGTGAGGTCGACGTCAAGATCGACACACTCTTCGCCACAGCGTTGAAGTACGCCCGGGCATCCTGGCGGAACGTCGGGCAGATCGGCATCGCGCCCGACGTCGGGCCGGCCGGAGTCCACGCCGGCGTCGAAGGTGCCAACGTCAGGCGTTGAACCATCTTCGCCCGCGGCATCACGCGCGCCAACGCTGAGGGGGCCGCGGCTTCCAAGACAGGCTGTGCAAAGCAGAGAAAGGCTAACGAGGATACGAATCATGCGGGCTCCAGCGACGTTCTAGCATTTCCTGACGCGGTTCTCTCGCGCGATGACGCGATTCGAACGCTGTGTCGCGAATGCAAAAACGATCCTGGACGCCGGACTCCGACCTGAACGCCGAGACACAGAAAACGAAGCACCAAACGAAAAAGCGGCCAGACCTCTCGGTCTGACCGCTTTTCCGGAAAGTCGCTTCCGCTTGCCGTTCTCGTTACCGCTTCGTTTCCGAAGCCCTCGGTGTACCGCCCAGTCTCCTGAAACGGGCCAAGGGAGTGAACTCCTCTCGAAGCTCATCGACTCGAACTAGATGCGCTGCCCTGGCCAGAGCCAGCAACATCCGCTTCGATGCTGCCATTCCGACTGCGATCACTCGATTGCTCAAGTGGTTGCAGCCAGTGCGACAACAAAGCGGCATCGCTTCGCCTACGTTGCGAAGCGCATGCTCGTCCTCGGGTAGGTCTCCATCCTCGCTGACGGAGAAAGCGAATGCCCTCTCTCGCCCGTGGGCTCCTCCACCAAGTCGCGTTCCGAAGAACGTTCCCTGTTGGTCTTACCTACGTTGCGGGTTGGTCATGCCGAGGTCTTTCACTCGACTGGCTTCCACCGACGTTGTTGTGATGTCTCCGTATTCAACGGATCCGCGCGTTTCAACTCGATTGCCTTCGCTCGCGCGATGACTTTCGATGCGAGCCGCCGTTTCCGACGAGCTCAACACGTACCTCGCAAAAGACTGAATCCTTGACCGCTGCGCTTGTCCTTGCCCTCAGAGAGTCTCCTAGCTGACCGAAAATCGGGATCGCTAGAAGCACCACGGATGCCTTTGAAGGTTCCTCTCGGAAGACGAAGCTGAGCACGCCTTAATCACCCCATGTCGATTTCTGACGCTTACCTATTCGCAGCACAGGCTCGCTTCGAGCTACCCATCGTCATCTCGCCCCTCGCTTTGACACCAATGATTTGCATCACGATCTCTCTGCGCTGAACGTGAGACGCACTCTCACGATTCGATTTCGTATCCCGCGCATGCCGTTTTCACGACACTCGTCGGAACGTAGAAATAACCTCCGCCACTAGACCGGTAGGTTGCCTGGCTGGTTTAGGGCCCGGGTTCCTTTCGATCGAAGCGTCTATCGTCGTATTCTGCTCTTCTTTCTCTTCCGAATCTTCTTCCAAGTAAGAAGTCGAGTCCGTTTCTTCTCCAGGTCACCCTGAAGACGAGTGCACGAAAGTCTTGGGTTGCCCCACCACAAGTCTCCTCGCGGCTCGACCCCGCGGTTCTTTCGAATCACGAAATCTCGTTTCGCTCGCGCGTCGTTTAAGCCCAGTCTTGCGACTGTCTTGCCCAACGCACCGCACCGGAGCTGCTGCACCGAAGTGCGTGTTGGCTCCTCCAAACCGTCCACGAATGAACAAGTTCTTGATTGCCAACGCATGCCTGGTTCGTATCCAGCGTGCGATCTCTGCCCCGAAGAGCATCCACCACGCACTTTCGTATCTTCCAAGCACTCCGAACGCTCATTCCACCCAAGCTCACGAACAGCCGATGCTATTCCTCCACCACCGACTCTCGAGAGTTCTCGAGAGACGACGTTGAACGTCCAACACCGTTGCCGAAAGCGTTGCTCGCTCCCAGCGCTTTGCTTCCTCCTCCTCACGAAGAAGGTCTCACCCTTCCGGTTGGCCCTCGCAGGCTTCTCCGTAAAGGCCTCGCTCCATGACGACTAACGTTTGCTAGCTACGACCCCCGCGAGGGGTTCGTTCGTCATGGTTCGTCAGTCCACAGTTAGCTCTTCGGACGAAATCTCCTCTTTCGAGGCTACCTCGCACGCTTCCGCTAGACCTCTTGCTCCGTACGAAATCTCGCACTGAACTCCCGCTCAAACCGCGCCGTGACGCGGCCGAAGCTTCCGCCGCTTCCCCGAAGGGTTGCGTGCGACGAGGCGCTCCAACGTGACTGTCTCCAGTCTCATCGGAACCACCAGCTGGCCTTCCTCACCTCGCCGTACTCCTTGCGGAGCACGTCGATCCTTTCGGAGTCCTCGTGCGAAGCCTTGCGGCTCCACTCTTGGACAGGCGACTCAGACCCAACCTACGAACGTGTTTGCGACGCGAATGCGCGCTCCCATCGTTCGATGGACATTGGATGTCTTTGATCGACGAATGCGACCTACCATCTTTCAATTTTCAAAGTGACGATGCACCCACTGCTGCGTTCACTCTCCCGGTCCCGATACTCCAGCAATCGAAGCGTTCGTACTCGCGTACGCCCGTTTCGCGCGTTAGCGCATCGGCCCCCGGAAACGGTTCAACGAATCACGCACCCGTCGAATCCGACTTTGGCTCTGCCCCTTCCTCGCGAACGTTGTCGATTCGCACGCTTCCACTCCACTGATCCCTCAGCTTCGCTTCCGCAGAAGAGGTCATCCCCGCTGACCTCCGTCACACGCGACCATTGAAGATACCCCTGGTCTCTCGACCCCGGACCCTTCAATCCCCAACGTGCCAAGGTGTGTTCAGCGTTGCGCCACACTTTCGACGTCTGCCCGACAAGCAAGCTTGTGGACTGTCGAACGTGCCGTGATGCGCATCGCCTTCTTCACCAAGAAGCCTTTCCTTCCCCGTGGGTGAGAGCGAACACTCCCTCCTCACGAAGTCGGTCTGCAGCAACCGCAGCTCGCGAGCACTCCCGCGAGCCTAGCCCCGGCTTTCACCAGTAGTCCCAGTAGGAAC
The DNA here is from genome assembly GCA_039186435.1 of Myxococcota bacterium. Lineage (GTDB taxonomy): Bacteria > Myxococcota_A > Polyangia > Polyangiales > Houyiibacteriaceae > JALVDI01. Next base: position 34,167 of record JBCDAA010000012.1, on the reverse strand, counting down.
TAGCCACGCACGATTTCCACCAAGGAGCATCCTTCACCCGATGAATCTCTGAGACCGAAATCTCAGACACCCTCGAACTCCGAACACCGCCCCCATGCAGTCTTCGTACGCGCACGCCTTTTTCTGCTGGCCTCTCTTCACCGCTTGGGAGCGGCAATCCTTGACCAACCGGCCCGCCTCCGACTGCGCGAATCCCTCTGAGACAAGCCCAGACGATCTTCTCGCCGTACAAAAACGAACAAGCGCGAGACACGCTCAGCATGCATTGAGCAGTTCCCAATGCACTCCTCCAACGCCCGTTCACTCCGCTGAATCGAAACTCAGCGTCGCGCCCGAACCTCCCTGCGAAATCTCTCCCGCAAGCTCCTTCGCACCATCGCCGAAGCTCTGGCTTGAACAAGGGAGCCGTCTTCGAAGCCCGTTTGCACTCGATTCCGTCACCAACGTTGCTTTGCAGCACCACTGATGCCGGACCGATGTCCGCGCGAAGCCCCTCGACGTCGAAACGTGTCAGCGACCTTTTCTGTTTTCAAACTCGCGGACGCGATGTCCCGCGCCCTTCGAAAATCACTATGTTGGATTCCGGAGGTCAGTGCAACAAAAAAAGACGCTTCAAAGCATCTTTTTTAATCCACAGCACGCGTGGGGAACTATCCACAGTTTTCCACAGCACGCACGAAAACTAGGGGTAAAACGCATTTCTCTTACGTCGCGCAAGGATTACGCACTGCGTCATGCGATCCGAAAATGAAAAGTATTACGTTTGAAATATCGACAAACTATTTGTTTGATTCTTCAGGCGTGCTTTCTGTCGTTTTCTTGACGCAGCCGAGGAACCTCGGGCCCGATCAGGCAGCGTGCCCATCGATCAATCCCTCTACCCGTGGCTCCTCGTAGCTTTCGCAGGGGTGATGAGCGCGCTTCAAACCATCCGGCTTTGGCGGGCGAAGCGCGTCCCAAGATCCCGAATTCGCCGTAATTTCAAGGCGGGACGTGCAGGGGAAGCCCGTGCAGAGACCACGCTGCGCGCCGCAGGCTTTCGCATCGTGGCTCGCCAGGCGCGCGTCCGGTGGCGCTTTTGGGTCGACGACACAGCGCAGGTCACCACCCTCACCGCAGATTTTCTCGTGCGCCGCCAAGGACGCCGCTTCGTCGCAGACGCCAAGACGGGACAGGCCGCTCGACTCACCGCTGCGACCCGGCGGCAGCTCCTCGAATACAGTCTCGCCTTCGACGTCGACGGAGTTCTCTTGGTCGACGCGGACAACGGAAGAATTCGCCACGTAGAGTTCTCGTCCCGCCGCCCGCCTCGCGTCTGGCCCTTCCTCGTCGTAGCGCTCGGCGTGGCGCTCGTCGTCGTGGCCGCCGCCTTCGCCCTCCGCTGATCCCTCCCAAAAGGGTCCCGAAGAGGCTATACCGCGCCCCATGCGTCCCAATGCGTGGTTTCAAAGCGTAACGGGCGATCCCGAACGCTACGCTCTCAACGAGGTTATTTACCGTTGCCCAAAGTCGGGGGCGCTCCTCGAGGTGGTGCACGACATGGATGCGCTCCGCGGCCGGGCACCCGCTGCGTGGATGCGGGTCTTCGACGAACGCCGCGGCCGCAACGTGTGGCCCTACGGCTCCGGCGTTTGGTCCAAGCACGAATGGGTGCAGCCCCTCGTCGCCCCCGAGAACGTTGTCTCGCTCTACGAAGGGAACACGAACCTCTTTTGGGCCGAGCGCTACGGCAGGCAGCTCGGCGTCCCGGATCTCTGGGTCAAGCAGTGCGGGACGAGCCACACAGGTTCCTTTAAGGACCTCGGTATGACGGTGCTGGTCTCTTCGGTGAAGCAAATGATCAGCGAGGGGAAAAGCATCCGGGCCGTCGCCTGCGCCTCGACGGGAGACACCTCAGCGGCGCTCGCGGCCTACGGCGCCGCGGCTGGAATTCCCGTCGTGGTGCTGCTGCCCAAAGGAAAGGTCACCGCAGCGCAGCTGATTCAGCCCATGGCGAACGGGGCGATGGTTTGCGCGCTCGATACCGACTTCGATGGATGCATGCGGGTCGTGCAGCGCCTCACGCAAGACGAGAGCATCTACCTCGCGAACTCCATGAACAGCCTGCGCGTGGAAGGTCAGAAAACGATCAGCATGGAGGTCGTCCAGCAGTTCGACTGGGAGGTTCCGGACTGGGTGCTCGTGCCGGGCGGAAACCTCGGCAACGTATCTGCGATCGCGAAGGGCTTTTTGGAGATGCAGGAGCTTGGCCTGATCTCGAAACTCCCCCGCATCGTTTGCTGTCAGGCCGCCCGCGCGAACCCGCTCTTTCTCGCCTACCAGCGTGCGCAGGCGGAAGGACGCGACCTCACCGAAGCGGACTTCGAGCCGATTCAGGCGGGCGAAACGCTCGCTTCGGCGATTCGGATCGGCAATCCCGTCTCGCTTCCCAAAGCGGTCAAAGCGCTCGTGGCGTGTCGCGGCGTGGTGGAGCAGGCAACCGAAGATGAGCTCGCCGATGCAGTCGCGCGGGCGGATCGAACGGGCATGTTTAACTGCCCGCACACGGGTGTGGCACTCGCCTGTCTGGAAAAGCTCATCGCCGCCAAGACGATCCGGGAAGACGAGCGCGTGATCGTGATCAGCACCGCGCACGGCTTGAAGTTCACGGAGTTCAAGGCGGCGTACCACGAGGAGCGGCTCGCCTTTGCGAGCAAGTATCCGAACCTTCCTCTCGAGATGGGCGAAGAGCCCGATCAAGTCGCCGAAGAGATTCACCGGGCGCTCGATCGGATCACTACGTGATCGCACGCCTCGGCGCGTTTCTGACGCGGGTGGCGACACGCGCTGTGCCCGACCCCTTTGTTCTCGCGCTTCTGCTTACCCTTCTGACCGCGGCGATCGGGGCGCTGGTTTCGGACGCGCCCGACGTGGGGTGGACGCTCGCGAGCGGCTGGTTCGATGGCTTTTCGAGTGCGCCTCTTCTCGCGTTCGCGCTCCAGATGTGTCTCGTTCTCGTCACGGGTCATGCCCTCGCGCTCAGTCCGCCGGTGCAGGGGCTCGTCGTGCGCCTTGGACGCATTCCTTTTTCAACTGCGTCCGCCGCCGCGTTTGTAGCGCTCGTCGCGTGCCTTTCCGCGATCGTGCACTGGGGCCTTGGAGCGATCGTCGGCGCGTTTGTCGCCCGTGAAATTGGGCGCGAGGCAAAGCGACAAGGCCGCACGATCCACTATCCGCTTCTCGGGGGCGCGGCGTACGCGGGGCTCGCCGTCTGGCACGGCGGACTCTCGGGATCCGCGCCGCTGAAGGTTGCGGAGGAAGGCCACTTCGCCGCGGAGATCGTCGGCACCCTCACGATTGGTGACACACTCCTCTCGCCGCTCAACCTTCTCGTGACCGGGACCCTCTGCGTCGCGATTCCGCTCGCGTTCTACCTGATGGCCCCTCGCCACGAGGAGGAAATGCAGCCGGCGGATCTTCCTGCCACGGAGGAGACGGTGGAGACCGAAGCACATCCGGGCATCGCAAACTGGCTGCAGGAGTCTCCTCTCGTGGGTCGCGTTGTGGGTCTCGCTGCGATCGCGCTGGTGATTGGCGCGTGGGCGACCGGTCGGCGTTCTCTCGACCTCAACCTCGTCAACCTCTTCTTTCTCTTCCTCGGTCTCGCCGGACAAGGAAGCGTGCGCCGCTACGTCGCGGCAGTGGCGGACGGTGCACGCGGCGCCGGCGCCATCATCGTTCAGTTCCCCTTCTACTTTGGAATCCTCGGATTGATGAAAGCGTCGGGGCTCATCACGGGCATGAGTCAGGCGTTCGCGTCCGTTGCTTCGGCCACGACGTTTCCGCTCATGGCCTTCGCGTCCGCAGGCGCGGTGAACCTCTTCGTTCCATCCGGCGGTGGACAATGGGCCGTGCAAGGGGAGGTGCTTCTCCAGGCGGGAAACGATCTCGGGGTCGATCCGGCGGTGACCGTGATGGCCTTCGCGTACGGCGATGCGTGGACGAATATGCTGCAGCCGTTTTGGGCGCTCCCTCTTCTCGGCATCATGGGCCTGCGCGCTCGTGACATCATCGGCTACACGGGCGTCGTTTGCATCCTGATGGGGATCCTCGTCCCGGCGCTACTCTTGCTCTGGGCGTAGGCGATGGGCCGCATCGCGCGCATCCTCGGACTCGAGCCCGGTGAAGGTGGCGCCGTCGCACGGATGGCGCTCGTGTACGGCGCGATCGGCGCGTCGACCACCGTTGCCGACACGCTCGTCCAGTCCGCGTTTCTTGCACGCGCTGGCGCCGAAGCCCTTCCCTATGTCCTCGGTGCCCGCGCGGTGCTGAGCCCCGCGCTTGCGTGGACCTACAGCCGCACAGCGCGACGCCGCTCGTCTCGGGGCGTACTCTCCGTCATCGCGCTTCTCAACGCGGTCGCGATCGCGGGCGCACGTGTTGCTCTCGATCTCGGCCCGGTCGGTGCAACCGCCGCGTACGCGGTCCACGAGATCGCGAGCGCGCTGCTAACACTCCACTGGGGCGTCTACCTCCTCGATCACTTTCGTCCCGACGCCGCCAAACGAGCGGTCGCCCCAATCTACGCAGGGGCACGTGGGGCCGCTGTGATCGGAGGCGTCTTTGTCGCGCTCGGCGCGCCCGCCTTCGGCGGCGTGAACGCCCTCTACGTCGCGGCGGCGCTCTATGTCGTCACGGCTGCGCTCGCGTTTCTTCCCTCGCGCCTTCACCGCTGGCGCGCCGGAACCCGAGGCCAGGACGCACGGCGAGTCGAGGCCGCGCGCGCGCCGCAAGGGGACGCGGACTTTTCGAATCGAGCGAGCGACGACGACGCAGAAGCGCTCCTCGTCGATGCCGAAGAAACAATTCATGCGGAGCGCGCGGCTCGCAAACGGGGCTGGTCACTGCTTCGCCAGTCGCCGCTCCTCGGCACGATCGCGGTGGCCACCATCGCGATGGTCTTCGTGCGCATCACCCTTCGCTACGGACAGCAGAGCATCCTCGACGCGATCGACGAGGCTGCGCTCGCCGCCCTGCTCGGGTGGTACGCCGCCGCCGCGAACGCGATCAGCATTGCGCTCCAGTTGATGGTGACCGGCCGACTGCTCCAGCGCATCGGCGTCGGCGCAACCAACGCGCTCTATGCAGGCGCAACCCTCGTGACACAGGGTGCCCTCTGGTTCTTTGGCGCGTCCCTTCCGAGCGCTCTCGCGGCACGCTTCACCGAAAGCGAACTCAAACACGCGCTAAAGACGCCGGTCTCTCCCCTCTTCTACCAAGGCTTCTTCGGCGCCGATCGATTTCGGGCGCGCAGCTTCGTGCTCGGATTGATCTCACCGGCGGCCAACCTTGCCGGAGCGCTCGCCCTCGGACTGCTCGTTCGCGCCCCCGATCTCGTCGCGCCCATCGGATTTGGAGTGGCGCTCGGTTACGTGCTGGTAAGCCTCGCCCAGGGACGGGCCTACCGGCAGGCAACGCAGGACGTTCCCCTGAAGAACTCGTCCGACTGACAGTTCCAAGGGACTACGGTAGCCTCCACGCGCGTGCCGGATGCACAGCAGAAACTAGTTTGTTTTCACGTGGGGGGTCGCGAGATGGCGGTCCCCATCGATCAGGTTCGGGAGACGATCGAACTCCGACCGATCACCCCCGTCTTTCGCGCGCCCGCCTGCATCACCGGGCTCGTCAATCTTCGGGGCGAGATCCTCGCGATCCTCGACATCGCCCAAATGTTGGGGCTCGGCGTAAACCGGCGCGACGAGAGCTCCCGCGTGGTGGTGGTCGACGTCGAGGTGGAGGATCAGCTCCGAAGTGCGGGGCTGCTCGTCGATGGACTCGGTCCAATTCGAGACATCCCGGAAGACGGACTCTCCCCCGCGCCCTCTCCTTTCGTGGCGGCCGACCCGGCGCTGATCGACGGGGTGGTCTCCCTAGAAAGCCATCCACTGGCGGTCCTCGACATCGCCCGCGTCCTCGATGCCCCCGTCCTTGCTCCTTTTATTCGAGAGGGTTAGCGTCGCGAGCCCTTCCTTCGCTGCGGAGTCCCGATGAGTGACAAACGAACCGGCGTTCGCTTTGGTCTGCGCATCCAGGTGATGCTCACCATCTTCATCGTCGCGTTGATCGAAGCGGGCATCAGCCTCTACTTCGTTTACGACGCGCACGTTGAGGCGAGCCGCGGGGCCTTTCTCGTCAAGCACTACAACCGCTTCGACGCCTACCGTCGTGGACTCGGCCAAGCGCTCGCGGGCAACGCCGCGCTCTCGGGACGCGGTCTCACCGTCGCCGGGACGATGGGCACACCGCGCTTTTCGGGAACGGCGCGGGAGCTCACGGACGCGCTCGCGGCGACCTCCTCTCCCGATTTGGTGCTGGTCGTCGACGCGCGCGGCCACGCCATCGCCGGACCGGGCCTGGCGGACCTGGAGCCCTCCGAGACCGCGCAGTCGCGACTGATCCGCGACGTCCTTGGGGGCATGACGATCGCGGGCGAGCTCGCCGTGATCGGCGGCCACGTCTACTCGACCTCCGCGGTGCCCATCGAAGCGGACGTCGCGGTTCCCCCGGCAACGGAGGACGCCGAACCCACGAGTGAACGTCAGACCGTCGGCGCGATCGTCCTCGGCACGCGTTTCGAGCGCATCATGGAGGACTACGGACAGCAGAGCGATCCCAACCCGACCAAGCAGCATCTCCTCACGCTCGTCGGCAAGGACGACATCGTGCTCGCCTCCGTCTTTCCGGAAGACGAACACGGCCGCCTCGCAACGGCGCTGATTCCGGAGAACTGGTCCTCCGCCCGAGAAGGCGATGGAGAGGTCGCCATCATCGACATGGGCGACCACATCTTCGACTTTCACCACGACGACGACGTTCGGGGCTATCGCGGCAACGAGTACGGGGACATCGGCTCGATCTTCTTGATGCGGCAGCGCGACTTCAAGGCGCGCAACTTCAGCGCCCGCGTCGAATCGTCGTTCCTCGCTCTAATCGGTTTTGCGCTGCTCACGCTCGTCATCGGGTGGATGCTCGCGTTTTGGATCACTCGCCGGATTCGTCGCTACGTCAGCGCGACAGAGGATCTTGCCAAAGGACGCGGCGATCTGACCAAACGTCTTCGGGTCGACCGGCGGGACGAGCTCGGTCGCCTGGCGGAAAACCTCAACGCGGTCTTTGCCTACACCCACGACCTTGCCGCGCGCGTTCAGCATGCTGCGTTTCAGGTCGGCGCATCGAGCGCCGAGATCAGCGCGGCCTCGCGACAAATGCTCGAAGGAGCGCGAGAGCAGGCGAAGAAGACCGAGGGTTCGACCGCAGCGGTAACCGAGCTGAGCGCGTCGATTCAGCAGGTCGCGGAGAACGCGACGGAGGCGACGCGAGTCGCGCGCTCGAGCGGAGATGCCGTGTCCAAGGCCATCGATCGCATGAACGAGATTCGAAGCACCGTCGACGAGGCCGCGGCGCGCATTCACGACCTTGGCGAGAGCGGCAAGCGCATCGGCAACATCGTCGAAGTCATCCGGCAGATTTCGGATCAGACGACCTTGCTGGCGCTCAACGCAGCGATCGAGGCGGCCCACGCCGGCGAGCAAGGGCGTGGGTTTGCGGTGGTCGCGGACGAGGTGAGCGGCCTGGCCAATCGCGTCGGGCAGAGTGCCCGCGACATCGAAGATCTGATCGCCACGATCAAGGAGCAAACCATCGAGGCCGTTCGGGCGATGGAGGCGGGGACGCGCGAAGTCGAGGAAGGAACCAAACTCGTCACCTCAACGCTCGCGGATCTCCAGATGCTGGTCGGCGTTGTGGAAGACACGGCGCAGGCGGTTCAGGAACAGGCCGTCGCGAGCGACGAGATCGCACGCAACATGGATGTGGTGCAGCGCATCGCGCAGGACGTTCTTTCCTCAAGCGAAGAAGCGGTCGATCAGGGGGAACATCTTCATCGGCTGGCGCACGGCCTCGAGGAGAGCGTCAAAGGCTTTCGGATTGCGGCGTCGGCGGAAGGCGCCATCGCCGCAAAGGAAGGCCCGCCGCAGCTCGGTTCTGGCGACTAGGAGACGCGAGTGGCTCTCGACCCCGCGCTCTTTGCCCTCTTGACGGACCGCGTTGCAGCGCGCGCCGGCCTCCGCATTCCGGCGGGACAAAAGTGGCTTCTCGAGTCGAGGGTGCAGGCACGACTCGCGGCGCGGGACCAGGGCGAAACCGTGGATGCCTACGCATCGCTCGTGCTTCGGGACAACGAGGAGCTCGACCGCCTGGTGGAGACGCTCCGCGTCGGGGAAACGTTCTTCTATCGCCACCCGCGACAGCTGCGCGCGATTCGGCGAGTCGCCCTGCCCGAGATTGCGGCGCGCTGCGAGGCGGAAGGTCGACCCATGCGGATCTGGAGCGCGGGCTGCGCGAGCGGGGAAGAGGCATACTCCCTCGCCATGCTCGTCCGGAACGCGAAACCGGATCTCGCGTTTGAAATTCTTGCGACGGACCTCAGCGAGGCGGCCCTAACGCACGCGCGGACCGCAACCTACGACGCCGAACGTCTCGCCAACGTCCCGCCCGAGATTCGGGAGTGGGCGCTCGTCGACCGCGGCGATCGATGCGAGGTGAGCAAGGAGCTCTGCGCGCACGTGCGCTTTGAACGACGAAACCTTCTCCGCGACGCCTACCCGCGGGATCAGGATCTTGTGCTCTGCCGCAATGTGCTGATCTACTTTGATGCCGAAGCGAAGCAGCGCGTCCTCGACGGACTCTTCGCAGCAGTCCGTCTCTCTGGGTGGGTGGCCCTCGGCTACGCCGACCGCGTAGAAAGCCACGACGGCCTGGAGGCGCTGCGAACCGATGAGGGAGTCCTCTACCGGCGCGTGGGACCAGCGTCCGTGAGGCCTCCGCCCGCTGCACCCGCTGAAGCGACACCAGCGCCGTGGCCGAAGCGTCCGGCAGCGACCGGCCCCTTGCGATTGACCGGCAACCTTTCGGGGGCGCGCGGCCGAAAGACCGCCCACGACGTCATCGCCGCCCTTCTCGAGGGGCGCGGAACGGACCTCGATTTGCGCGAGCTCCGCTTTGCGGATGAGGGTGTTGCCCGCGAGCTCGCCCGCGGGGCGCAGGCGCTTCAGGAAGACGGCCGAACACTCGTTCTCTGGGTGTCGAGCGTCGGCATCGAACGCTTCTTGCGGCGCGGCGGCGTCTGTCCACCGGCGCGCGTTCGGAGGCTCTCGTGTTAGCCGACTTTCTCGCGGACGCGGCGCCCTTTCTCACGCAGGCCAGCGACGCCGTCAAGGCGGGTGCTCCCGCGGAAGCCGCAGGTCCGCTCCAGGCGATCGCCCTCGACGCGGGCGCCCTCGACATGAAAGACCTTGCGACGCTCGTCACCGCCCTTGCTGTGGCCGCGGAATCGCCCACGCGGGACGACGCGGCGTTCGCCGCCGGTCTTCAGGCGCTTACGCAGGCGCTCACGGACCTAGAAAACGCCGACGAGTCCGGCGCGCGCTATGACGCGGGGGCCATCCGGGCGGCAACCGACGCTCTTCGCACCCTCGCGCCGCCCCCACCGTCGATCCTCCCTCCAGCGCCCGTTGCGGACGACAGCACCTGGGAGCCCACGGTCGACGAGGACATGATCGACCCCTTCCTCGAGGAGTGCCACGACCGCCTCGAGTCACTCTCGGACCGCCTCATCGAGCTCGAGGGCCGCCCCGACGATCCGGAACTTCTACGCGCCGTCTTTCGGGACCTTCACACGCTCAAGGGCTCGAGCGGCTTCGTCGGCCTGAGCAAGATGGCGCGCCTCGCCCACGCGGCCGAGGATCTCGTGGGACAGCTCCGCGACGCGAAACGAAGCGTCGACCGCCCGGTGATCGACGCGCTCCTCGCCACCCTCGACGTGCTTGTCGCGATCGTGCAGCGCGCGGCGGATCGCGCGCCGATCGACGTCGATGTTCAGGGTGCCATCGGTCGCCTGCGCGCGCCGGGTCCGCGAACTTCCCCTGCGCCGACGACGGCGCCGGCCGCGACCTCCCAGGAACCCGCCAGCGCGCGCGTCCAGCAAACGCTTCGCATCGACTTCGCCAAACTCGACGAGTTGATGAACCTGGTGGGGGAGCTCGTCCTCTCGAAGGGTCAGGTGCAGACGGGTATCGAAGACCTCGACGGGCTCGCGCGGGAGATCGAAACGCAGCGCCGTGGCGCCCGGCGTGGCACGCGAAGTAGCGCGCGGAGTGGACCGGTTCGTCTTCAGGATTTTGCGACGGAGCTCGGCCGGGTGCAGCGCGCCTTCGACTCCCTCCGGCAGGAACTCCAGCACGCCCATCAGCAGCTCGATTTCGTGTCGGGGCAGCTTCGCGATCAGGTGATGAAGCTGCGCATGGTGCCCGTTGGGCGGAGCTGGTCGAAGTACCACCGCACGGTGCGCCAAATCGCGGGTCCGCTCGGCAAAGACGTTCGCCTTGAGCTTACGGGCGAAGACACCGAGCTCGACAAGGTCCTCGTGGAGCAGCTCGACGAGCCGCTGATGCACCTGGTTCGAAACGCCATCGACCACGGCATGGAACCGGAGAGCGAGCGCGTCGCAGCCGGCAAAGAGCCGCAGGGAACGCTGCGCCTCAGCGCGTTCCATCGCGGCAATCAAATCGTGGTTCAAATCGGGGACGACGGCCGGGGAATCGATCCCGCGAAGGTTCGGGGCAAAGCGGTCGAGCGGGGGCTCGTGTCCAAAGAGGCCGCGGAAGAGCTCGAGGTCCAGCAGGTCTACGACCTGATTTTTCACGCGGGGTTTTCGACGGCGGAGCGGGTGTCCGATCTCTCGGGACGCGGCGTAGGGATGGACGTGGTGCGCGAGACGATCAGTCGGCTCAAAGGCACGGTGCACGTCGACTCGGAACTCGGCCGCGGCACGACCTTCGAGCTGCGGCTTCCCCTGACCCTCGCGATCGTTCAGGTGCTCTTGCTTCGCGTCGCGGGACAGACCTTCGCGGTCCCCCTTGATCTCGTGCGGCGGACCCTCGCGGTGTCTCCGGAAACGATTCGCCTCACGGGCCACCAGGAAACGCTTCTCCTTCGCGGCGCGGAGGTTCCACTCCTGCGGATCGACCGGTTGCTCCGCCTTCAGGGCGCGACCGGGCTTCGCGGAGACCTCGCGGTCGTGCTCGTCGAAATCGGAAACCAGCGCGTGGGTCTCGCCTGCGACGAGTTTCTCGGCCGCCGAGAGGTTGTGCTCAAGACGCTCGGAACGTTGATCCGTCGGCTCCCGGGCGCGGCGGGCGCGACGCTTCTCGGCGACCGCCCCGCCATTATTCTGGATGTTCCGGCGCTGGTGGCGATGGCCGTCACCGACCCGGACGCTGCCAAGGAGCTCGTCGAGGCGCCCACCTCAGAGGTGTCGGCGGACGCCAAGCGCATCCTAGTCGTTGAGGATTCCGACGTGATTCGCGAATCGATTCGGCGCACCCTCGAGCGGGAAGGCTTCGACGTGGTCACCGCCCGAGACGGTGCCGATGGTCTCGCGAGAGCGCGGGAGGGCAGCTTCGATTTGGTCTCGACGGATGTCGTGATGCCGCGAATGGACGGGTATGAGCTCACGCGTCGCCTGCGCGGGCTGGACGCCTACCGGGACATCCCGATCCTGATGGTCACCTCAAAGGAAGAGCGAATTGACCGCATTCGCGGCTTCGACGCCGGGGTGGATGCCTACCTGACCAAGCCGACCGACGCCGAGGAGCTCCTCCGCATCATCCGCCGCCATCTCGCCAAGAGCTGAGCATTTTGGGGCGCCCGCTTCGGTTTTTTCGAACGCGAGCGCGGGTCTTTGGCGGTCACGACCTCGACCCGGGGGCGACTCTTTCTCCATGGTTGTCAATTCGTGGCCCTCCCGAGCGTCCCTCGTTACCGTGAGACCCATGCGACTTGCCCTTTTCCTCGCGCTCAGCCTTGTCGCCTGCGGCTCCGAGGACCCCGCACCTCCGGCACCCATCGGCGGAAACCCGCCCCCAACCGGAGGCGGCGTGGGCGGCGGTCGAGATGGAGGCGTTGCCGAAACGGACGCGGGTCCCACCGACGGTGGCGTGGTGCCGACCTGCGTGGAGGTCCCGGCGGGAGACATCGTCAATCGCGTCGTCATCACCCAAGGCGGCACCCCGGTCGACTTCGTCCCGCAGTCCGGCTTCGTCACGTTTAACCCGAACTCCTGCGACGGTGGCCTCGCCGAGGTGGTGGTCGTCCTGACGGAAGATCCAAACTGCTCCCTCGGCATTGGACGCCGGGTCGTCTTCGTCGCCGCCGCGGACGAAATCGCGGAAGGACTCATCCCCGTGGGCGCGCCCATTCAAATCGCGTTTTCCGAAGCGCTCGCCGTTCGCTACATCGAGCCGGCCGGCGCGGCGGGCGAATCGATCATCTGGGGCAACTGCAACGACGGATCGGATGGCGATGTCACCTGGGACTTTCTCGACGGAGAGGGAGGCACGCAGGCGGCCGACTTCAACATGACGCTCGTCGACTGCTCGCCGGAGGCGACCGAAGCGCCGCTTCAGGTGGTCGGAAGCTTGTCGTTGCCCCTCGACATTACCTTTGCGGACGTTTGCACCGAGCCCGCGATGTAGAGGCGCTATCGGGCGCCGCGTCGACGGCGAATCCACCACTCGAGGGAGAAGAAAAGCGCCGCGAGCGCGATGACCACAGGGTGAGCGAGGGGCGCAAATTCCTCAACGCTTCGCCGCGATGTGCGTGTCGCGTCAAAGTCGGTGAGGCTCGGCGCGTCCTCCGGCGACGCGACAAAGCGGCCACCTGTTCGTTCGGCGAGGGCGCGAAGTCCATCCTCCCGGGAGTGCGGGTCGGCCATCTCGTCGCCTCCCGCCTCCACCACGAACTCCTCGCGGCAAAGGACATCGGTGCCGCGAAGCGCGACCGCCTCGTACGCCCCGGGAACGAGCGCGCCCTCGAGGGTGGCCTCTGCACGCCCCTCGGCGTCCGTGACCACCGCGGCGGAAGATCCATCCATCCCTTGGCCACGGAGTAGGAGCGTCACCTCCTCTGCGGCGATGGGGCGGTAGGACTCGTCGCGAAGCAGCGCGCGCAAACGTACCGCCGCCTGCGGGCCATAGCGCTCTCGGTCGGTCGTGATGCGCGCCGGCTCGAGGGACGGGTCGCGAGCGAGCCAGCGAAGCGCGCGATCCCAAAACCGTTCAAAGGACGAGGAGTCACCCGTCGAGCCACCGGCCGCGATTCCCCATCGCCAGCTCGTGTCGGCCATGAACGCGAGGACCCTTCCCTGGTCTGCTTCACCGAGCACGAGCAAGGGCAAGAGCCCGCCCCCGCCGCGGCGCGTTGGATGGGTCATCAGCGTCGTCGCGGACGGACGGGCGCGCGCCACCACATTGGCGCCCTCGAGGGGCGGCAGCGCGTCCCAGCGGGCGAGTGATGCAGGACCGTCCGGTCCGAGCGCAACCAAAGGATGACGAATCCGGTCGGGGACCACCTTCGGGGAAAAGCGCCCACTCACCACGGTTCGCGATGGCGGCGTGGACGCGGGAAGGAGATCGACCGGAAGGATCGCTTCGAGGGGCGTTCCCGCGTAGCCGCCGCTCGAAAAACTCTTGTCGCCGCCGACCATCGCAAAGGCACCGCCGCGGCGCACATAGTCGCGGATGCGCGGGAGGTAGGGGCCCATCTGGTAGGGGCCGTAGTCGAAGTTCTGAAAAAGAACGACGTCGAAGGATCCGAGGTGCTCCCGAAAGAGTTCGTCGGTTGGAAAGGGAATCAGCGCGAGCTCATCCGGCGACGCCATCGTCATGTCGCTCGTCGTGCGGAGAATGAAAAACGAAATGAGATCGATCGAGGGATCGCGCTTGAGAAACGCGCGAAGAAAGCGAACGTCCCAGGTCGGTTCCCCAGCGACGAGAAGCACGCGAAGACGATCCCGACTCACGCGAACAAGAAAGGCCCGCTCGTTGTTGGCAGGAACGGCGTCTCCTTCCGCGATCGGAATCGAGACGCGGTAAACCGAGCGGCCGAGACGTCGAGGCGTAAACGGAAGCTCGACTTCGGTCTGTCCGCCCGCCGGTACATCGACGATCGTCTCAGTGACAACCTCGGCGCCTTTGCGAAGGGTGACAGGAACACGAATGCCCTCCCCGCCCCAGGAGCGAACGACGACGCGAACCTGTGCAGGCTGCCGAAGAAAGGTCATCGGATCCGCCTGCACTTCGACCAGGCTGTCGTCTCGAAGCTCGTCTTCCCCGACGTGGACGGCGTGAATGCGAACCTCGTCGTCGACCTCGAGGGAGTCCGGCAACGCTCCATCGGACACCACGACGATTCCGCCGAGGCCTTCCGCGTCCGGTCCTTCGGTGAGCGCTTCGAGGGCGGCCTCCAGCCGACTTTCGTCATCGCGGGGTGCTGTCGCCGACTCGTCCCAGGGAACGGCCTGCAGCGAGCTGCCAAAACGAAGCAGCGCCGCTTCGTCGACCTGCCCTTCCCAGCGAGTGAGGAGTTCCGCAGTGCGGGCCGCTCGTGCCGGCCGTCCGATGCTCATGCTCCGGGAACCGTCCACCAGCACCGCGAGACGACCCTGGGTTCGCTCGAGCTGCACCCGCGTCCACCGGGGCTGCACCGCGATGAGCACAGCAAGCGCGGCGGTCGCGATCCGCAGGCCGCGCGAGAGCCACGCCCGCTCCGAGCGAAACTCCCAGATCACCAGCGCGCCGAACGCGATTGCGAGAACGGCCGCGGTGATCCACCCGCCCGGAACGCCGAGGTGCACGGCCCCGAAGCTCACGTCGGAAGGCATCGCTCCTCCGTGCTCATGGAGACCCTGCGCGCCTTCGCATGATGAAGGGCGCGTGCACCTGATCGTCCTTGTAGTCCAAACAGAGCGCGTACATGACGAGGTTGACGCCGAGACGAATCGCTCTCTCGCGTTGTAGGTCGCCGCCGGGGGTCACGGTGTGTTGCCAGGTGCCCAGGTTGTCGCGCGCCCACGCGCCGCCGAGATCGTGTCGCGAATAGACCACCGCTGCGCGACCACCACGAATCACCCCTTCGAGCGCGGCGGGACCGCGCACGCGCCCCACCGGACGGTTGAGCAAGAAGAACGAGCGGTAGACCGTATGGTCCGCGGGGAGCGGCGCGAGGGGCGTGTCCGCGAACGCGCGTCCCAGGGCGCGGCGAATGGATCGGTCGAACCCATCGTCCGCGGGATCGGCGTCGTCGATGATGACCATGCCGCCAAACTCGACGAAGCGCCGTAGGCCCACGATCTCGGGATCGGAAAGGGGCGCAAAGGCCTGCTCGCCGGACCAATAGAGTAATGGCGCCTCGAAGATCGCGGGATCGTCGAGCCGGGAGCGCGAGGGCTGAAGTCGCGTTTCGATGCTCGTTCGCTTTCGAACTTCCCAGGCCAGGCGACGTCGCGCCGTCGGACGCGCTTCGGGCTGGCCCACATCGACCCCGCGAATCTCCACGCGGGTTGCCTCCCCAAGCGCATGAGCGCCGAGCGCACTTCCGCACACGAAGGTAGACGCCAACACGAGGAGGAGCACCGAGCGCACCCCGCTATCGTAGTGGGATTCGCCACAAAAACGAGCGGCTTCGCGTCTGCGGTGATTCCGGCTGCGCTCTGTGCCACAGTCCAGGCGATGTTGGCTTCGCCGAGGCTCCTGATGGAACGAACGGTCGTCGCGCTCGCGCTCCTCAGCTGCGGGGGAGAGACGAACGAAATCGTGGAGACGGTCGAGGTCGAAGCCGATGAGCCGGCCGCCGAGCCCGCTCGTCGAGAGCTCTTCACGCGCAGCCGTCCGCTCATGGGCACGGTCTTCATCATTCGCGTCGACGCCGACCCCGAGGTTGCTGCCCCGGCGGTCGCGGCCGCGTTCGACGAGCTCGAGCGACTGGAGACGGTGCTCAGCGAGTGGCGCGAAGACAGCGAAATCTCGCGAATCAACCAGCAGGCCGGAAGCGACGCCGTGTCGGTCTCCCCCGACGTCTTCGAGGTCGTGCGCGCGGGCGTCAACGTCTCACGCTGGAGTGAGGGCGCGTTTGACCTGAGCTGGGCCGCCCTTCGGGGTCTCTACGATTTTCGTCCTGGGCGGCAGCGCATTCCGCGGCGCTCCGACGTTCGCCAGCGCCTTCGCCTGATTCGCTACCAGGACATCACCATCGACGAAAGCGCGCGCTCGGTGTTGCTCGAGCGAGAGGGCATGGCGATCGGAACGGGGGGCATCGGCAAGGGCTACGCCCTCGATCGCGCGGGCGAGATCCTTCGAAACGCCGGCATTCAAAGCTACATGCTCTTTGGCGGCGGACAGGTTCAAGTTCGCGGCCTTCGCCCGGATGAAGCCGGTCCTCGCCCGTGGCGTGTGGGCATTCAACACCCGCGGCGCGGGGACGAGTACTTCGCGTTCTTTGAAGCGCAGGACGTATCGATCAGCACCAGCGGTGACTACGAGCACTTCTTCATCGACGAACGAGGCAAGCGTTGGCACCACATTCTCGATCCGCGAACCGGGCTGCCCGTGAATCGAACCGTATCGATCACCCTCATGGCGCCGAACGGATTGCACGCGGACGCGCTTTCGACCGCGGCGTTTGTCCTGGGTCCGGAGCGAGCCCTCGAAATGCTCGCCGCCCTGCCCTTTCGCGCGGAGGCGATCATGCTCGACAGCGACTGCCGCGTGCACAGTACGCCCGGTACGTTTGAGCGCCTCCAGCTCCGCGTGACCCTCGAAGAGGGCGGCGTCGTCCCGGGTTGCTGACGCTAGCGAAGGTGTCGCGAGGCAGCGATATAAAGGTTCGCGAGCGCGGCCGCGCTTTCCACGCGAACGGTTCCCACGAAGCCCCCCTCGCAGCGCTGGTAGTCGAAGACGGTGGGACGCGCGCCGGCACGCCACCAGGGGGCGGCCTGAACCGGCTGCCCCATCGCGTGGTCGAGAAGCTGCCGGACGCGTCCCGGAGAGACGAAGATCCACTCGCCGTAGCGCAGGTCTGCGGACCACGCGCTGACGGTCGGGGCCGGTGCTTCCCCCGCGGACCAGCCGGCCGCGTCGAGCCAAAGGTCGACGTCGCCCCACGCGTAGGGAACCTCGTCAAATCCGGCGCCCGCTGAGGGTGACGCGAGCGCAGTCCCTCGAGGCAGGGCGTGCGCACGGCCGGCCGTCGCCTCGCATGCCGCCCCGAACGCAACGTGAAGTTCCAGGCCGCGCGACGTCACCCGGAGGTTCGCCTCGAGGTCGCCCGTAGGCACCTCCGGAAGTTCGATCGTCGCGACCGCGTCGCGCCAGCGCGGGTGGACGTCGCGCAGAAGGTAGCGCCGCTGCTCCGACCAAAGCTCGGTCGCGTTCCTCACCCATCGCGCGACCTCTGCCGAACTCGCCCGCAAGACCGCTCCTGCCTTCCGCTTTTGACGAAGGCGGTCGATCACCCAGGGGGCGGGACGCAGCGCGGGATTTCCAAGTCGCGTGACCTGTCCTGAATCGTTCTCCAGCGCCGCCACCACCTCGCCGTCCACGCGGGCGAGATAAAGCCGCCGACTTCGTCGCCCGTTTGAAACATCGACGTTCGGAACATCGACGAAGTCGCGCAGCACGGATGCGCCCCCCTCCGGCACGAGTTCCTGCCAGAGGGGCACTTCGAGGGCGTCCCGAAACCGGTCGAGGAATCCGTCTCCCGCGACGAAGACTTCGAGGTCCGGCTGCGGCGGGTCCTGCGTAGGCGACGGGGCGCCGCAGGCCGCAAACCAGAGCGCGCTAGCGCTGACCCATCGGCGGAACCGTCCGGTCCGCCTCGCCCACCCAGATTTGAGTCGGCCGAAAGATTCGGTTGTCTTGGAGCTGCTCAAGGAGATGCGCCAACCATCCCGCAACGCGCGCGATGGCGAAAACGGGCGTGAAGAGATCCGTGGGAATCCCCATCTTCTCGTACACAATGCCGGAGTAGAAATCGACGTTGGGTGCGATGCCCTTGTGGCCGACCAGCTCCGCCATCTGCTTTTCGAGCTGAACCGCCGTCGCGTAGATCGGCGTCGAGCCGTACTCCTCGAAGAGCTGTGTTGCGAGACCCTGGAGAATCGCGGCGCGCGGGTCTTTGACTTTGTAGACCCGGTGCCCGAAGCCCATGATCTTCTCTTTGCGGGCGAGCCGATCTTCGGCCCAGCGACGCACGACCTCGGCGCTCGAGTCGTCGATGGTGCGAAGCATCGAGAGGACGCGCTCGTTGGCGCCGCCGTGTAGAGGCCCAGCGAGCGAGCCGATGGCGGACGCGACTGCGGCGTAGGGATCGGCAAGGGTCGAACCGGTGACGCGTGCGGTGAACGTCGAGGCGTTCATCGAATGCTCGGCGTGGAGGGTCAGCGCGACGTCCATCACCTTGACGAGGAGCGCGTCCGGCTCTTCGCCTTCGAGCATGTAGAGGAAGTTCGCCGCGTGTCCGAGGTCGCTCCGCGGCTCGATGGGATTGTCGCCTCGTCGAATGCGGTGCCAGGCGGCGACCACCGTCGGCAGTTTTGCAAGGAGGCGAACCGATGCGAGGCGTCGCTCGTCCAGGTCCGCGACGTGATCGCCGGGGTAGAACATACCGAAGCCCGCGACGGCCGCCGTGAGGGCGTCCATCGGGTGGCCGCTTTCCGGAAGCTGCTTGAGCACATCGACGATGCGGAACTTCAGCTTTCGCCGGCTCGCGAGTTCGTCGCGAAAGGCGGTCAACTCGCTCTCGGTCGGCAACGCGCCGAAGAGGAGCATGTGGGCGACCTCTTCGTAGGAGCACTGCGCGGCAAGCTCCTCAATGGGATAGCCGCGGTACTGCAGCTTTCCGATGGTTCCGTCGATCAGGCACACGCTCGAGCGAGCTGCGGGGACCCCGGCCAGGCCAGGGATGTAGTCGGGCTTATCCGCCATGGGTTCTCCTGCGAGGGCGGCCCTCGCGGCTGAAAACACCCCTCTCGATCAACGCCGCGATCAAACGCCGCGACCCGGGGCGCGGCGAAACTAGCAGCTGCGCCTGAGAGGCTCCAGTCTTTCCGAAATCATGAGCGATTTCACGGTCTCACAGCCACGCTGCAAGGCCCTTCGCCACGCCGGGTCGGAGATCGCTGAGCTCGAGATGGGCAACGAAGTCAGGATCGCGCCAGCGAGTTCGCGGAATCCCGCTGGTGATCACGACCCGAAGGGCGGCATCAAAACGCCGGAATGCGAGCCCGACGGCGACCACGTCGTGGACGCCTTTCGCCGCGTCCTCCGGCGTCTGAACCCGCCCGCGATCCGCCCATTCGGGAGGCACCCAGAGATCGAGGCCCATCGCCTCGGCCGCGTCGCGCGCAAAGCGCAGCGCTTTGAGGTCGTCGAGCGCGCCGACCACGAGAAGGCGAACACGAACGCCCTCCCCGGCGTCGCTCAGGGCCGACGGGCGACCGAGGATCACCCGCGCTCCACTTCGAGGTCCGCCATCTCCCAGGCGAGAAATCCTTCCTGGAGAAAGCGAACGTCAAACCCGTCGGACTGAAGCTGCGCCGCTACCTCCGCGCCCTCGTTCGCACGGCCGTAAAGAACCGGCGTCTTGCCGTCGCTGCGACGCAGCTCGTCCTTTCGGGTCGGAAGTTCGTCGAGGGGAAGGTTGATCGCCCCCGGGATACGAAAACGGCCAAAGGCGGACGGGCTGCGCAGGTCGATCGCAACGGCCTTTCGATTCACCAAAAGCGCCGCCAGCTGTTCCGCGTCGACCGAACGCTCATCGGGCCCTACCACGCCCTCCACGAGACGAAGGAGCGCCGCCTTCGGGACCGCACCGAGCTGGTGGCCGATCACCTTGCCCCCCTTCATCGCGACAAACATCGGAACCGACGATGCGCGAAACATCTGCGCACACATCGGATTCTTGTCGATGTCGATCTTCACGACCTTGAGGCGGGGGGAGAGCTCCTTCGCGATCTCCGCCACGATGGGGGCCATCTGTTTGCAGGGCCCGCACCAGTCGGCATAGAGGTCGATGAGCACCGGGTTCGGCTCATCCATGACCTCCCGTTCGAAGGTTCCGTCGGTGACGTCGATCACGGTCATAGGTCGGCTCCGGTCGACGCTATAGCACCCTTCCGGGCCCTCACGAGGAGCACCTGCATCGCCTGGCGGTCATGCTACCGTCCCCGGGCTCATGGACGTCACCTGCCCCCGGTGCGCAACCGAATATGAGTTCGACGAGACCCTCGTCTCCGATCGTGGAACGACGGTGAAGTGCACCCACTGCGGGCACCTCTTCAAGGTGTATCCGCCGGGCGCACAACCCGGCGCTGGCGAACGGGAGTGGATCGTCCGCAAGAAGGACGGGACGGAAGAACGTCTGGAGAGCCTTCGCGATCTGCAACAGCGGATCACCCGTGGCGAGGTCGACGAAGACGACGAGATCTCGCGATCCGGCGAAGGCTGGAAGCCGCTCGGAGCCATCGCGGAGCTTCAGACCTTCTTTCGCGCGGCCAAGGCGGCGAAGCGAAAGGACCCGACGCCGCTCCCCAAGCCGCCTCCTTCCGCGGCGCCGCCCGCGCGGTCGCAGCCGCCCGTCTCCCAGCCGCCCGTCTCGCCACCCGTCTCTCAGCCGCCCGTCTCTCAACCGCCTGTTCGGTCTCAACCACCGCGCTCTCACCCTCCGGGCGGTCGAAAGCAGACCCTCTTTGGAGTGGGCGGTGCGCCTTCGACGCCGCCTCCTGCCAGTGCGCCTGCGCCAAGTGCTCCAGCGCCAAGCGTGCCGGCGCCGAGCGCTCCGCCGAAGAGCGCGCCCCGGTCTCCGCCGAGCGCCCCGAAACCGCCTTCCCGTGCGGACGCGGCGACCTTGCCGCCGCCGCCTCGTCCGCCCCGCGGGGATCCAACCCCCACCCCTGAGACGCCGACCCGACCGCCGCCGCGACCCCCGGCCCGCACCCAAAGCGACGGGGGCCGACCCGCGGACGGCACCGTCCCGGAGCGGCCGAAAGCACCGCGCGCGCCCTCCCTCGATACCCCGAGTGCCCCCACGGTTGGCGCGCGCCCGCGGCGGCAGCTCTACATCGACGACGGAGACACGGGACCGCTTCGCCCCCCCAAGAAGTCCCGGGTCGGCCTTTGGCTCTTCCTCATTCTGCTGCTCGCGGCGGGCGGCGCCGTTGCGTTCTTTTGGAACGACCTCCAAGGGGGCGGAGAGAACCCCGCCATCGCGTTCCTCGACGCAGGCGATGCAGCGTTCGCGGAAGACTCCGAGGAAAGCTACGAGCGCGCCGTTCGCGAGTACGTCAGGGCGAGCGCCCACGACGAGCGTGATCCTCGAACGCTGGCCTCCCTCGCGTCGGTTCATTCCGCTTGGGGGCAGGCGCTCTCGTTTCGCGCGGGAGACCTCGAAGCCCGCGCTGCCGCGGACCCAAGCCTCGCGGGAGAGGCCGCCGGTCTTCGGCGCGACCTCGCGCGCCGCGCCTCGGAAGCACGCGAGCACGCGGAAACGTTGCTTCGGCTTCACCCGGCGGATCCCCAAGGCGAGATCGCCATGACGAACGCACTTCGACTCGAGGGGAACTTCGACGAGGCGCGAACCCATCTCGATCGAGCCCGGGAAATGTTGCCCGAACCGCCGGCGACGTTTCATCTCGCGGCCGCGCTGGTGGCGTTAGGTCCCGATGAGGATTTTGCCGCCGCGAAGCAGGCCGCCGAAGCCGCGGTGCAGGCCGATGGTTCGCTCGTGCGAGCACGACTGCTCCTCGCGCGAATCCACCTCGCCACCGGCGACATCGCCGCGTCCCAGACGCAGCTTCGATCGGTACTGGACGCGCACCCGAACCATCCGGGCGCAACGCATTTGCAGCAGGCGATCGATCAGGGACTCCCCCCCGCCGCGCCGGTTGTCGAGGTGGGCGACGCGGGTGTCGACGCCGCCCCGGAGGCGCCGGAGCCCGAGCAAACGACGGACCGACCGGAGCGCACCGCGGAACGCACCACGGAACGCCCCGAACGAACCGAACGGGATCCGCAGGAGCGCAGCGGTCGCAGCAGCGATCCGCCGAGTGGGCGCGACTACAGCTGGTACATCCGCCGAGGCGACGACCTCCTCGACCGAAGTGATCTCGCCGGCGCCCAGGCTCACTTCGAGGCCGCGGAGCGATTGCGCCCGGGAAGCGTCGAAGCGCTCACCGGTCTCGGACAGGTCGCCCTTCGTCGTGGAAACGCCGCCGAAGCCGCGCGCCGTTTTCGACCCGCCGCCCGCGCCGACTACGGCGACGCCTACATGGGACTCGCGGACGCGTACCGGCGGATGGGACGTACCGACGACGCCGTTGCGACCTACCGCGCGTACCTCGCAAGCCGACCGAGCGGCCCTCACGCCTCCCGTGCGAGGCGGCAGATCGAAGCGCTCGAACCCTCCCCCTCGGCGATGGAGTCCGAGCCCGCCCCAGCGCCCGAGCCAGAACCCGCGGCGGAGCCAGAGCCCACTGCCGAGCCCGCGCCCGCCGCGGAGCCGGACCCCGAACCAGAGCCCGCCCCCGCGCCGGAACCAGAGCCCGCAACTCCCGAGTAGCCCCGCAATATTCCGCCTCCGTGAGACGTAAGGAAAAGGGCGGCCCTGGCACTACCTTCGGTATGCCCCACACAAGTTGTGCTACCGAACGCTGGCGCCCCTTTTTCCCGATGCGGTGGACGATGAAATATCTCTGGATCGCCCTCTTTCTCTTCGCCTGCAGTGAAGAAGAACTCGACATCTCCGGTTCGGACGGAACCCCGGAGGTACGCGAAATCCTCCTCCGTCGTCCGCCGAGCGATGGACCAAGCCAAGAACTCCTCGGACCGCGTCGCGCGACCCTTCGTGATGCGATTCGCCAGATCGAACACGTCGCGGAGGCGGACGGGGCCAAGGGTCTCTTCCTCCAGGTCGGACCGATGGGCGGACGCTGGGGCCGCGTTGCGGATTTGGGGGAGGCGATCGGTCGTGTCCGCGAAGCGGGCAAGCCCGTTCACTGCCATTTTGAGATTGCGGACAACACCGCGTACGCGCTGATGGCAAGCAGCTGCGACCGAATCAGCATGACGCCCGCGGGCACGTTGAATCTCGTCGGCGTGGCGGCGCAGGTGTTCTACGCGCGCAACCTTCTCGAACGGGTTGGTGGCGAAGCCGATCTCCTTCACATGGGGCGCTACAAGGGCGCGGGGGATTTCCTCACCCGCACGGAGATGCCGCAGGAAGCGCGGGAGTCCCTCGATGCGCTTTTGGACGACTTCGACGCGCAGCTCGTCGCTGCGGTCGGGCAGCGCGACGTCAACGCGCGAGAGGTGATCGAAGCGGGACCGCACCATGCGGAAGCGGCCCGGCGCTTGGGTCTCGTCGACGATGTCGGCTTTGACGACGAAGCTCGGGAACACGCGCGCCAGGCGGGCAGCGTCGACAAGGTGCGAACCATTCCGCTGGTCGCGACCGCAGAAGAGGTCGACCTCTCGGACGTTCTAGCGGCCCTCTCCGGTGACGAAGGAGAGGAAACGCATGCGGAGGATCGCCTTGCGCTGGTGCACCTCGAGGGCAGCATTCGCGACGGTGAAACGCAGCGCCCCGGAGATGCGACCAGCGGCCCCTTCGTGGCGGCAATGCGGCGGCTCGCGGATGACGATCACGTCAAAGCGATCGTCTTGCGCATCGATTCCCCCGGAGGCTCGGCCCTCGCGAGCGACCGGATGTGGCACGCCGTTCGTCGCGCGTCATCGCGCAAGCCCGTGATCGCATCCATTGGCGATGTGGCCGCGAGCGGCGGGTACTACGTCGCGTCCGCCGCCACGCACATTCTCGCGCACGACGCGAGCATCGTCGGCTCGATCGGCGTCATCGGCGGCAAGGTCAGCTTTGGCTCCCTCGCCGATGAGCTCGGCGTCAACGCGGTCACGTTGCGGCGCGGACAAAACGCCGCGTGGGGTTCCGGCCTCACGGCGTTCACGGACAGCGAACGCGTCGCCGTGGAAGAGCTTCTTCGAAACACCTACTGGCGGTTCATTCGCCGCGTCGCCACGGGGCGAGACATGGAGCGTTCCGCCGTGCTCGCCGCCGCGGAAGGACGCGTGATGAGCGGCCGGATGGGCCGAGAGCTCGGTCTCATCGACGAGGTGGGGGGCCTTGGCGAAGCGCTCCGGCGCGCGCGTTCCGAAGGGGGGCTCAGCGATGATGCCTCGGTGGAGCTTTGGCCCAAGCGCCAGGGTCTCTTGGAGTCCCTCACCGGCGGGAGCCAGGTCCGCGCAGAAGAACTCGCCTGGATCGACATGGTGCGTTCGCTCGGGCCCGTCGGAGAAGCGATTGTCCAGACGCCGATGCTCCTCGCAGACGAGCCCGTCGCCGTTGGCCTGCCCTTCGTCCTCGTCCTCGAATAGCCCGAACTTTTTCGAATCGCGCGCCGCCGCCCTGGTAGTATCCCGGCGTGGAACTCGTTCCGAGCCCCATCGCTCGGCGGCTCCTCGAACTTCGGACGCGACAGGCGGACGGAGAGCTGGAGGTGGGAGGGCGGTGGGTCCGACTTCGCGCCGGCGATGTGATCGCCGTGACGCCCGCCGTGAGCGACGACTCCCTGGTTGCCTTTTTGGTGCGCGCAGGTCGCCTCGAACCCGCGGCCGCCGATCGCCTCGCGGGGGAGCAGCTTCACGATCTCGAATCGGATTCGCTGCCCCGTGAAAAGCTTCTGCGCGCGCGCCGCTCGACCTGGATCGACCGGCTCGTCGCGGGCCTTGCCGCCGTGGAACGAAGCGGCGCGACCGTCGACTTTCGTCCCCTCGCGGTCTCGCCGGGGGATCCGCCGGAAGCTCTCGTGCCTCTTCTTCTCGACGCGCTGACCCGGCGCGCGGCAGACGAAGAAGCGGGCGAGGTCGGCGCGCGCGCGGGACGCTTTTTGCGTTTTGTCGATCACCCCGCCGCCGCGGAAGCGCGTCGCTGGTCAGCCATTCACGACGCCGACCTCGATCGCCCTCTCGCACATCTGCTCGTTCGCCAGCCGGGAGGCGCGGCCCGCATTGCGGCTCTTGTTCGCGCTGGTTTTGCGGAGCTCGTCAGCGCGGGCGCCGCTCCCTCTCCTCCTCGACGGCCGAGCAACCTCCCCCCCGCACGAACGTCACGGGTGTCTCTCGAACCTCCGCGCGCGCCCCTTCGCGTGTTGACCCCGGGCGCGACCGAATCGATCAACGAGGACGACCTCGCCGCGCCACTTCTCGCGCTTCCGCCGCAGACGGCGACCCTCGATGATCCCTTGGTCCCCCTCGAGCAGACCATCGCGCGCCTCGAGGAGATCGGTGCGCCCGGTCCCGAACGCGCGGAAGCGTGGCGGGCCTTCGCGAAAGCATGGCAGCGTGAACACGGCTCCCTCGAAGAGGCGGCGCGCGCGTTTCGAGAAGCGGCTGCGGCCGACCCGACCGACTTCGCAGCACTCCGGAGCGCGACTGCGCTCTGCGCGTCGATCGGCCGCCTCGACCTCGCGGCGGCGTACGCGAGCGCGGCAAGTGTCGTCGCACCACGCCAGGATCGAGCGCGCGCACTCGTCGACGAAGCCCGCCTTGCGGAGCGTCTCGGCAATCCCATGGGCGCGCGCGCAAAGCTGCGGCAGGCCCTGACCGAAGGCGCACCCGCCGACGTCCGCCTTCTTCTCGCAGGACTCACCGAAGACGCGGCGCAGGCCCGCACCATGACGCGCGAGGCCGCGGAAGAACTCCGCGCGTCGCACCCGGAACGCGCACGGGTGGTCCTCGCGGCCATTGCGGAAAGTCTGGCGGATCGACGCACCCTCGCCCGCTGGCGCGCGGAGGACGGCCACGCGGAACACGCCATCTTCTCCCTCGCCGCCGACGCGAACGAGTTCGAGGACGTGGACGAGCGCAGGACCTTTCGCACCCTCGCCGCCGAACTCGCCGAGGAAGCATCTCGCCCGGACCTCGCGTTCTTGCGTTTGGTCGAAGCGCATCTCGACGAGCCCTACCTCGACGTCCTCTACGAGCCCTTGATCGCTGACGCCACCGCGGCGCGTTGGCCGGCTGTGGTTGCGGTGTGGCTCGAGCGCCTCGCTGTCGTCGCCGAGGACGATCGCGCCGAGTGGATGACCCGTGCCGCGCGCGCCTTCGAGGAGCTCCCCGGAGGCCGAAGCTGGGCGGCCGAATTGATGGTCCGCGCGCTGATGCTCGATGTTCACGAGGGCGCGCTCCAGTGGATTCGCGAGGAGGCCGAGCGAACGCGGGACGTCGCTCTCCTTGCCGATGCGTTCGAACGCGCCGCCCGCGCCCGCGACCTTCGGGAAGTGGTACCGCTCCTCGAGGAGCTCGCAGAGCTAGCAGAGCGTCGCCTCGGCACGGCTCATCGAGCACTCTGGGCGTGGCGCCGCATCGATCACCTCGCCCCGGATCACCCAAGCGCTGCCGCCGAGATCAAGCGGCTGGAAGACAAGGTCCGGGTCAAAGAAGGCCTGGTTCAACTGGCCGAAGAGGATCTCAGGAGCGCCCCTTCGGCGAGCGCCGCGCGAAAGCTCGCGGCGATGCTGCGCGACCACCCCGATCAGCGGGCTCGTGCGATCGAGCTTTACGGCGTTGTCCTCGAGGACGCCCCCGACGACCGGGCTGCGGCATCTGCCCTCGAGCGTTTGCTTCGGCTCACCGGAGACGACGACGCCCTGATCGAGCGACTGACGCACCTCGTCGAAGCGCCGGGCTCGCGCACCGAGCGCCTGCGAACCCTTCGCTTTCTAACGGGACTCCATGCGCTCCGGGGCAACCTCGAGGCGTCGGTGGGGAGCGCCACCCAGTGGAGCGAACTGACGCAGAGCCGCGAAGCCGTCGCGCGCATCGAGCTCGCCGCCCTCGTCACGAAGGATGCAGGACTCACGCGAGCGGCCGCTGACGCCGCTCTGGCGCTTCCTCGCGAGAGGCGCCACGGAAGGCCTTGGACGTTGCGCGCGTCGCTCGCCGAAGATGCCGCCACGGCCACCCGCGCCATCGAATCGGCGCTGCAGAGTGACCCTCGCGCCGCGGATGCGCTTCACGTCGTTTTGCGTGCCGCCCCCAGCACCGATCCGGTGATCCTCCCGATCCTCGAGCGCGCCCGCGAGGTGTGCGGCGCAGAGCGGTCCATTCTCGCGCGGGGGCTTGAGCTCGCCCGCACGATCAGCGCGGAGCGTGCCCTCCCCTGGATCGTCACCTGGACGCGTCTGGAGCCAGACGAAGTTTCGCTCGCCGAAGCGCGCCTGGAGATCGCCGCCGAAAGCGCCGATCCCGAAGCCATTCGCGCGGCGGCGGAACATGCGATCACCGTCCTTGGGCGCGTGGTGGGCGCCCCCGCGCCTCTCGTCGAAGGCATCGCGAGCTCGGCCCGAAAACTCGCGGAGCTCGCCCACGGGGACGTCGGCGCGATGCTCCTCATGCATGCCGTCGATCGCGGCGGCGCGGCGGAGTCGCTCCTTCCCCTTGCGCAGGAACTCGCGCGAGGACCAGAAGCGCGCGTTGCCGTCACCGAGCGACGCGTGGCGTGGGCACCGTCTCGGCTGACGCCGCTGCGCGACCTCGCCGCCATTCAGCGGGACCAAAAGAACCTCGCCGGCGAATCGCGCGCGCTGCTACGGCTGCTCGCGGAGGATCCCCACGACGGTCGCGCGCTTACCCGGCTTGCTGAAATCTACGCGCAAACCGGGGAACACGAGCGGCTGATTGCCGTCCTCGCGTTGCGACTCGAAGCCGCGGAAGGTCCGGCCGCGCGCCTGGAAGCGCTCCGTCACGTCGCCGGCGCAGCCGCGAGCATCGGCGAGCTCGAACAAGCAGAGTCATTCCTTCAGCAGCTGGTCCACGAGTATGGCGATCCGATCGGGGGCGCGCTCGTTGCGGCGGGTGTTCTCGTCTCGTCCGGACACGCGGAGCGGGCCTGCGAGCTTCTGGAAGTGCAGGCGCTCGAGCAGAAATGCCCCAAGCCCGCGACCCTGATGGAGCGTGCCGTCACCATCGCCGAGCGCATGGTGGGCGACGAAGAGCGCGCCCTCAAACTCGCCGCACGGGCGCTCGAAGCGGGCGTTCGTTCGCCCGAATTGATGCTGGCCTTCGAGCGCCTCACTCTTGGCCGCGAGGACGTGGAACAAGCGCGTTCAACCTACAACGTGCTCGTTCAGCGCTCGATGGGACGTCACGGTCGACGAGGCACGCGCTATCGCGAGGCGCGCTGGCTGGAGCGCGCGGGTTTGGCTGCGGAGGCGCTCGAGGCGTACCACGGTGCGTTCGAGGAGCTTCCCACCGAGGGCGTCGTCTTTTCGGCGATCGAACGCATCGCCCGCGAGACCGAGCGCTGGGAACTCTTGGCGTCGGCGTATCTCACGCTCGCGCAAAAGCAGACCAGCGTGGACCATCGCTTGGCGCTCACCAGCGCGGCGGCCGAACTCCACGAACGGGAGCGCGACGATCCGGCGAAGGCGTTTGCGATCTTGCTCGAGACCTGGCGAACCACGCAGCGAAGTGTGCTTCTCGAGCCGCTTCGGCGCCTCGGTCGCCTCGTCGGGGAGCGCGATGCAGACGCCGGCCGCGAAGCCCTCGTTGCGATTCACGAGGGACTGCGCGCACGCATCGAAATGACCTGGGACAGCGAGGACCAGGTGAAGACGATGATGCACATCGCGCGGGTGCACGCGGAGGATCAGGGGGAACTCGAAGCGGCGGTCAAAGTCGTGGACGAGGAGCTTCTTCCGAAGGCGGCCGCAGAAACGCTCGAGGTCCCCCCGCGCATCGTCGGCGCGTTCCTCGTCGAGGTCGCGCGGTGGTTTGAGAGCGAGGGTCGGCGCGAGGAAGCGATCGCATGGGCGCGAACGGCCACCGAGTGGGAAGAAGACGGAAGCGCGCGAGCGCTCCTCGATTCGTGGGGGGCGGCTGAGCCGGAGCCTGAGCCGGAGCCGGAGCCTGAGCCGGAGCCTGAGCCGGAGCCGGAGCCTGAGCCGGAGCCTGAGCCTGAGCCGGAGCCGGAGCCGGAACCTGAGCCTGAGCCTGAGCCTGAGCCTGAGCCGGAGCCTGAGCCGGAGCCTGAGCCGGAGCCGGAGCCGGAGCCGGAGCCGGAGCCTGAGCCGGAGCCTGAGCCTGAGCCTGAGCCGGAGCCGGAGCCGGAGCCTGAGCCTGAGCCTGAGCCTGAGCCTGAGCCTGAGCCTGAGCCTGAGCCTGAGCCTGAGCCGGAGCCGGAGCCGGAGCCGGAAGCGAAATCGGAACGCTACGAAGTCGCAGCGGAAGCGCCTCGAACGGAGAGCGAGACCTCTCCCACCGACCCGACCGATCGAGACCACGCACCTTCGGCGCTTTCGCGGTGGCGGTCCGGTTCGTCCAACTTCGACGAGGACGAGCAGCGCGCCCTTGCCGCGCTTGGCGAAGGCGACCTCGATGCCGGTCAACGAATTGGTCTACGCCTTATCGAGGATCCGAAACGGATTCGCGACGCGGTAAGTGTTCTGCTTCGGGTGCTTCGCACCGACCCCTCGCGCGTCGAGTGCTTTCGCGCTCTTCAGCGCGGCGCCGAAGAAAGCGGCGCGGCCGCGATCGCCGAAGTCTGCGCGGACATTCGAAGTCTCTTCGACGGGAACGCGCCGCCGCGGCGTCTCGCGCTTTCGACGTGGACGCAGTTCGCGCCGCATCGGGACGCCTTGCGCGGACGTCCCTCTCCTTTGCTGCGTGCCCTGGAGTGCACCTGGCAGGGCGCATCCCTTCTCTTTCGACGCCAGCTTCGCGACTACGGCGTGCTTGGCACGCAGCGCATCACCCCCGTTTCGAACAGGCCCCTTGGCGCCGCGTTCGCGCACTGCAAAGCCGTTCTCGATCTCGACGTCGCGCTCTACGTGGCCGAGGGACCGCTTCGTTCGGTCGCGTCGCGTCCGCCCGCGGTACTGGTGCCCGCGGCCATCGAAGCGGAGGACGCGATACTCCGGCCGCGCCTTGGCCGCGCTCTTGAACTCGCCTCGCCGTCGCATGTCCTCCTGATCGCCAGCGGTTCGTCGGTGCAGACGATCATCGATGGCATCTGGGCCGCGTTTGGTCCTGCCGCCGCCGTTCGCGAAGTTGACCGAAGCGCGGCACGACTCGCCGGTGACCTCTGGCGCACCCTTCCCCCACGCGACCAGTCGGAACTCCGCGAGCTCTTTCGCGACCTCTCTGGCCAGCCCAGCCTCGACTACGTGCTCGAGGAGGCCAAGCGACGTGCTGCGTGCGCGGCGCTCATGGTGGAAGGAAACGTCGCGCGTTCTGCGACCGCGCTTCTTGCCGATGAACCGAGCCTCGCGGGACAGAGTCTCGATACGCCCATCGCGTTTCGAGACGCGTGCGCGGCGTCCGGGTCGCTGCGAACGCTTCTCCGGCTGGCCCTGAGCGACGCGTACCTCGCAGCCCGCGGCCGTCTAATGCGCTGACCTTAACGACAAAGAGCACGCCCGAGGACGTGCTCTTTGTCAATCTCAGGACCGACTACGGGCAGCCGAGGCTCCCAGACGGCAGGACCGCCAGGTCGTCCTGGCCCGGGTTGCACACGCCCACCGGGTCGGTGCCGGGCGCCGCACACGCGAAGAGACACCCGCCGCAGATGCTCACCGGCCAATCCCACTCTTCCAACTCGATGCTGATATCACCCTGCGTTTCCCCAAAGAGCTTGATGCCCACGATCAGGGTAAAGGGAACGAGCTCGCCGGATGCGTCGCGGGTGAACGTATCGGCGATCTCCGTCGCGTAGCGGGATGGGATCACGACCGCCGAGACCGGCCCAAAGGACGGGGAGTTCAGGTCGGCTGCAGGCGGGATGAACCCGGTTGCCGGAACGCTAAACGGGTTCGGAAGTCCACCGAGCGCAAGAGGGACACCCCCGAGATCACGAAGCGTCACTTCCACGCGCTGGATCTGCACGCCGTTCGTCTCCGCGCGGCCCGAGACCGCCCGACGCTGAAGCTGATTTCCGACCGAAAGGACCACGCGGTAGTTCACGTTGTCAGAGAGGACCAAATCCGTCTCGACATCCGCAACGCCCGGCGAGAGGAGCGTGCCGCCGCCGGCCTCAAAGGTGCAACCATCCTCGTCAATATCCGGAAGGATCACCCCCTGAACGAAGAGCGAAACACTATCGTCCACGCAGCTCAGAAGGAGGGAACAGGAAAGAAGTAGGGAAAGACGCAAGGGCATCGAGGGGACTCCTTTGACTTGCCTTCGCAAGCGCCTCGATCTTAGCGGGCCTTTCTGAGCGTTTCCAAATTTCAGGCCAAGCCGGGAACCTCCGCGCCCTCAGCCTGCAAACGCGCCCCGAATCTCGTCGATCGAAAGCGGGGTGACGCGGACGCTCCCGGGCGATCCGGGAACGATGAAGTGAATCCGGTCACCGTCTCGCTTCTTGTCCTGCTGGAGGTACTGAAACGCCTCGTCGCGAAGTACGCCATCGAGGTCGATCGGAAGGGAAAGCGCGTCGAGCAAGCGCACAAGTCGCGCCTCGTCCTCGGCGCGCAGGTCACCGAGTCGGCGCCCCACCCTTGCTGCCGCAACGAGGCCGAGAGAAACCGCCTCCCCGTGCCGCCATCGCCGGTAGGCGCCCATTGCCTCGAGGGCGTGCCCGATCGTGTGGCCAAGGTTCAGTACCCGGCGACGCCCGGCCTCCCGCTCGTCGTCCTCCACGACGCGCGCCTTCAGCACAACACTCCGCCGAATGGCATCGGCGGTGGCGCGAGGATCGCCCGCGCCAAGCGCCGCGGCATCCTCCTCCAGCGCGGCGACAGCCGCCTCGCCGTCGATCCAGGCAGCCTTGGCAATCTCTGCCCGGCCGGCAACAAGCTCCCGCGGGGGCAGCGTCGAAAGCGTATCGAGATCGCAAAGCACGAACTCCGGCTGGTGAAACGCACCGACGAGGTTCTTTCCGACACTGCGATTGAACCCTGTCTTTCCCCCCACCGAACTGTCCACCATCGCAAGGAGGGAGGTCGGCACCTGCCCAAAGGAAACGCCTCGGAGCAGAGTCGCCGCCGCAAAGCCGGTGAGGTCGCCAACGACGCCGCCGCCCACCGCGACGACACAGCCCTTGCGGTCGAGCCCGCCTTCGAGCGCCGCGTCCCAAATCTTGGTCACGGTCTCGATCGTTTTGTTTTCTTCACCCGCCGGCAGCGTGATGGAAACCGCGCGCGAGGGAAGCACGGCGTCTCGCCACTGCGCGGTGTTGGTGTCCGCGACGAGCGCCGCCCCGCGGCCTTCAAGTCGGTCAGCCAGTCGCGCGCGAACGCCTTCTCCGATCTCGACCACATAGCTGCGGCGCCCGAGACGAACCAGCACGCCTGGATCCGCCACCGCATCAACGACCCGCGCCGCCACCTCCTCGAGCGGTCCCTCGCTCGATACGGTTGCGTGGCACTCCGCATAGACGTCCTTTCGGGCATGAAGCAGTCGCCGGAGACGTTCGGCCGCGTCCCCTTGAAGAAGCGGTCGGCCCTCGCCGGCACCGACGCGAGCAAGCAGTACATCCGTTGGGGCCATCAGCGTAATGAGGATTCCGCTCCGCACGAGACCGCGTCTGTTTTCCTCGTCGCAAACGGTCCCGCCCCCGAGGGCGATGACCACGTCGTCTCGCTCCTTGAGCACCCGCGCGAGCGCGTCTCGTTCACGAGCCCGAAAGCCGGCCTCCCCCTCCTCGCGAAAGATCGCGTCGATGCTGCGGCCGGCGGACTCGATCTCTTGATCCAAATCGAGGGCGGCAAGGCCGAGGCGGTCAGCGACCCGCACCGCCACGCTCGATTTTCCTGCGCCCATCGGACCTGAGAGAAAGATTCGCATTCGCTTCAGCTGTAGCGCGCGGCGGCGGCAAGCAAAAGCGCTCAACGCTTAACGACAAAAGGCGCGCTCCCGAAGGAACGCGCCCGGTCGTCGCTGGATGCCTCAGCCCTCGGGAAGTGCTTCGGCGCGGTTGACGATTCGCGGCGTCAGGAAGATCAGCAGCTCGTTGCGCGCGTCGCTGACGCGGCGGCGCTGGAAGAGCACACCAAGCACCGGAATGTCTCCGAAGAAGGGAACCTGGTCGACGTTGCGACCGGTGTTGCGGGTGTAGATCCCGCCGATCACCGCCGTGTTGCCGTCCGGGATCAAGAGGTCCGTTTCCGCTTCACGCTTGAGGATGGTGGGGTCACCTCGGGTCGAGGTCTGCGTGAAGTCGGGCTCGTCGCGGGTGATCTGCACGTGCATTGAGACCGCACCGTCCGCAGTGACGTGGGGACGAACGCGAAGCTCGAGCTTCGCCTCCTGGAACGCGGTGTTAACACCCTGCGCGCTGACCTGCGAGAAGGGAATCAAGGTTCCCTGGGCGATGTGCGCCTCGTGGTTGTCGAGGGTGAGAATGCGCGGCGAGCTGATGATGCGAACCACGCCGTTGGCCTCCGCCGCGCTGAGACGCACGTTGAGGTTCACGTTGCCACCGACGCTGCCGAGGGAGAGACCGATCGCGCCACCCTGACCGGTGCCCGTGATCGCCGGAAGGTTCACCTCGAAGTTCGACGGGTTCACGTTTCCGGTGAAGGGAGAGAGACCCTGGGTCGGCGTCTGCTGGTCGAAGTTACCGCCGGCGATGCCAATGGTGCTCGGAAAGACCAGCCCCGTCGGGTTTCCGTTGGCGCTTCCGACGAGAACATCACCCCCCCACTGAATACCGACGTCGCGGGAGTAGTTGCTCGTGGCCTCCACGATGCGCGCTTCGATGAGCACCTGCGGCGTCTGGGTGTCGAGGGTACGAACGAGCTCTTCGACGTCGTCGAGCTGTTCCACGATGTCGCGAACGATCAGGACGTTGGTGCGCTCGTCGACCGAGACCGAGCCGCGCTCGCTGAGGAGCTCCTGTACCCGCGCCGAGAGATCTTCCGCGGTCGCGTAGCTGACCGGCACGATGCGGGTCTCGAGCGGTGCAAGCTGAACGCGCTGCTTCTGCTGCGCGATGCGCGCCTCGCGCTCCTTTTCGAGCGTCTCCACGGGCGCCACGCGAATAAGATTTCCGCGGCGGACCATCCCGAGTCCCTTCGCCTGGAGGATCACGTCGAGGGCCTGGTCCCAGGGAACGTTTCGCATGCGAATCGTGACGGTTCCCGACACGTCGTCCGCGGTCACGACGTTGACGCCGCCCACCTCGGCGAGAAGGCGGAGGATGTTGTGAATGTCGGCGTCCTTGAAGTCGAGGTCGATGCGGCGCCCGGAGAAACGACGACCCCGGCGCGACCCGCGCACCTGAAGG
>JBCDAA010000011.1:0-52111 GCA_039186435.1 Myxococcota bacterium | reverse complement strand
CGGTGAGGACCGCAGCGCGTCCGCCGAGAACCGCAACCCAGGCCGTTCCGTCCGGGCGCGCGGTCACCCACACGTCACCCGAGCCTCCGATCTCTACCGTTCCTGCCGCCGTGCCGATGCGGAGGGGAGGACGCGGCGAGTTGCCCATCGGGGGGAGAATTGCGTGCAGGTGGCCTTCCGCGAGCAGCATCTGCGCGGGGGCTTCTTCCCCGAGACGCGCGCGGGAGCCCGGAAGGAGCTCGACGCGCGCTCCGTCGCGGAGGTCCATCACGATTTCGCTGACGCCAGCGCTCAGCGTGGCGTTGGCGTCCAAGGTTTGACCGGGGCGTAGCGGTCCGGCGCCACCTCCGACGCGCACGATGCGAACGAGCGGCTGCTCGCGCTCCGTCGTCGTGCTCTGGCCGTGTCCGTGGCGATGTCCGTGTCCGCGGTGATGTCCGTCGCCGTCGCCATGGCCATGGCCATGGGCGCGGGCTTGATGCTCGCTGTCGTCACCTTCGTTGTCTTCCCCTCCGCAGGCGAGCGAAAGGACCATGCATCCGGCGACGAGGCGTGCGAGCACCCGCGTCACTCCTCGGGCGCCGGCTCGTCCACGACCGTCGGACCGTCCAGAATCGTGGGTCGCTCGGCTTCCGCAGTCGAAACCCGCGGGTTGGTCGCCTCTCCAAGAAGCGCGGCCGAAAGGTCTTCCGCAGCAAGCTGCTCCCGCGCGTCGCCGAGCTCGCGCGAGGTGGTGCGCAGCCGTTTGGCGAGTACGCCGAGAAAGCTCCAAAGCAGCTTCACGGCGACGTCGTGGTCCTTTCGAATCATGTCGAAGAAATCGCGCCGCTTGATCGCGAGGAGTTTGCTCTCCTCGACCGCGGTTACCGACGCCGACCGCGGGGCCTTGTCGACGAGCGCCATCTCGCCGAAATGCTGGCCGGGGCCGAGTTCGACCAGCGTTGTCTCACTCGAGTGCACGCGGACCTTCCCAGTGAGCACGACGAAGAGACGGTCGCCTTCGTCGCCCTCGCGTACGACGTTGGCGCCGGCCTCGAAGGGGATCACGTCGGTGATGTTCAGAACGCGCACTAGCTCCTGATAGGTCACGAAGCGGAAGAGCGGCATCTTGTGAAGGATGTCGAGCTTGAGGTTGACCTCCCTCGTGAGCTTGTCGACGCCCGACTCATCGTCCGGAACCCGCACGACGATCGCGGTGATGTTGTCCTTGCCGCCACGCTCGTTGGCGAGGTCGATCAGATGCTGGGTAAGCTGTTCTTCCGGAAGTGTTTCGAAGAGCTTGGGGAGCTCGCTCTCTTCGAGGTAGCCGTGAAGACCGTCCGAGCAGAGCAGAAAGCGGTCGCCGGGAAGCACGTCGAAGTCAAAGACATCGACCTCGACGCTCTCATAAACCCCCACCGCGCGCGTGACGGCGTTTTTGTACTGAACCTTGTCGATCTGCTCGCGAGTGAGGCGCCCACGTTTGAGGAGCTCGTTGATGAGCGAGTGATCCTCGGTGAGCTGATGCACCGAGCCCTGCCGATAGAGGTAGATGCGCGCGTCGCCCACGTGCGCGATGAAGCCGCGCGAGCCGATCACCAAGAGCGCATCGAGGGTGGTGCCCATTCCGCGCTTGGACTCGTCGACGACACCTTCGTTGTGCACGGTCGAGCAGGCTTGCTGCACGCTGGCTTCGAGAAGGCGCAGAAGATCCTTACGGGTGGTTCCTCCATGACCCTGCTCGAATTCTTGAAGAGCGTCACGTTCGGCGGCGATGGCGTCCCGGACCGTGCGCGACGCCATCGAGCTTGCGACCTCGCCTGCGGCATGCCCTCCCATGCCGTCGGCAACGATGTAGAGGTTCAGCTTCTTGTCGACCAAAAAGCTGTCTTCGTTGTGATCCCGCACTCGCCCCACGTCGGTGGCGGGCCAGAACCGAATCCCTCCGGTGGCTTCGACGGGCTCCGTCGTCGACATGATCTCCCCTGGAAAATTCCTGTGTTGTGGGCGCCTACGGGTGGCGCGGCGCTGCCATGATCTCCACGGACCCCTCCCTTTGCAACGACGATGTGACCCGCTAGGTTGCGCCGTCATAGAACCGTGCGGCTCCTGCACTTTGCGGGGCCAAACGGATGGAGACTTCGATGCGGCTTTTCGTGGTGGTGGGCCTGGTTTTTTCGATGGTGTCGGCGTTTGGGTGCGGAAAATCGAGTACGCGCGAGCCCGACGCGGGCATTGAGTTTGATGCCAGCCGGCCGGATGTACCGGTGGAGGAAGACGCCGCGGTTCCGGACAGCGACGTGCCCGTGGACTCGGACATCGGTGAGGCGTGCCGAACGGACGACGACTGCGCGGACCTCTGCATCGAGGACTTTCCGGGCGGCTATTGCACCGCACTCTGCGGTGGCGGAACGGGCTGCCCCGACGGATCGACCTGCACGCCCGTGGGCGGTGGCCAGGAGATCTGTCTTCGCGATTGCGACCCGGTCGACGAGGATCCGTGCGGCCGCATGTTCTACGGCTGCACCAACGACTTTCGTTTTCCCTCGGTGTGTTTGCCGGGATGCCGGAGCAACGCCGACTGTCCGGATGGGCAGGCGTGTGACCCCGACGGCGATCTCGGTCAGGGAACCTGCTTCAATCCGGACGCCGAACTTGGCGATGCGTGCACCGACAGCGAGGAGTGCGACGAGGACGGGTTTTGTCTCGCCGAGTTCTTTGCGGGCTGGCCGGGCGGCGCGTGCCTGAGCTTCGGCTGCGATGTCGCCGGCAACACCGGCTGCGAGGGTGACGGACAGTGTCTTCCTTCCCCACGCGGTGGTGGACTTTGCTTTGGCGGCTGTGAAACGGACGACGACTGCCGTGACGGGTACAGCTGCGAAGCGGACGATGACTTCCCCGATCGCATGTTTTGCTCGCCGGCCTGCGAGGACGACTCGGCGTGCAGCGGTGGCCGCGAGTGCAATCCCGCCCTCGGCACGTGCGATGACCCCTTCGATGCCGATGAGCTTGGCGATCCTTGCTCGACCGTGATGGGGGCGTGCGCTGGCGGGACCTGCTTCACGGAGTTCGCGTCGGGTTTCCCGGGCTCCTACTGCACTTTTACCGGGTGCGACGCGACGATGCCGGACGCGGACGACGGCTGCCCCGGCGACGGAGTCTGCGTGGCGAACGGCGGCGACAACGTTTGCATCGATGGATGCGAGGACGACCGCGACTGCCGCTCGCCGGACTACACCTGCCGGCAGGTCGACCGCGACGATCCCTCGAAGGGTCTCGGCTGCTTTCCTTCCTGCGAAAATGACGATGCGTGCGCGAACGACGGCACGGGGATGAGCCCCGACTTCAGCTGCAACCCGGGGACCGGCCTTTGTACCGATCCTTTTGAGGCCGCGCGCCTGGGTGAGCCCTGCGAGGATGGTGACGACTGCCCCGGCGGTCGGTGTGAGAGCGAAGCGGGCGATGGCTTTCCCGCGGGGACCTGCGTCGCCCTTGGCTGCCGCTTGAGTGGAACCGGACCGGAGCAGGCGTGTCCGGCGGAGGGCGTGTGCGTCGATGACGAGGAAGGCGACCCGGAGATCGGCATCTGCCTCGTCGCGTGCGACACCGAAGCGAGCGGAGAGTGTCGCTCGGGGTATGGATGCGTTGCGCTTGGAACTGGCACCGAAGGCGCCTGTCGTCCCGCGTGTGAGAGCGATACCTGCACCGGCGGTCGCACCTGCAACGACTCGACGGGCCTGTGCGAATCTTCGTGAGTGAGGTCGCTTCCGGGGTGAGTCCTCAAAAGAGCCGCACGCGAAGAAGGACACCCAGGTTCAGCTGATGGGGGGAGCCTCGCTCTTGAACGAGCGGGGCGTCTCGCGCCTCACCAGTGAGGAGTTCGTAGCTTCCGATAATGACGACCGAGAGGCGCCCGTAGATCGGTACGATGGAGGTGACGCCAACCTCGAATGAGAGAAGTCCACCGTGAGCGTCATAGGCGGGCAGCCCGGAGGTTTCCGAGCGGTCTTCCGAAACGTCGAAAAATGCGCTCGCATAGCGACGGTCCGCGAAGTTGAGGGCGCCGCTCGCTTGAACGAATCCGAACTGGCCGCCGAGGAAGAATGGCTTCGCGTACTGGAGGGCAAGCGACGCGAGCATCCCGCGGTGGCCCCCCGCGCCCTGTTGTGCTTCGGCGCGGATCGCGAATCCACGACCGAAGGCGTATTGGGCGAAGCCGCCGAGTTCGATCGTGAAGGGAACGGTGGAAAGGCCGACGAGGTCGTTGTTCCGGCTGCCGGCGATACGAAGCGGGCTGTTGCCGTCTTCGTCACGTCCGAAGTTGTAGCGACCGAGGAGGCCAAACTCGAAGCCGTGTGCCTTGGCGATCGTCGCGCTAATTCCCCGGAGGACCGAGACGGTGAGACGGTCTCGATAGCTGAGGGTTGCGTCGGGAATTAGACTGAGCTGGTAGTCGTTGTCGCCGAGGTAGGTTGGGGCGAGAAAAACGCCGAGGCCGAGGGAGAGTGACCACGGACTTCTCGCTTCGCGAGCGGGCGCTTCGCCGCCGGGCTCGTTCGACGCAGCTTGGGCGCCGACCTGTCGAGGAAAGAGCGTTACGAGAACGCAGCCGTGCACAACGCAGCCGACGACTGCGCGGAGAAAGAGTGTACGCATGGGTGTCTTTCGAAAAGAAGACCGCGATCGGTCAGTTCAACGGAGCCTCAGGCGGCCTCGGTTGGAAGGGCGTTGCTGAGCGCGAGCCGGGTACGGTGGATCAGCACGCGCAAGGTGGCGCGAGTCATGCCGAGCTCACGCGCGAGGTCGCTTCGAGAGGTGCCCTGCAGCAGTCCGCGAAGGGCGACTTGCTGCGCGTCGGTGAGCGTCCGACCGAGCCGTTCGATTTCCGCCAGTGTGTCGCGTGCGTCGACGCGCTCTTCAAAGCGTGTTTCGACCGGGGTGTGGGTGTCGCGAAGGGGCGTGGCGCGACGTCGGCGATACCTGTCGATGATGCGACGCCGCAGAATTGAAAAGAGGTACGTGTCGATTCGCGCGCGGCCTTCGAACTGGCCTCGGTAGTAGGCGATCCAGGTTTCTTGAACGGCATCCTCGGCGTCGTGATGGGGAAGGTGTCGCAATGCGTAGCGGCGAAGCCGTTGATGGAGGCCTTTGATGTCGGCGGGGAACTCCTCGTGGATGCACTGGTCCGTGGTCATTGCGGAGGGTCTCCTTTCGCGC
Source organism: Myxococcota bacterium (assembly GCA_039186435.1). Classification (GTDB taxonomy): domain Bacteria; phylum Myxococcota_A; class Polyangia; order Polyangiales; family Houyiibacteriaceae; genus JALVDI01. The sequence continues at coordinate 46,915 of JBCDAA010000011.1, read as the reverse complement.
CGGAAGAGGGCCAGAGAAGTTCGAATCGCGCCCCTCCCGAGGGAGCATCGTCGACCGACACTCGACCTTGGTGGTGCTCGACGATCCGCTTGACGATGGCGAGCCCGAGACCCGCCCCGCCATAGCGGCGACTCCGGCTTTCCTCGACGCGAGCAAAGGGTTCGAAGATGCGGGTTCGGTACGCGGTGGGAACGCCTTTGCCGTCGTCCTGAACGACGAGACGGGCAAACGAACGACCATCCATCGTCGCTTCACTAAGGTGAATCGTGATTTGGTGTGTCGCGTGCCGGATGGCGTTTTGCACGAGGTTGCCGACGACGCGCTGCACGTAGCGCCAGTCCCCGTGGATCGTAGGCGCGTTGCCTTCGACGGTGATTTCGACGTCGCGGCGATGCGGATGAAGTTTGCGAAGGGTCGCTTGCGCCACATCGTGAAGGTCGACGTCCTCCGTGATCGTGACCTGAACTTCCGAGCCGAAGCGCGCGTAGGTAAGAAGCTCCTCCACGAGCTGATCGATTTCGTCGAGGTCCGTATCGATGTTCTCGAGCTGGGTCGTGGCAGCCTCGGAGGCGGACTCCTTGGCGATGGTCTCCAGGGCGAAGCGGACGCGGGAGAGTGGCGTTCTCAGTTCATGGGCGACCGCGTGGAGCAGGTGCTCCTGCCGCTCAATGTGCTCCTGTACAGTCGCCGCCATCGCGTTGAAGCTCCGCGCGAATGAGCCGACAATATCGTCGGGGCCTTCTTCGGCGCGCTGCGTGAAGCGACCTTCCTGAATGTCCGCGGCGGTGGTTGCGAGGGCTCGCATCCGGCGGGCGAGCGGGACGGTGAGCAGGTAGCTGCCGCCAAAGGTCACCAGACCGACGAGCAGGAGCATCAGGCCGATCAAGATCGCCGGCGGGGGAGGTTCGTCCGGAATTGGGCCGATGACCAAGGCCATGTCGTCGGTAAGGACGCGTGCGGTCAGAAGTCGGGCGTCAAAGGTCGCGTTGGGAATTACGAGAACAAGAACATCTGCGTCGCTGACCGATTCGTCCACATCGCCAAGGGTTTCCAGCGTGTCCCGCGGAATGACCCGCACGGGGTAGCCGAACGAGCGGGTTTGTCGCTGCGCCTCATCGTCCCAGGTGTCTCGCGGCAGGGAGTTCAGCCGCGCCGAGAGAAAGTTGAGGGGCCCGATCATCGTCTTTCGCGTGTTCGCGGGTTCTGCGAGCTGGACGAGCCACCAGCCGGTCGCGAGCATCACGACCCATCCGCAGATGATGGTCGCAACGACCGTTGCGGTTACGAGTGCGTCGCGGCGCACTAGACCACCTCGGCGAGGAGGTAGCCGACCCCGCGAACGGATCGAATGATCGAGGGGGTCCCGCCAGTGTCGTTGAGCTTTCGGCGAATGCGGGAGATCCGAAGATCGACCGAGCGATCCATCCCGTCGTACTCGATGCCGCGGAGCTCCCGGTAGATTTCATCACGGGACACGATCGTGCCCGCGCGGCGTGCGAGGTAGAGGAGCAGTTCGAACTCGCCGTCGGTGAGGACAAGACCTTGCTGGTCGAGCGTTGCAACTCGACTTCGCGGGTCGATGACGAGGCGTCCTAGATCGACCCGCGCGGAGGGCGCGTGCGCTTCCTTCCGGCGAAGAAGCGCATTAATGCGCGCGAGAAGCACCCGGGGGCGCACGGGTTTGCGCACGTAGTCATCGGCGCCGTCTTCGAGGCCTTCCACTTCGTCGATATCCGCAGAGCGGGCCGTGAGCATCAGGATCGGCTTGGCGTATCCCCCGGCGCGAACGCGGCGGCAGATGGTAAAGCCGTCGACGGCGGGGAGCATGACATCGAGAACGACGAGGTCTGGTTCTTCGTGGAGGATCCGGGTTACGGCACGGCCTCCGTCGCCCTCGATGGTGGTGCGAAAGTCGTGATCGGAGAGGAAGCTCGCCACCATCTCTGCGAGGCGTTCGTCGTCTTCGACCACGAGAATCCTCTTTGTGAGTTCTTGTTTCTTCATCGTTCGTACCTACGGGCGCACACATAGTTGACGTTGAATTCGGTCCGAACCCAAGCGCCCGTCGCGCAGCACGAAGTCAAAGTGCACCGTGACACCCTCTGCGGAGACCTCGCTTGCGAGCGGTGCGTCCCATTCCACCCGGGACTCCGCATCTTCGTCGTTGACGAAGGAAAACTGTCGATCGAGCTCGCCCGCGGTGGTGAAGTGCGAGACGAGGAGGCGCTCTCGCTCGCCCGCTGAGGTCTCTTCACGGTTCGCTTCGTCAACGGGACCGACATCAATCTCGAGGATGTCACCCGGCGAAATCGTTCGTTCGGCGGGCGCGCCGCAACCACCCTCGAGGTCCCATCGCTGACCTTCGATGCGGAGTGGCGCGTCGCCAAAGTCGGGGTTGGTGTTGGGCCAATCGTCAGAGGCGACCGGGATGGGGAGCGAAAAGACGTTTCCGGCCTCGCCGGTGCAGACGTCGTCGGGGATGAACCCGTCCTCGCCAATTCGCCCAGTGTCGACGGGAAGCCCTTCGGCGCAGGCGACACCCTGGAGGAGGAAACGTCCGGCGATCGCGGGGACACGGAGGGTGATCGCGGGGTCGTCCTCTTCGATGAGTAGGGACTCGGCTGCGAATGCGGGGCTTGCGCAGAGGGGGCCTCGTTGCGGGTCGACGTTTCCTTCCTCACAGGCGAGGACGAAGAGCGTGCCGCGGGGGGCGGCGTTGGGGGCGCTGACCAGGAAGGTTGTCGTCAGCTCTGCGCCCGACTGAACATCGACGCGTCCTGGTTCGGTTTCGAGGATGGCACCGAGCACGCGCAGCTCCGTGATTGTGGAGCCGGGAACAAAATCTCCTTCGCACGCGGCGAGGAGCGCGACGATCGCAAGGGCACGTTTCATAGCTCACCTCGAAGACCGATGGACGGGATGATGGGCAGGCCGTTCTGGGTTTCGGATTGCGTGAAGTTGTAGTTGTAGTTCAACCCTTCCGGGTTCTGGCGGTTGTAGGCGTTTTGAACGTCGAGATAAAACGTCAGGGAGATGGGATCGAGGCGCCACGTCTTTTCGACGCGCACGTCGAGGCGGTGAAAGTACTCGTCGCGACCGCCGTTGAGGTTGCCGTAAACCGGTCGATAGCGATCGGACGCGACGTCGTAGATACCGCGTCGAACCGGAGTGCGAGGGTTGCCACTCGCGAGGCGAAAGAGCGCCGAAAGTGACCACCCGCGGCGGAAGCGGTATCCAAGCGAGGTGGACAGCACGTGGGTCTGGTCGAAGTCGAAGAGACGCCACGGGTCGCCCTGGTCGCTTCGTTCGCTTCGGGAAAGCGTGTAGCTCAGGAACCCGAACACTCCGGTGGAGTCCTCGCCCGTGGGGTTGAGCTTTGCGTTGATTTCGAGACCGTAGATCCGGCCGGTTCCGCCGTTGACGAAGGGTGGGCTCTCGCCGCCCTCGTTCACCACCACGCGGCTGTAGAGGTGCTTGTAGAAGCCTTCCATTCCAAGGTTGAGCGCGTCGCCGACGTCGAGTTCCGCGCCGAGGGATCCGTGCACGGCGTTGATCTCGTCGAGGTTGGGGTTGCCGAGGCGAGCGTCGGCTTCCACTAGCTCCGGCGCCTGCGAGAACATGCCGACGCCGGCCTTGAGGCGCAGCGCGGGGGTGACGCTGTAGATGGCGGCCAGCCGCGGATTGACGGTGAACTCCTCGACGGATCCGAGATAGTCGCCGCGGAGCCCGAGGATGATCTGAAGCTCCTCCACCGGAAAGAGATCCATTTCGACGTAGACGGCGGGCTCCACAAAGCTCCCGCTCGAACGTACGTCGATGACATCAAACTCAGGGCTTTCGAAGCTGCCCTCGGAGGCACCGGGAGGCGGTCCCACAACCTCGAGGTCATAGGACGACGCGATGAAGTCGATGCCGAAGCGGACGTTGAACGCCGAGCCCACGCGGTGATGGAGCTCCGATCGGAGGGCGAGATCCCGGACTTCGGTGACGGTTCGCTGGGCGGTCCCCAGGTTGAACCGCTCGCGACGGCTTCCAAGCGCCGCCCGAATCTCGTGGCGCGTTCGAGCGTTGTAGCGGCGTTCCCAGGAGAGATCGATGCGGTCGAAGTCGCTCGTGAGTCTGCTCCGGCCCGTTTCGAAGGGGTTTTCGTCTTCGGGCTCGGAGGACGAGAACGCAAATCCGTCGCGGGACCCGTAGGCGCGAAGGAGAATCTCGTCGCGGTCGGTCGGTCGAACGACGCCCATGACCTGGTAGTCGCGGTAGACCGGGGCAGAGATGTTGGACACCCCAGCAGTGTCGAGGAGGGGCGTGAGCCAGTAGCCGATGAGGCTGTTGCGAAAGGCGGCGGTGATGCCGCCCCAGTCGGAGAGCGGCGCTTCGAGAATCAGCGACGCGTCGACGGCGCTGACGTCGAAGTTGACGTGAAAGCCGTCGCTTCGTGGTTTGCGGCCGCGAACTTCGACGGCGGCGCCGACCCGGCGTCCGTAGCGAACGCTGAAGTTGCTGGGGTAGAAGTCGAGACGGTCGACGAGCGGGGAAGGGAGAAAGCTGGTGAGTCCGCCGAAGTGATAGAGCAGCGGGACCGGGACGCCGTCGAGAAAGACCTGGGTGTCGGCGGGCGCGCTTCCGCGCACGATCAGCTGCCCCGAACCGAAGGGAGGGCGTGCGACGCCCGGGAGGACCTCGACCGCGCGGAGGGCATCGCCGCGTGTACCCGCGACGGAGGCGGCTTCGCGACCGGAGATGGTGCGGCGAAGGACTTCTCGGGGCGGTGCTTCGACGACGGCGGTTGCGCCAAACGTAGGCTCGTCCGAGTCGTCTTCGTCCGGGGCGAGTTCCGGCGAGAGGCGGAGGAGGACGGCGGTTTCGACGTCCGCTTCGACTTGCTCCGTGGAGGTGGCGGAAAGGTATCCCTCGGCGGCGAGTTCAACCTCGTACGGCCCGGGGGGAAGGCTCCCGTAGCGGTAGACGCCCCCGCTCGCATCTTCTGCCCGAACTTCGCCCTCGCTTCCCACAACCCGCACCCGCGCCTGGGAAAGCGGTTGGTCGGCTTCGTCGCGCACGGTGATGACGAGCGCTCCCGAAGGAGGCGGGGGAGGGGGATCGAAGTCGTAGCGATAGCGCACCCGAGCGCGCGCGCTGGTGCCGTCCGCCTGCTGTGCGGGGAGAAAGCGGGAGCGAAGGAGGGCCTCTTGCGCCGCGGCGTCGAGCGCTGGGTTTCCGCTTGTTTGAAGTACCTCCGCGCTGGAGACGCTGCCGTCGGTCTCGACGAGGATGGCCAGCTCGACCGAGACGTGCTCCGTGAGGGTGACTCCTTCGGGGAGGGTCGCGGTGGATACTTCGAGGAGGGTCGGAGGGCGTGGACCGGCGGGTGCGGCGTCTTCCGCTGCGGCGTTTTCCGGGGCGGCGTTTTCCGGGGCGGCGTCCTCCGATCCGGCGTTTTCCGACCCGGCGTCCTCTGATCCGGCGTCCTCTGACCCGGCGGCCGAGTCTTGCGCGTCGACCTGCTCGGGATCGACGTCCGGTGAGGGATCGGAGTCGCCTTCGTCCTGCGCGAGCGCGGAGCTCGCCATCAGGAAGACCGCGCCCATGCAGCAGCGACGAACGCTCATGGTTGCACCGTGAACGTGCAGTTGAAGCGAATGACCGTCGACACGGCGTTTCCGCCTTGGTCCCGGCCAGGGCGCCAGCGCTGACCGCGAAGCGTCTGCCGGCAGGCGTCGCCGAACGCTGGTGTCGACGCGGAGAGAACGCGGAGTACGCGCGTGGAGCCGTCGGCGTTCACCCGAAGGCGAACGGTGGCGCGACCGGTGAGACCCTGGTTGCGGGCGCTCGCTGGGTAGTTGGCGGAGAGGCGCGCCTGCAAGCTCGGGGGCGCCGGCGGCTCGGAGAGATCCGCCACGGCGACAAGACCACGACCGCGTCCCGATGCCGGAGCGGGTGGTGCGGTGCGTTCGACCCGGCGAACCGCGCGAACACGACCGGAGCGTTCGACCCCTTCGCCGACCGGTACCGCAAAGCCTCCCGCACCGGGAGCGACGACCACGTTGTCGAAGGCGATCGGCTCGGGCGGCGCAGCTTCGTTGGGTGGCGGCGTTTCCGCTTGCGGCGGCGGTGGCGTCCGCACGCGTCGTCGGGCAGGCGCGGGCGCGGGCTCGGGCGGCGCATCAGGCGGAGGTGCCTGTTCCGGCTCGGGTTCCGGCTCGGGTGGGGTCACTTCGATAAAGCGCATTTCCGTCGGCGGGGTGACGGGGGCAGCACCTTCCGCGGTTCCCCCTTGCAGGAGCGCGACCACGAGGAGCGCATGCCCGCCGGTGCTGAGGGACGCCGGAATCGCGAGGGTTCGTAGGCGCGTCATCGGCTCGCCTCCGCTTTTACCTGAATCGCGAACTTGAAGACGCCTTCGTCGCGAAGGGTGTCGATGACGCGCACGACGTGTTCGTGAAAGGTGCGTCGATCGGCACCGACGACCGCCTGAACGTCGGCGCCTTCGCTTCGCAGCTGTCGCAGCCTCGCCTTGAGACCCTCGAGTTCCGCCGCCTCGGCGTCGATGAAGAGGTTGCCGTCGGCGTCGAGGGAGACCGCCAGAAGCACGCTTTCGGTTTCTTCCCCGGTCGCGGCTTGAGGAAGCTCGAGGGGAATGGTCTGCGCCACGATCGAGGTCGCGGTGACCATCAAGATAATAAGGAGCACGAGCACGACATCGACCAAGGGGGTGACGTTGATGCCCGAGATGACTCCGTCGCTATTGGAGGAGGCAGCCATCGTCTACTCCGCGGCGTCCATGCGGGTGGAGAGCGGGTCGCGGGAGACAAGCTCCGACGCGAGGGCGCGCGCCGCGGAGAGTCGCCGCTTCACGACGCCTTGAAACGAGTTGAAGGCAGCGACGGCCGGGAGCGCGACCAGGATGCCGACGGCCGTTGCGATGAGAGCCTCTCCGACCTCCGTCATGAGTCCCGTGCTGACGCGACCGTTCGTCGCGTCCATGAGGCGAAACGCGCGAATGATTCCGATGACCGTTCCGAGCAGACCGACGAAGGGCGCATTGCTGCCCACGGTGCCGAGAAACGAGAGACCGCGCTCCAATCGCACCCGCGCACGCTCGGCGGCGCCATCCATCGCCTGCGCTGCCGCGTCGGGACGCTTTTGAATGGCTTGCATGGTTGCGAGGGCAACTTCCGCCTCCACGCCGCGGCTCTTTTCGAGCAGCTCGACCGTTTCGCGAATGCGGCCCGATTCGGTCCACGAGAGAAGCTGCGCTCGCTTTGCGGCCGTGTCGTCGCGATGGCGCCGAAAGTAGATGACGCGCTCCAGGGCGACCGTGAGGGCCGCCAGCGAGAGCGCGATGAGCACCCACAAAATCCAGGTGGCGCCTAAGTCCGCGATTCCTTGGAGCGCTGTTGCAAGGTCCATGTCTCTTCCTCCGTTCCGGCTTGTCCAAGCCGCGGAATCAAGACTGGCGTGCGAGCGCGCCGAACACCGTTGAGTTCGTGTATCGGTCGGCTACGGAATCGATAGGTTTGTATCGATTTGTATCGACCGGCGCGGATCGAGACGATCCGCGCCGGCTCGCCTCACTCCGGCCGGCAGTAGCAGCCGCAGCCGTCCGGGTCGACGACCGCTCGCTCTGCCGGACAGTCCCACGCTTCGAAGGTGAAGCAGCTCACGCGGTACTCGACCTCGTCTTCCGCCGGGCACTCCGCCGGGCGCGGCAGGCAGTAGCAACCGCATCCCTCCGGGTCGACCACGGCCCGTTCGGCGGGGCAATCCCACGCCTCGAAGGTGAAGCAGCTCCGGTACTCGGCCTCTTCCTCCGACGGGCACTCGCGCGCTTCCTCGCACACGCCATCGACGCAGACGTTCTCGGGGCACGGACTCGTCACGCAGACGATCGCGCAGTCGTCGTCGCTCATGCACGTAGGCGCCGGCGGCGGTTCCGGAAGGCGAAGGTCGCAGCGACCCTCCACGCACACGGAGTCGGGGCAGGGCGGCGCAAAGCACGCGATCTCCGGGCAGTCGGCGTCCCCTTCACACACTTCGTCGGTGGGGCTCACCTCACACCATCCTCCTTCGCATGCGAAGGTTGGACACGGCTCGGCGACGCAGTTGAGCTCTGGGCAGTCGGCGTCCGCCTCGCAGGCTACGGCCGCCACGCAGCCACAACCGCACCCGTCTGGATCGGTCACGACGGTCGTGCCGGCCGGGCAAGACCAGGCGTCGAAGGTGAAGCATGAGTGGTGCTCGACGAAGGAGGGGCACTCGCCGCAATCGGGATCCGGGTCGCTGCAAAAGTCATCGCAAACTCCGTCTCCGTACCAGTCATGGCGTTCGCATGCTTCGCCATCCCCCGCGGCGCGCGCTGCGTTTTTGAGGGCGGCGGTGTCATCCACCGAGGTCGAGGTTCCACAGGCGATCAGAAAGAGGCTCAAACAAGTCAGTCGTTTCATCGGATGTCCTTTTGAGTTGGCGTCAGAGCGCACGCCTCCCTTCGCAGCGGCGCTGCGCGATTTGGAAGGCAGAGTTGAGAGGTGGAGCTAGAAGAGCGTGACGACGCGCCGCGTGGGTGCGGGGTCGGTGATTTCAAGGAGAAGGTGATCTTCTCCACGGGCGCTGTCGGCGCGTAGATCCAGGGTGATGAAGTCGTCCGCCGGAATCGTTCCGGCCGCGGGTCCCTCGAGCGCGATGCCGGCGGTGCCAAGGCGCAGTCGCGCTTCAAAAGCGACGGTAACGTCGCAGCCGTTGTCCACGGTCACGATCGTGCTTCGATCAAGGGCGAGGAGCGGTTCCACGGAGAGACAGGGCAACCCGCGCTCCGCTTGTCGAAACGAGCCGGGCGGGTCCGCGGCATCAATGACAAAGTCGAGCGGCAGCGAGCGCTCCTCTTGGAGCACCTCGAGGCGATGCTCCCCTTCGCCCTCGACCATCACGTTGATACTTCCGTCCCCTGCAACCGGGACCTGCACAACGCGCGTCCCTTCGTCGAGGGGGGTAATCCGCAGCAGGCCCTCCGGCGGGGTAATCGCTCCCGGAGGTGCAGTGAGACGGAACGTTGGTTCGCCGAATCCAAAGTCGGGCTCCACCCCAAACCCTGCCGGTTCCACGATCGGCGGGTTGCCCGTTTCGGTCGGCGTACAGGCGAACGCGAGCGCGAGCAAAAGGGTTGTTCTTGAGATGTGCTCTCGAAGTCTCATGCCGGACCTTCTTCGTCACTGCGCGACGTGGTCAGGGGAAAGAGCTGGAAGCCCACTTGAATCACCTGGTCTCCCTCGTCTTCCGTGATCGCCATCGCGATGAGCTCCTTTCGAAGCTCTTGAATTCGTCGTTTGATCAGCTGCAACCCGTTTTCACCGACGCAGAGCGTGAGCGATGAGATGTCTCGCTCGAGTGCGGGGATCTCATCGATGGAGGCCGCGGCGCGGTCGAGCATGGCGCGGTGGTAGGCGCCGATGTGCATGCCCGTCGTCTCGGGACCCGTGGAGGCCACCGGTTCGCCCATCGCCACCTTTTCTCCCTGGTGTTCGAGCAGACCAAGGTCAAAGAGCACGTCGAGGGCGCGCGACGCGTCCTGCTGCGTGATCCGCGGGCGCATGCGCGGCGCGATCCATGCGGCCTCCGGGCGAAAGTCGGGGCGCGCCACCATCTCGCGGATGGCGGGAATGAACCACTCGCTGTGGTACGCGGCGTGGGCGAGTTCCAGCTTGTGCGCTTTTCGATAGCCGCGAAAACCGGTCAGACGCTGGTAGGCCGCGCTTCGTTCCGCGTGGGAGCGCGCTTGGTTGAAGGTGACCAGGTCGACGAAATAGGCGGCCTCATCGCCGGTGAGCTGCAGCGCTTCGGCGTACTTCGCGGCAGTTTCGGGAGAGAGGTTGCGCTCGCCTTCCATCACCCGCTTGAGGTGGTTCGGGGCTTTGAGTCCTGCGCGACGTGAAAACGCGCGAAACGAAAAGCCGCGGCCGGCGCTCTTCTTCACCGCGTAGTACCGGCGCAGATAAGCCCGGTAGTCGAGGTAGTCGAAGATGCGCGGGAGCGTCGCCACACCTTCGGAGTAAGGGGTGGAGCGACGCTGCGCTACCCGCGAGGAGCCGAAAGTGTATTCCCGTCAGGATACGAAAGGTTCTGTTTGTGTCCGGTATTATTGACTTAATTGGTTGGTGTCAGCCGGTTTGAGCTTGTGTCGGGATACAGTAGGCACCCGCCGGAATGCAGCAGAGAGGCAGGCCTCGCTGCTCTAGAACTGCGCGGCGGCGCCCACGAAGAGCGTCAGGTCGAGGGCTCCGTCGAGGCGGAAGCGGTTGCCGGTGCGATCGATCACCGGTCGATGATGCGGATTGATCAGGCCGTCGTCCGGGCGGGCCGGATCGCACGCGCGTGAATCGTCGGGCCCGCTTGGGCTCGGTCCAGGATTGCAGCCGTCCGAAAAGGTCAGGACGTGCGGCGTGATGTACTGGAGGTCCACGCCAAAGCGAAAACGAACGTAGCGTGCCGCGCGCATTTCGATCGCGAGCTGGCCGCCGAGCTCGCCGTGCGCTTGAACGTCCGTGAGCCCTGTGAAGGGAACGCGCCGCAGGGAACCCGGCCGGCCGGTTCCTGGATTGCCTTCGAGGTTGTCGATCGTGAGGGTGGGGTGCTGCGAGCTTCCAAGCGCGTCGAAGAGCGGGGAGTAGTCGCGACCCTCGGAGACGTAGGTTCCGTGAACGCGAACATCGACGGTGAAGCGCTGCCACGCCTCACGGTTTTCCCAGGGGATGAACGCGACGCCGGCGGTGAGGCTTCCGCGAATCGGCGGCCGCGTGTTTCGAAAGCCGCTGAGGTTGCCGCTCGGGGTGAACTTCGAATCGGCGCGTCCGGCCCACTCAAAGTGAAAGAGCAGTCCCGAGTAGGCCTCGGCGTAGCGATAGCGGCGGGAAACGCGGCTCTCGAAGCGTATTGCGTGCGTCCCACGACTCAGCCCGGTTTCGCAGTCGACCGGTTCGGTGGAGGTCGGCACGCCCGTCTGAGGATCGCGGAGTAGACCGTTTCGCTCACAGGGCTGAATGAGCTCACCCACGCCGAGCTGAAACTCGAAGAGCATCATCCAGGTTGGGAACGCGGGCCTCCGAAACTGGTTCAGGATGTCGAAGGCAAGGCCGACCGTCAGCGTGTCGAGACCGGAGCGCGTCGGTGACTGAAAGGGCATGTAGAAGAGCTGCGGGTCGCCACCGCCGACGAGGGACTCCTGCAGCCGGAGGTCGACGTCGCCGGTGGACGTGCTGCCGGGATAGAGAATTTCCCGGCTGTCGCTGAGGATGAGCGGGAGCTCGCCGTAGAGCATCACGTCGCGAAAGATCCCGACCTGCGCGTTGATGACGAGCTCGTTGCGGGTGTGTTCCCAGTCGCCGATGTCGGTCCAGTTCGCGGAGCCGCGCCCGCTTCCGGGAGCTGCGCCTGGCTGGCGCTGAATCGTTCCCGCGGTTCGTCGTCGGCGAAACCCGACGCCGAGGGTGGCGTCAAAGGGGTCGCCCTCGTCAAAGGAATCGATCGCATCGGTGAACGACGTCGGCTCGGCCATGAGCCGAGGAAGATCGTCTTGCGCCTGGGCGGTCGTCGCGACGCCGAGCGCAAGTACTGCCGCGGTCCACCTCATCGCTATTCGTCCGTCGGGCCGCCGGGCACCACGCGGTCACGACCGGGCGGAGGCAACATGATCGCTTCGACGTCGTCGATGAGCTGCATCGAGAGGCCGCTGTCGTTCGACGTGAGCGTCGCGCCGCCAAAGATGAGGACACCGCTGTCGAAGATTCGCGCCGACGCCCCGAAGAGACGTCCCCGCGCTAGGCGTGGTCCCGCAGCGCTTCGTGCGGACCCGCCGGAGACGCTTTGGTAGACCAGCGTCGCCGGGTTGGCTCGAAACGCACCGTTTTCGAACCCGCCGAGGACCACGATCCGAGTGGTGTTGCCGGTGAGCGGAACGGCTTCGCTGAACGCGTGCAGAACCCCGGACGAAGGCTGTGTTTCGGTGGCCACCCCGGTGCTCGGGTCGACGGTGAAGCTCCGCGTTCCCCGGTTTTGGTTGCAGATGCTGGGGCCGCTGAAGATCGGTTCGCTCCCAAAGTTGTTCATCTCGCAGCGCGGTCCATACCAACCCGTCGCAAGAATCGAGTCTTCGACCGGGACGACCGTGGGTCGGAGAAGCGCGAACTCTGGTCGTGCCGTCGCGTCGTTGTCCGGAAAGCGAAAGCGACCCATCGTGGCCGGGAGCAGGGTGCCGTTGGGATCCGCGTCGCTCGGTTCCCAGACCTCTGCGAGGTCGTCGTTACTCGCGGCATCCGCGCCCCCGAAAATCCAAACAGTCGGAGCGGTCGTTCCGCCGACGCTGGTCGCGCCAGGGAGAGAACGGGGTGTGCCGAGCGTGTTGTTGGTCGCCGCGTACACTCCCGGGCCGCCGGGCTTTCTCGCGTCGAAGACCTCGAAGGAACTCGCCCCACCAAATCCGCCAATGAGGAGTACCTGGTTTCCGTCGTGGGGCGCGCGGGCCGCTGCGTGGAGGAAACGAGGGGAGTTCAGGGCGCCCGGGCCTGCTTCCGCGACGCCGCCGAGAAAGCCTCCGGCGCCGGGGTCACCGTTGCGTTCGAGATCCTCGAGCTCGGCGTTCGCCTGAGGTTCAAAGAGCTCGAAGGTCGCGAGCGCGCCTTCAGGCTGAAAGAAGATCTCCTGGGTGGCGCCCGAGTCGCCACGAACCACGGTGCCGATGATGGCGCTAGGCGCACCGCCGGCGACGACGACCCGTCCGTCTTCCAGCAGCGTCGCCGTGTGGCCGCCTCGCGCTTCGAGCATGTCGCCCTGCACCGGGAAGAAACGAGCGCTCGGCGGATCGAAGAGCCACGCGTCGCCGGTTGCTTCCCCACGGACGCAGTTGGCCTCGGCCGGAAACGTGGCGGGGCATGTCGTCGGTCCGACGCTGGTGAACCCGCCGGAGATAAGAACGCGACCGTCGAGGAGCGTCGTGGCCTGGTGCATCATCCGACTCGGCGGCGGCGTTTCACGATCGACCTCTACCGGTCCAACCGGGTACATCGCGACGTTGACGAAGCGACGTTCTCCTTGGGTCAAGAACACCGGGCCGCTTCGCCCCACGAACGCGATTCCGTCTGCGTCGAAGCCCTGAAGTTCGAGGTCCACGGTTTGCCCGGTGACCAGGCCCTCAACGATCAGTTCGCGTCGACCGTTTTCGTCCTCATCCGTGAGCCCGCCAATGCTTCGCTCGAAGAGCTCCGTTTCCGATCCAGGCGTGACGACCCGGACGACGCGGAGTCGCTCGAGCGTGTCTGGAATCACCCCGGTGGGCGTCAGCCATGCGGTCGAGAACCCGACCGGCGGGGCGGACTCGGCAGAGGTGCAGGACGAAAGACAGGCGACCGTCAGCCCGAGAATCAGGCGCCGTGAAGCGAAGCTTGTCATCGGGCAAACGCTATCACGTCGCCCTCCGGGACCCTACTCTTCCTCGCCGCTTCCTCCGGCCTGGAGCGCCACAATTCGCGCGTAAATTTCGCTCTTGGCATGCTTGGTCGCCCTCGCGATCGCCTTCGCCAGCGTTCCGGGGCGTTCCCCAGCCTCAAGTCCGCGGCGAATTTCGGCGTCGATGTCGATCTCCGCTGGTTTGGCGTCGACGGCCTCCACGACGAGGGTGACCTCTCCGCGCGGCTCTGGGAAGTGCGCCTTCAGCTCGGTCGCCGTGCCACGAACGATCTCCTCGTGGAGTTTGGTGAGTTCCCGACAGACCGCGAGGCGTCGCTCGCCAAGGTGCGTCGCCAGGTCGTCGAGGAGGGCCGGGAGACGCTTTGGCGCCTCGAAGAGAACCTGCGCCGCCGAATCGTTCGCCACCGCGTCCAGCGCCTCGCTTCGTTTGCGACCGCGGCGGGGCAAGAAGCCGACGAAGCGAAAACGTTCGGCCCGCAACCCGCTCGCGCTCAACGCCGCGAGGACCGCGCTCGGCCCCGGAATCGGCTCGACCCGAAGTCCACGGTCTTTGGCCCGCGCGATCAGTCGCGCACCGGGATCGCTGACGATGGGGGTTCCAGCGTCCGAAACGAGAGCGACGCGGGCGCCTTCTGCGACCCGCTCGACCCAGGCTTCGATCTTTGCGTCCGAGGTATGCGCGTGAAGCGAGCGGAGCTGATTTTGAATTTCGTGATGCCGCAGGAGGGTGCCCGTGTGGCGGGTGTCTTCGGCGAGGATCCACTCGGCCTCCCGAAGAATCCTCAGGGCCCGAAGTGTGATGTCTTCGAGATTGCCGATCGGGGTCGCCACGACCCAGATGACGCCACTCATGATGCCTAGAGAAGCGCGGAGCGTAGGGCGTGAACGAAGGTCTCCGGGTCGTCGACTTCCTTCGTGATCTTGCCGGCGTCGCTGACGGAGTAGAGGACGTTTTGGTCCATGAACCAAACGCGGTCCCGTTCTCCTTTGGCGGCGTAGTCTCGCATCCGGATCAGAAAGCGCGCCTTTCCGCGACCTTCCGGCGCCGTCACCTTCGCGTCGGCGAAACTTCCGTGGTCGAGATACGGCGGCGCTTGTGTGAGCGCGAGGGCGCCATGGTAGAGGCGCTCTCCGCCTGGCCGGTCCACGAGCGGCTCGAAGACCTGGAGGTCGTCACCGCCCATTTCGTGAACCAAGACCCACGCGAGCGCTTCAATTGGGGTCATGGAGGCGACGTGCGGCGCGATTTCGTCAGCGCTTCGCCGGTCCGGCGGCTCCTCAAAATCGGTGTCGAGGACCTCATAGAGCGCGGATAGCCAAGGGAAATGACCCGTACCCATAAGGGGTAGATACCACGACCCGCGCAGGATATCCCCTCTCCATGAAGCTCTATCACTACGCGGGTTGCAGTACGTGCAAGAAAGCCCGGAAGTGGCTCGATGCCGCGGGGATTTCCTACGAGGCGATTCCGATCGTCGACAAGCCTCCTTCCAAAACTCACCTCAAGCGCCTGTGGAAGCGCTCCGGCCTTCCCCTCAAGCGTTTTTTCAATACTTCGGGGAAGTCGTACCGCGAGGGCGGCTTTGGAGAGCGGCTCAAAACGATGAGCGAGGACGAGGCGTTGGCGGCGCTGGCAGCCGACGGGAAGCTCATCAAACGACCGCTGATCGACGCCCCCGACCACGTCCTCGTGGGCTTCAAGGAAGTGGAATATGAGGAGGCTTTCGCGCGTATATCGAACTAGGCGCGACTCGCGAGGTGGTGGGCGCACCCCAACCGAGGGCGTTGGACGTAGCGGAACCGGCGCGGGCGCGACCATTCAGTATGCGCTCAGTCCTTGACACCACGTCCTCACTCCCAACCATAGGGGTTTCCATGCCGGACCCAAAAGACGAAGACGGAGCGATCGAAGCGGAGGTCGTCGACGACGTTGACGCCGATGGACAGGACGACGCCGAAGACGTCGGGATCAAGTCGGCCGGAAAGGGCGCGAAGCTCGTCAAGACGGGGGCGACTCGTCCATCCAAGCGCGATCCCCTCGCGGCGTACATGAAAGACGTATCGCGCTACCCCCTTCTCAGTCGCGAGGAGGAGCACGCGCTCGCGGTCAAGCTGGTGGAGAACGGTGACCTCGACGCAGCGCGAAAGCTGGTGCTCTCGAACCTTCGCCTCGTGGTCAAGATCGCGTACGACTATCGGCAGGCGTACAAGAACCTTCTCGACCTCGTCCAAGAGGGAAATATTGGCCTGATGCAGGCCGTGAAGAAGTACGACCCCTACAAGGGCGTGAAGCTCTCCAGCTACGCCGCGTGGTGGATTCGGGCGTACATCCTTCGCTACATCCTCAACAACTATCGCCTCGTGAAACTGGGAACGACCCAGGCGCAGCGAAAGCTCTTCTTCAATCTCCAGAAGGAGAAGTCGAAGCTCGCGGCGATGGGAATCGAGCCGACGCCGGAGAAGATCGCGGAGAAGCTGAGCGTTCCGGTGAAGGACGTGATCTCCATGGACCGTCGTCTTTCCGCGGGGGAGGCGTCCCTCGATGTTCCCGTGGGAATGAAGGACGGCGGTCGACCCGTCGCGCGCGTCGAGCTGATCGATGGTGGCAGCGCACGCATCGACGACGTGCTCGCGGAGCAAGAGCTCGGCGACCGGCTCAAGGACAAGATTCACGAGTACGGGAAGACCCTCGAAGGGAAGGAAAAGACCATCTTCGAGGAACGCCTCCTCAGCGAAGATCCCAAGACGCTTCAGCAGCTTGGTGATGGGTTCGGCGTCAGTCGTGAGCGCGTTCGGCAGATTGAAAAGCGTCTGCTCCAAAAGATGAAGAAGTACCTGAAGGACGAACTCGGCGAGGCCGTACTCGACGTGTACGAAGCCTGAGTGAGCGTCGCTCACGGAATTCGTTGTTACAGGGGCGTCGCGCGTCCGGTAAGTCCTGACGCCCTGAGGTAGACTTCCCGTGTGGTGCGGTGGCTCACAGCGGGGTTGCTCGTCGTTGCGGCGTGCGGCGACGACGGCGTCGAACCGATGGTCGATGCGGGTCCTCGAACGATTCCTCTGAACACGGAAGTGACCCGCGCGCACACCTTTGGCGAGTGCGTCGAGCGAGCGGGGCGTTCCCTTTTGGCAGTGAGTGCCGAAGGAGACCTCTGGTTTCGGGAGGGCGCGAACCTCGTTTCGGTGACCCTCGACGGGACCGAGCAGGTTTTTCCGGAAGAGGCGATGTTGGACGACGCGGTCGCCCTCGGCCCCGCGTCGATCGCGTTCGCGTCCGGCGGCCTCTTTAATCGCGAGGGCGAGTTCGTCGACTCGATTCCGTGGCCGGAAGAGCTTGGCGCCCCCACGATCGTCTGCGGCGATCCGAACGTGGACCGGGACGGTTTTGTCGTCGCAGGGGACCTCTTTCAGCGAGCCGGCGGGCAGTGGTGGCGCTGGTTTCCGGCCGAGGGGGAGTTCGGCGAAATCTTGGAGGTGCCCGAAGCCCTGGGCGCGTGTCGTGCGGAGCGCGGCGAAACCTGGCTGCACACAACGACCGGCCTCTGGCGCGTTCGCGATCAGGGCCTCGATCGCGTCGAGGAACTTCCGGAGCTCGTGAGCGCGGAGTTCGGGTTTGGGTTCGAGGCGGCGGCCCTCACAGCGGAGGGGCTTTTCTTTGGTCCGGACGAGTGGCGCACGCTGGAGTTTGAAGCGGGCGCGGTCACCCTGATCGAGTCGACCGGGAGCTGGCTCTACGTTAAAGCGGGCGACCGCTACTACCGCTTCACCGGCGCGAACGGCGAGTTCGTGGAGACGGTGGACTTCGGTCTCGACGCCTCGGCGCTCTACGGCTACGCCGACGGACTTTGGCTTGAGACTCCGGACGAGCTTTGCAATCGGCGCATCGCGGAGGCACCGCTTGTGGTTCGCGGAGTCCGCCCCTTTGAGCGGACGCCGCCCATGTCGCTCTCGATCACGGTGGAAGGTCCGATGGGCGCGCTCGTGATGGAGCGCGACGATGTGGTGGTTCACGAGGAAGCGGACTTTGCCGGGGTCGAAGAAATCACCGGAATCTTCGCCGGCGATCCGGGCTGGCACACCCTCGAGGTCAGCGTTGGCGAGACGGCTCGCGAGATCCGCTACGAGGTCGTGACGAATAGCGGCGCGACCTACGTCGACAGCATCGCTCCGATCTTTGAAGTGCACTGCGCGGGAAGCGAGTGCCACGGGAGCGACCGCGACGACGAGGATCGCCCGGATCTCTCGACCTACGATGGCTGGGTCAACGCCAGCCGCGCCATTCGAAACCGGGTGGGTCGCGTTCGCGACATGCCACCGTTCGAGGATCGCTTGGAATCTTGGGATGCGGAAGAGATCGCCTTGGTGATCGCGTGGATCGACGAAGGGATGGTGCGTGGTGAGTAGACGAATCCCCCTCAGTTTGGTGCTCCTGCTCGCTGCCTGCGAAGGCGTGCTCGGCGATCCCGGTTCAACGAGACCTCCGCCCTTCGAAGGTCCCGTCACCGAAGGCGTCACGACCCCCGAGCGCGAGGTCGTTGGCGAAGCGGTCTACGAGGAGACGCGGCAGGTTCGACGTCTCACGGCAGACCAGTTCTTCCGATCGTTGACGACCGTAACCGGGCAGGTGTGGTCGGGCTACGATCGCTACGCGAACGCGCTCGGCCGTCCCGATCTCGCCGAGGTGACCGACGAAGGCCGCGACCTCTCGGTGACGTTCGAAAAGCTTGTCGACGACGCGAGCCGCGAGACGTGCCGCAACGCCGTCGTGTCCGACCGCACCGCCGAGGAACAGGTCATCGTTCGGCACGTCACTCTTTCCGATCGCGAGCCGGCCGCGCTTGCGGAGAACCTCCGATACCTCTTCCTCCGCTTTCTTAGCGTGGAGATCACGAGTAACGACGACCCGCGCCTTCAGCCGTGGATGGAGCTGCTGACCACCGCGCCCGCCGAAGGCGAGTTCAACGACAACGCGATGGAGTTCCGCTGGCAGGCGGTCTGCGTCGGGCTCGTCACCCACCCGGACTTTCTCACCTACTAAGGAGCGACGCGATGAGTACTACGAAGTTTGGTCGACGAAAGCTCCTTGCCGGTGCCCTTGGCACGGGAGCGCTCGGAACGGTGGCGGGTCTCGCGCCCGTGTCACGAATCTTTGCGGCGTCTCCGGTCGAGCGACGCACCGCGCTGCTCTACTTCAACGGTGGCTGGGACGTCATCATCGGGCCGGATGCACGCAACCGCGACTACATGGGAACACTCGATTTGGGCGCGTCGCTCCTGCCAGCGCAGTATCGCGATCCGATCACGGCAACCATCGGCGGAACCGAGGTCCTGTGGGGCGCCGCGATGGCGCCGCTTCTCGGTCACACCGACGTGCTGACGCTCTTTCGTGGCGTCAACATGAATACAGTTTCTCATCCGACGGGCCGGGCGTACGTCAACACGTTCATTCCGCCTGCCGGCGTGGTTGCGCGGGGCGACTCGCTCGGAACGCGCCTCGCCAGCGGTGTGCCGGCGGATGACTTCATCATGCCGAACGTCGCGATCGGGGTGCCGTCGTTCAACCTTTCGTACGGCTCTGCGGTGACGGGCGTGGGCGTGGCGCAGTCGACGCAGGTGCGCGACCTCCTTCGGCCTCTCGGGGCGGAGCTTCCGGACGACGTGCTCACGCTTCTCCGGCGCGCCCAAGACGCGACGGGCAGCTGCGTTCACGAACGGGTCACAGGCGGTTCGCCGGAGGGCGGGATTCGCGCGAGTCGCGACCGGGTCCGGCGGCTCTTCGAGCAGGGGCTCGAGGCGGAGTTCGACCTCTCGTCGCAGGCGGACGTTCGAGCGCGGTACGGGATTCAGAACGCGAACAACGGACGCGAGCCGGCGGTCGTCGCCGCAATCACGCACAAACTGCTCAAGACGGGGCTGGCGAGCACCGTGACCGCGCAGCTTCAGTCCGGCATGGACACGCACGCGACCAACTGGGCGACGGACCAGGCGCAGCGCCTCGAGCAGGGAAACCTCGCGCTCGCGGCGCTGCTCAACGACCTTCGGGAAGACGACCCGAACCTCGAGTGCACGACCGTCGTCGCCTACAGCGAGTTTGCGCGGACGCCTCGAATCAACGGAAACAGCGGGCGTGACCACTGGTTCGCGAGTTCGATCCTCGTCTTCGGCGGCGGACTTCGCCGAGGCGTGGTCGGTGCAACGGTGGAGGAGACCCTCGGCCTTCGCGGCGTCGACTTTGAAACGGGGCTCCCCGCGGACGACGGAATCGTCATGCTCCCCGAGCACGTCGGTGCAACGCTCGCGGCGGCCGCTGGCCTCGATCATTCCCCCTTTCGCGTGGAGCCACTTCGCGCCTGGATCGGAGCGTGACCATGAAGAAGCTTCTCGCGCTCGTGCTCGCGCTGGTTGCCGTCCCGGCGATGGCTCAATCCCCCGAAGAATGCGCGCCGACCGACAGCGTCGACCATCTGCGCTTGCTGCGGCAGGCGAGCCTCGACATTCGAAACCGCGTTCCCTCCTACGACGAGATCGAAGAGGTCCGTGCCGCCACCGATCGGGAGGCTGTCGTAACCTCGATGATCGGCGGGATGTTTGAAGAGGAGGAGTACTTCGACCAGGTTCGCCGCACCTTTCAGGTTCAGCTCTGGAGCAGTCTCGATGCGGTCGACCTTCTGATCGCGGGCGCGAACCGGCTCCGCTACGACCGCCCCAACGACCTCTGGTGGCAGAACAACTCGACGCGCCGCTACCGAGGGGACGCAGGACGAGGCTGTCTCAACCAGCCCCAGACCGAGTTCGACGCGGACGGCCGACCGGTTCCCATCCAGCAGATCCGCGAGGCCGACTGCCAGGACGTCGGCTTCGGCGACGGCGTGTGCGTCCAGGAAGGGTACGTGATGGTCTCCCCCTTCTGGGATCCCAGCACGCAGATCAAGGTCTGCGCGTTCGATGCCCAGGACGCGGCCGTCGGGATCGCGGGGCAGGCCTGCGACGTCTACAACGCGTCCGATCGTGGCTGCGGCTGTGGCCCGAACCTCAACCGCTGCATGCGCGAAGGGGCCGACACCGACGACATTCGCGCTGCCCTTGAAGAGGAGCCGGCTCGGATTTTCGAGTGGGTGGTTCGCGAGGATCGCTCGATCATCGAGGCATTCACCACGCGCACCTCGTTCGTGAACGGTCGCTCCACGCACATGTACCGCCACATGGACGGCTCCGCGAACGTCACGGCTGGTGGCCCGATCGTGTTCGAACCGCAGATGCCGACGCTTCCTCCCATCCCCTACACAAACGCGGAGTGGCAGCAGATCGAACGGGGACCGGATCATGCTGGCGTGCTGACTACGATGGCGTACCTCCTGCGGTTCGCGAGCAACCGCGCGCGCGCCAATCGCTTCTATACGGCGTTCCTTTGCGATCCCTTCGTGCCGAGCGCGGATGGTCTTCCCCCGGAGGAAGCGGAGCCTCATCCCGATCTTCGTCAGCGAAACGGCTGCGAGGATTGCCACAACGTGCTTGAGCCAGCGGCCGCCCACTGGGGACGCTGGCGCACGGGAGGCACGTTCGGCTTCTTCGGGCAGGGCGAGTTTTCGTTCCTCGAACCGGTCGGAGCCTGCCTCTGCGGGCCAGGGACCGACCGCAACAACTGCAACAACTACTGCCAGACCTATCACGTGACGGCAGCGAACTCGCATCCCGATACCTACGCGGAGTACGGCGGGCTTCCGCTTTCGGCGATCTACCTCGAGGAGGGCGAAGACACGGCGCTCGACGATGGGCCGCGCGCGCTTGTCGACGAGGAGTCCGAACAGCATCAGGTCGCCGAGTGCACGGTGCGCACGCTCGCGCAGTCGCTCCTTGGCCGTGAGCTCTCCACCAACGAGCTGGTGTGGCTCGAGACGCAGACCGACTCCTTTGAGGCGGACGGGATGCGCTACACGGGCCTCTTTGAGCGCCTTGTGATGGACCCGAAGTATCGCGCGCTTCGATAGCGTTTTGTGAACTGCCTGCCGCGTCGGTATTGGCCGGCGCGGCTTCGTCGTTAAGCGAAATGAGCGCCGAGTCGTACGAGGGCGAGGACGGTCAGCGCGATAAGCACTGCGGTGGAAACACAGAAGAACGCGAAGCGAACCAGGATCACGTTACGCAGCGCCTGGTGAACGCTATGGACCACGCGAAGGGCGACGTAGCTCCACGCGAGGAGCGCTTCCGCGGTGCCGCCGCCGACGAGCGCCAGGCCGACGCACACAACGTAGAAGAGGGTCGGTTGTTCGAGGAGATGGGTGTAGTTGTCTGACTTCCACCGAATGATCGGCGGAAGCGTGTTCATCTGTGCGCCGCGAACCGCATGGGGGTCGAGGCGAATGCGCGCCTTTCGGACGGCGGACACCCGCGTGGCGAGCATCCAGACGAGCATCACCTCCGTCCAAAGGACAAGACCGAGGGCTGGGGCGAACAGGCTGAGTTGCACCTTGGGTAGCTACCCCGAACGCCCGCGTCCGGCGGTGGCAGAAACGACTTGATTCGGTCTATTTTGGACAGATGTTCCATCACCTGGTGTTCGACGGTGTCTCGGATGGATCGCTCGGGATTGGGCTCGACATGGTCGGCGCGGCAGGTGCGCTCGGCCAGCCGGTGCGGCAGCGCGTCCTCTCCTGGGACGGGAAGCCCGTGCGGAGTGCCAACGGACGAAGTGTCTGCGTCGATGGTGTGTTCCGCTCGCAGCGGCTTCGCGAGGGGCATGTCGTGGTGATTCCCGGGATCACCCTCGTCACTGCGGCCCAAATGGACGCGGCCTTTTCCCGAGCGGATATTTGCTCTGTCGCGCCGCATCTCCAACGCGCCGTGGGCCGGAATGTCACGGTCGCGGCGTCCTGCGCGGGGACCTATGTGCTCGCACGCGCGGGAGTGCTCGACGATCGCACCGCTACGACCACCTGGTGGATGCAGGGCGATTTCGCGGAGCGCTTTCCGCGCATTCGTTTGCAGGTCGACCGGATGGTGGTCTGCGAGGAAAGGGTTTGGACCGCGGGCGCCGCCTACGCTCACGCGGATTTGATGCTCGCGCTTCTCGGGCGCCGTTTTGGCGACCGCCTCGCGCATGCCGTCGCCAAGACGCTTCTCCTCGATGGGCGCCGCTCGCAGGTGCCCTACATGGTCGGAGGCGTCTCCCAAAGCGCGGACCCCGTCGTGCGTAAGCTTGAGCGTTTCGTTCGCGACAACATCGACCGGCAGGTCACCATCGGCGAGCTCGCAAAGGTGGCCGGCATGTCACCGCGAACTCTTTCCCGGCGCCTTCAGCGTCAGCTGCAAACGACGCCGCTGCGCTTCGTTCAGCGAATCCGGATTCGGCGCGCGATACGACTCTTGGAGGTGACGACGCACTCCATCGAGCGGATCGCGGCAGAGGTTGGCTATGCCGACGCGGCCGCGTTTCGGCGGAACTTTCGGCGTGAGGTGGGACGGAGCCCAACCGCGCATCGACGCTCGTAGAGAACCGAGGTCAGCGGGTCAGCGCGATCCGCCCGGAGGATCGGCGCGACCGGCGGCCTGCGAACTGATGCGACCGCCGAGGGTTCCGCCCAGACGATACTGAAGGGCGCCGTCTTCGGTGGTCGCGGCGCGTGCTCGCGGGTTTAGCTCCAGCAGCGAGAAGAGAGCGCGCGTTCGGTCGCTGCGCTCTTTGTATCCATCGCTGAACTTGGCGCGAAGGAAGAGGTTCAGCTGGCTCGCTCGGAGCGGCTGCCGAATCTGGATGTCACCGTCGCCATCGAGTTCAAGGTCGTCGCCACGACCCTGAAGGCGACGAATCGTGGCCGTGCCGGCTTCAACATCTGCCTGAAACGCGAGGTTCCCCGCATTAATCTCGTCAACCGTGACGCCGTCGCCCATGCCGTCGAGCTTGAGTTTCGCGCTGCCGTCGCCAACCCGAACGCCCTGAAGCTGCACGTTGATCGAGCCATTGGTCTGCTCGGCTTCCTCCGCGAGCGTGAGGTCGATATCACCGGTCAGCGCGCCTGTCGTGGGGAGCGGAAGAACTCCGCGAAGAATGCCGACGCGACGAAGCTGAACGCTGGCGATGTTGGCGATGATGTGCTGCTGGTCCTGGGAGATCTCCGCTTCGCCTTCGATGGTTCCGCCCGCGACCTCGGCGCCAAAGGTCACGTCCTGCGTGCCGACGAGAAGCGGCAGCAGCGCGATTCGTCCGCGAAGCGACTCGAAGGTGACATCGACCGGTCGCTCGTCGGGCTCTTCGGGCATTTTCACAAAGCGCACGCCGGTCGCTTCGACGCCGGTGACCCACGAAGGGCTCAAGTCGACGATTTCCAGCTGATAGCCCGTGGGGCGGCGCCGCACCTCTTCCGGGTGACGCGGCCAGACGACGTAGACCGGAACCGTGATCAGGGCCCCGTTGAGGGTGAGGACGGCGATGGGCTTCCAGGCGCGCCAGCTCTTGCCCGAGCCGTAGTTCATCGCGAGGGCGACGAGGGCTCCGATCACCATGCCGATGACCGCCACCATGATGGCGCCCATCATCGTCGCGCCTTCGACCTCAGCCGCCCGACCCACACGCTCCGTTTCGACCTCTTGAATGATGAAGTCGCGGACGCGATCCCAGGGAAAGGTCCAGTAGGAAAAGAGCAGAAAGCAGACCACAAAGAAGAAGGGGTAGAGCGCGGCCCGCGCGATTCGTTTGAGATGCTGCATCGTGGGTCTCAGGGCGCCGGAGGGCCTGCTCGCATTCCTGAACGCATGCTCGCGCGCATGCTGCCGCGCATCGATCCTCGCATGCCGCTCTCGCCGGATTCCGGCTGTTCACGGTCAAACGCGATAACGCCAACCTGGACGTTGTAGTTGTCGCCAGGGCGAAAGTGCTCGATCTGAATCCGCTCCACGGCGACCGGAAAGGGGCTGTTCTCAATCGCCGTGAACATCTTCACAACGGGGCGCAGGTTCACCCCCGGCATCGTCGCGCGAACGTTGCGGCGGGTGAAATCACCGAGGACCTTTTCCGGCTGGTCGGTGACCTCGCGAAGGGTCAGTTCCTGTTCGGAGGCGCGCGCTTCGATAAAGCTGCCAAGGGGGGGCGCGGGCCTGCCATAGCGCGCCGCAGATGCTTCGCGTTCCGCCTGGCGCTGCGCGAGGGTTCCCTGAGCGTTCCGAATGTCCCGAAGCACGGAGGCGATTTCTTCGTTTTCGGTTTCGATGTCCGAGATCGAAGAGGTGACGAGGTAGAGCGGGAGGAGCACCACGATGGCGATGAACACGCCGCCGAGGGCGGTGAGCAGTTTGCGCTCCCGATCGTTGAGGTTGTCGATGGACGACTGAATGCGTCCGACGAAATCACCGGTTGCCACGGTTACGCCTCCTGCTGCTTCGTCGCTCGCGCTCTGGCATCACCGGCTCGTCGCCGGGACAGTGAATCTCCGCCTCGAGACGGTAGTTCAGACCTTCGTTACGCGGTCCCGGGGTGGTGGGGCCGCGCTTGATCTCGTTGAAGCAGCGATGCGACTCGAAGTTCGCCGCGATCACGTCGCGCTCGGCGATGCTGGCCACGGTGCCCTGAATCTCGAAGCGACCTTCGCGAACTTCGTCGTCGATCTCGATCGTCAGACGCCGCGTGTCGTGCTTGATGTCGGTAGGAATCGATGCGGATACGGCGTCGAGCACGTCGTAGGCGGTGAAGCTCGGAAGCGGGTCGGCAACGCGGCGACCGCCCTCGAGAAGCTCGCGCGCCTGGGT
Organism: Myxococcota bacterium; assembly: GCA_039186435.1. Lineage (GTDB taxonomy): Bacteria > Myxococcota_A > Polyangia > Polyangiales > Houyiibacteriaceae > JALVDI01. The sequence continues at coordinate 21,721 of JBCDAA010000011.1, read as the reverse complement.
CGCACTCAGGGTTTCTTCGCCAAAGACATCTTCGGTCACGCTGGCGAGCTGCGCCTGAAGCTGGGTTCGCTCGTCGTCGAGCACCGAGTAGCGCGCCCAGATCGAAAAGAAGAACGCGAGGAGAATGCAGGCGGCTGAAACCGCGAGCAATCGAGCGTGCTGCAGAAGCGCACCGCGCGTTCGCGTGTGGGAAAACTCGCCCTGGCGGAGGTCGAGACGCTTGCCCCGGCTGGTCGCGCGTCCAGCCAGCGCAGTCGCGAGGCCGAAACGGGCGCGAGTTGCGGGCTCAGCGCCCGGGGCATCGGGGAGCGAGAGCATCGTTGCGGTGATCCCGACCGCGTCGGTGAGCCACGGAATCGCCGCGTCGGGGTAGAGCGCCGGATCACCGCAGAGGTGCACGGCCGCAAGCGGGGAGCCGCCACCGGCGCGGTAGGACGCGAGCGTGCGTTTGATTTCACGATGAAGCGCGCGACCGCCGGTGGAGAGCTCCTGCATTCCGCCGGTGAGCGTTCGCGCGAAGACGCAGGCCCCGTTGACCAGGACGCAGAGCTCCGTTGCCTCGGCGCCAATGTGCACGATGAGCTGCGGCTCTTCCGAAATTAGCGCAGGAACGAGGTGCCGGAGACCGTCGAGGGAAGCCGCTCCGACGGCGAGCTCGCTCGGGTCGAGCCCCGCGTCCTTAAGCTCGGAGAGCCGCGCGCCGACGCGCTCCTTTGGAACCGCCGCCGCGAGAACTCGAAGAAGCGTTTCGCCTTGATCGACCGGCTGGTGATCGACGACGGCGTCTTCCATCTCGAAGGGAACGAGCTCGTCGAGCTCAAAGGGCAGGACCTCGCCGACTTTCTTTGCGGCGCCGGCCGGAAGCTCCACCAGCCGAAGCGACGCTTCGCGCCCACCGAAGGCGACAATGATTTGCTCGGGCGGTGGAGTGAGCTGCACGAGCATGTCCTGCACCGCGTATCGAAGGGCTTCGGTCGCGCCCTCGCCTTCGGTGGAGGGCGGCAGTTCGCTCTCGAGATAGCGCTGAATCTCTGTGGTCCGCAGCGCCGCGCGCACGAGCGTGCCGCGTATCGTCTTGGGTCCGATGTCCAGTCCGAGAATTCTAGCCATGATCACTCGACTCGGTAGTAGTGGAAGATTCCGAGGCCGGGCATGCGACCCGCGTTCGGGGGCGGCGGCGTCCAGCGCTCGTGAAAGTTAAGGACGGTGCGCAGTTTCACGCGGCCGCGATAACCGCCGGCGCACTCGCCCGTGTCCTCGTCGATTTCGCGGCATCCGGAAAGCCCGGTGACCTCGACGGTGATGATGCGCGCGCTGACGACGAGGACGTCGGCGACCTCGCGCGATCGGTTCGCGGGAAGCGTCGCCGGCTGAAAGAGAAGGACGCTCTGGTCGCCGAGAAAGCCCTGGAGCATCGGGTAGAGGCCGTTCGCGCCGCCGCGTCCCTGAATGAAGTCGAGGAACGCTTCCTTGTTCGGAAAGAGCGGCAGCGGAATCATGCTCCGGGCGGTTCGCAGGAGCTGAATGAACTTTGCGGCCTCTTCGGAGTTCGCGCAGATCGCTTCGGTCTCGATGAACGAACAAACGCGCGCAAGGAGAACTTCCGGCGGCGCTTCGTTGATGTTCACGCGGCCCGAGCCGTAGATGGTGACGATGCGGGAGTCGGGTTCGTCGGGGCGCGGCTCCACGAAGGTCGACCAAAAGTCGTCGCCGATCCCGCGCACGAGCCGAAGCTCTTCAAGGGAATCGAAGGGCGCGTTTTTGACGTCGTAGGGATCGTCCAGGCGGCGGTAGAGATCGTCTTCGGAGCCGCTGCTCGAAACCTGCGCGCGGCCTGGATCGAAGACGGTGCGGTCCTGGTCGTAGTCCCACCAGTCGATGAGTGCGGCGACCACGTCCTCCCGGCCCGTGAACTGCCCGTCGCGATCGCGCTGCTGAAAGAGCGGGTCGTAGGGACTCGGCGACTGGTAGCCGCCCATCATCGAAAAGAGCTGCATCGCGATGCTTCGGCGCGCCTGGTCGCCGGCAAAGTGGAGCGGCGCGTTGACGTTGATCTTTGCGTTCTCCGCAAACGCCACGATCTCGCAGGTGGCGTTCGTTTCGCCGAGACCATCGCTTCCGCCGAGGTCGACGCCGGTGTTGAGGCGCTGCGCGGCCTCGTAGTCGCAAAAGGGCTTGAGCACCTCATTCGCAAAGACCCAGACCGGAAGATCCGGGGTGCGGTTGGTGCGCATGATCGGCTGGTAGATGGGCGCGACCGCGTTCTTGACCGTGTCGCGCTGCGAGACGAGGAGACGCGTGAGGTTCAGGCCACTCCGCGCCATGTATTCGGCGCGCAGCTGGTCGCGCTGCTGGGCCGCAATGGCGTAGGCGGTACCGGTGCTCTCGTGAAAGTCCGCGAGCACGACCGACAGGATCGCGATCGCGGTGATGGCGATGATCAGCGCAACGCCGCGCTCGCGATCGCCGCGTTTGGTTCGCCGGACGGCCGGCCTTCGTCGAGGTCGCCGCATCATGGGTTGTAGATCGCGTGGTTAAGCGCGAAGCCCATCGGGAGCATTGCGCGGGTGCCAAAGGTTTCGTCCCGACCTGTGCGCGCGTTGGGCACGGTCACGAAGATCTTCACCTGGGAGGGAAGGCGATTGGGCTGGCCGGCGGCCTGCGAGGTGTCCCAGGTGTTGAGCCACTCGCCACTGAGCGGATCGAGGTACTCGAGCTGAAAGTCGGACACGTCCTCAATGAGGATCTCGACGCGTCCGCCCTTTTGAGGGTCCTCGTCGATGCGGTTGGACTCGCGCCGCGCGAGAACGCGAATCGACGAGTCCTCGGGATGGCGCGTCACGAAGTAGCTCAACTCGTTCTGGTCGCTCTCGTGCGCGTCGCGAAAGAGGCGCTGGTGCGAGAAGGACGTGAAGTCGAGGCGGTCGCCGCCGGAGCGATCGGTTGCCGCAAAGATGGTGGTGCTGTTGATGAGCGCCGGGCTCGGATTTACCTGCGCCGACACATAGGCCATCGAGAGCTCGCGCTGCATGCGCTGGAGCGCGGCGTTCACGACGTGGTAACGCGCGAGGTCGTCTTCGACGCGGTCCTTGTTGCGGGTGGTTTGCGCAAACCCGCCCCACACGAGCGCAGACACGATCGAAAGGATCGCGATCGCGACGAGAGCCTCGATAAGCGTGATGCCGGCAGTCTTGCGGTGTCTCACGACCCACCTCCTGTCGTGGGGTCGGCCGGCGGCTGTTCCGCGACGAGGTATTGAACGACCTCGAAGTTGCGGTCTGCGTCGCCTTCCTTCCACTGGACGACGACCGACGCGCGCCGAACCTGTTCTTCGATGGACGGCTTGAGCACCGGGAATGCGATGCCGATGGCGAGCTCGGTGAACGCGTCGCCGAGGCCCCCCGCGCCGGCGAGCATGCCGTCGAGAGCCGCGGTCTGGTCGCCCTCGTCGCCGCCGGCCAGGTTCGCGAGGGCGCCGGCAGCGCCTCCCTCCTCGCCTTCTTCGTCATCGGTGTAGGACTCGGAGCCGTCGGGAAGAACCACCCGCCGGACGCTCCACTCGCAGCGAAAGCCCTCCACTTCGGCGCCTTCGCAACACTCGTCGCTGCCGGAGTCGTCGACCGCGGGAAGTCCATCGCGTGCGATGTCTTCCTCGACTTCGCCCATCTTGCAGCGGGCGAGCAGCGTCGCGATGTTCAGCTTGCGTGCGCGGTGCGCGACTTTGATCGCCTGACCTTGACTTGAAAAGATCGCGGTCAGTCCCACCGAGAGAATGCCGACGGCGATCATGACCTCGAGGAGCGTGAACGCCGCAGCGGCCAGTCGGGTGCGTTTCTTCATCCGGGATCCCTCACTTCCGAGCCTTCGTCCGTGAGTTCTTCAGGCTCGTAGGCGTAGTTGTGAACACGGCCTTGGCCCGTTAGCGGATGGATTTCGACCGAGTAGACCGATTCTCCGTTGCTGTCGGTGATCTGTACCGTGGCGTGTTCGCTTCGCCCTCCCGGGAAGAAGTAGATGTAGCCGCGTCCCTGCTCTCGCGGATCCATTTCATGAGGTGTGATCAGCCGTGCGATGCGCACGGACGCGCGCTGGCCGAGTGCTGCGGCGGCCTCCGCGCCTTCGGAAAGTTCGTCGCCGACGTCGCGACTTTCGGTGATCGGGAGCTGATGAGGCGTGTAGCGTCGGATGGGCGAACCGTTCGAACCCTTGACCGGCTCAAACGCGGCTCGGCCAAGGTTGGCGCCGTACGCATCGTCCAGGCGCGCGCGTGCGGCCTCCCAAGGATCGACGGCAGCGTTGTCTTCGTCTTCGTCCAGCTCTCGGTCTTCGCTTGCGTTGAGCGTGATTCGCCCGTGTGCCTCCTCGACGGCGATGGTGTGCGCGTCGAGGTCAAAGACAATACGCACCGTCTTTCCGCGTGTTACGGCGCGGTGGTAGGCGAAACGCGCAGCGCCAACGATGTCGAGGGCGCTGCTGCGCAGCTTGGTGCGGTGAAGTGCAGAAAAGCCGAGGCCGATGCCGGTCGCCATGAGCGCGAGAAGCGCGACGACGATCAGGATTTCGATCAGCGTCATGCCTTCGGTCCGTTTTCGCGAACCCCGCCGGCCCGCGACGATGCGGCGGCGAGAAAACGCAAAATCGGTCCGAAGGCCGCGCATCACTCAACGTCGTCTTCGGTGTTCCACTGCTTATCGGGACCGGACGAGAGCACGTAGATCTCGTCGCCTTCGCACTCGATCTGGAAGGGCTCGTCCCAGGGGTCCGTGGCGCGCTTCGAGCGATCGAGGTAGCCACCTTCCTGCAGATCTTCCGCCGACGAAGGACAGTCGTTGTTGTCCATCAGGTAGAGCTGCACGGCGGAGCGAATCGATTGCGCATCCGTTCGTGCGGTGTCGACCTGGGCCTTACGCCAGCGCGGAATCACGGCGATACCGACCGCGGTCGCGATCAGTGCCATGATGATCACGACGATCATGATTTCGACGAGGGTCATGCCCTCCGTGCGCCGGCGCCGCAGCGCTCGATACTTTCTGGTTACGTTCATCGTTGGGTCCTAGCTAGTGATTCACCGAATGTTGTCGTCGACTAAGAACGATCCACTCGGGCCGGCAGACAGCACGTCGGCTCCGTCGGGATCGTTGTGAGCAGGGCAGCGCACCCAGAGCTCCTGGCCCCAGCCGTCCTTGGGGGCGGCACGCAGGTAGCGGGTGCGCGAGCGAGGGGGATGGACCAGCTCCGTGATGCTGCGCGGGCAGCGACCGATCTGGGCGCGAAAGAGTCCGATGGCGCGATGCACTTCGTCGATCGTTTCCCGGGTGCCGCGTTCGCGACTTCGATCGGTGGCCGCGCCGTAGAGGAGAGAGCTCATCCCCAGCAGCACCAGCGACGCGACGGCGACCTTCCAGCGCGGCCCCCGGAGCATTTGGCGAACCGCGGTGCCGCGGCGCTCCCAGGGCAGGGTGACATTCGATCCTCGGCTCTTGCGCGCCATCGATCACCCCACGAACTCGTTGATTTGGAGAAGGGGCATCAGGATCGCGAACGCGATGCCGCCAGAGATGCCGCCCATGATGACGATGATGAGCGGCTCGAGGAGCGACGTGATCGCCTGCACGCGAACGTCGACCTGCTGGTCGTAAGCCTGCGCGACGTGCTCGAGCATTTCTTCGAGCTGACCGGAGCGTTCGCCGATGGCGATCATGTGCGTGACGATCGGGGGAAAGCGTTTGCTCGCACGGAGCGGTTTGGCGAGGCCTTCACCTTCGCGGACGGAGGTACGCGCCTCTTCGACGACGCGCATCAGCTCGGTGTTGCCGAGAACGTTGCGGGTGATGTCCATCGCCTTGAGGACCGGCACACCGCTCGAAAGAAGCGTCGCGAGCGTGCGTGAGAAACGCGAGACCGCGACCATGAGCATGAGCTGCCCGAAGAGCGGGACGCGCAGGACAAAGAGGTCCCATTTCTTGCGGCCCTCTTCGGTTTTCTTCCAGCGGCGGAACGAGTAGATGCCGCCGACGGTCAGGATGATGAGAAGCCACCAGTAGCCGGTGACAACGTTGCTGCTCCAGATGAGAAGCTCGGTGTACCAGGGGAGGGCCTGGTCGAAGTCCTCGAAGATGGCGGTCACCTTGGGAACGACCACCGTCATCATGATGAGAATGATGATGCTGCTCGCGAACGCCATGAACGCCGGATAGGCGAGGGCGCTGGCGACCTTTCCCTTGAGGCGTGACTGCGCGTCGAGGAACTCCGCGAGACGCTGAAGCACCGCTTCCATGGTGCCGGACGCTTCGCCCGCGGCGACCATGTTCACGTAGAGGTTCGAAAAGAACTTCGGGTGATTGCGAAGCGCATCCGCAAAGCTCGAGCCTTCGTTGACCTTGTCGCGGGCGTCCGTGAACGCGGCCCGCAGCTCTTCCTGCTCGAGCTGGTCAATCATTGCGGTCAGCGCTTCCACGAGCGGAATGCCGGAGCGCAAAAGCACGGCGAGCTGCTGGGTGGCGATCGCGATGTCGAGGGAGCTGACACGCTTGAAGAACCGCTTGAGGTCGACTTCGCGGGCCTTCTTCTTCGCCGCTTCGGAGCGCTCGAGAACCTCGGTGACGAGAACGCCGTCGCGCTTGAGCACCGCGCGAAGCGCTTTGGGGTTGTCCGCGTCCCGAACGCCCTTGACGGATTTGCCGGAGGCATTGATGCCCCGCCAGGCGTAAACCGCCATTACTCCGCGGCCTCCAGCTCGTTGGCCTGCGTCGCCGCAAGCACTTCTTCCACGCTCGTGACACCGGCGATGACCTGGCGTGCGCCGTCTTCCCGGAGCGTTCGCATGCCGTGGACCTGCGCGGTCTTTCCGATCGTCTTGCTGTCGGAGTCTTGCAGGATCTCGGTGCGCACGTGCTGGTCGATGAGCATGAGCTCAAAGATGCCCATGCGGCCGCGGTACCCGGTGTGGCTGCACTCTTCACAGCCGACAGCGCGGTAAAACGTCGGAAGGCGACGCCCTGACCTGGTCGTCGGACCGTCCGTGGTTCCGCCGATCGCGTCTTCGATGTCGCGGCCGATCGCCTGTAGGCCGTCCAGGCGGCGGACGACCGTCGGTTCCTCGATTTCCTCGAGCTCGGCCGTTAGATCGACGACCTCGTTCGGGTCTTCGGGGGGCTGCGAGTTGCGTCCCATAACGGTCGTACGGGCGACCGCCTCGAGCTGTTCCAACGTTTCGTCGACACGGTCCATGTCGATGCCGAGCTCGATGAGATTTTCGAGAGTCGGCGTGTAGGGTTCGCGGCAGTGCGTGCAGAGGCGTCGCACGAGACGTTGCGCAAGAACCCCGAGCACGGTCGACGAAATCTGAAAACGCTGCACGCCCATGTCGACGAGACGAGTGATCGCGCCGGGCGCATCGTTTGTGTGCAGCGTGGAGAGCACGAGGTGACCGGTGAGCGATGCCTGAATGGCGAGCTCGGCTGTCTCGTGGTCACGAATCTCACCGACCATGATGACGTCGGGGTCCTGACGAAGGAACGCGCGAAGCGCAGACGCAAAGGTGAGCCCGATCTTCGAGTGCACCTGCAGCTGATTGATGCCGCGCAGCTCGTACTCGACCGGATCCTCGGCGGTGAGGATCTTGCGGTCGGGGGTGTTGATGCGGTTGAGCGATCCGTAGAGGGTGGTCGTCTTTCCGGAACCGGTGGGCCCGGTGACGAGAAGAATTCCGTTCGGGCGCTCAACGAGGTGCTGCCACACGTCGAGTTCGCGACGGGCGAAGCCGAGGTCGACGAGATCGAGCTGAATGTTCTCCTTGTCGAGGAGACGCATGACGACGCTCTCGCCGCGGGCGGTCGGAATCGTTGAGACACGAACGTCGACGACCTTGCCGGCGATGCGCTTCGTGATGCGTCCATCCTGAGGGAGGCGCTTTTCGGCGATGTTGAGACCGGCCTCGATCTTTACGCGCGAAATGATCTGCGCCAGGGCGCTTTTCGGCGCTTCCTTTCGCTGCACGAGGCGACCGTCGATGCGGTAACGAACGATGACCTTGTCGTCGAGGGGCTCGATGTGAATGTCGGACGCGCGCTCGCGAACGGAGGTGTAGAAGAGGTTGTTGACGAAGCGAATGACGGGCGCCTCGTCGGTGGCGTCGATGAGATCCTGAATCTCATCCTCTTCCTCTTCCTCGTGGTCGGTGAACTGCGCTTCGTCCTTGCGCTCGTAGACGCGGTTGATCGCGTCGTCGATGGTTTCGTAGGTCGCGGCGATCGGTTCGATCGGCTGATCGAGGAGCGCTCGCAGGTCGTCGACGGCCTGCATGTCGAGGGGGTCGCCCACCGCTGCGAGCACCGCGCCTTCCAGCTGCCGAATCGGGAGGATGTGCTGCTGCCGCGCGAACTGAATGGGAACGAGCTCGATCAGCTCCTCGGGAACTTCGTCGGTGTTGATCTCATCGACGATCTCGAGACCGACCTCGTCCGCGAGCGCTTTGATGAGCTCCCCGTCTTCGATGAGACGGGTCTGCCGAATCACGTCGAGCAAGTCGACGCCGCGCTCTTCGGCAGCGCTCGCGAGTTCCTCCAGCTTCTCGCCGGGGAGGAGCTCGTGTCTCAGGAGAATCTCGCCTACGTAGCTCATTACTCGGTCTCTTGTTCGCCGGGGGACTGCACCGTCACTGCGGGGGTTGGGGGTTCCGGTAGCTGGGGTTCCGCAGGCTCTTCCGAGCCGTCCGGGTTGATCACGACGTCGCCGCCTTCGTAGTCGATGCTTCCCACCGGCGGTCGGGGGATGTGTTCGGGCGGTGGCTCCGCGCGTATGGCCGCTTCGAGGGCCGCCTCCGCTTCGAGTTCGTCGAGTTCGTTGATGATCTCAGCGACCAGTCCGCGGGTCCGCGAGTAGTCCACGGGCGGCTCGTACTCGTGGTCGCCGAAGACGAAGTTGCGATCGAGGAACTCCTGCCGCTCGCGCATCTTGCGCTCGTAGATGGCGCGGAGGTCGGCCATGTCGCGAATGATGTAGGGCGTTAGAAAGAGGAGGAGGTTGTTCTTTTCGCGCGTTCGGTTGGTGCGCCGGAAGAGCGCGCCGAGGAGCGGGATGTCGCCGAGGATCGGAATCTTGGTTTCGCCGTTACGAACGGTCTCGCGCATCAGGCCACCGATGACGACCGTCTGCTGGTCGCGCACCATCAGCTCGGTCTTTGCCTGACGGCGGTTGATGGGAACAACGCCCAGGTCGCCCTGCGGTGTTCCAACTTCCGAAATCTCTTCCTCGATTTCGAGGCGAATCTCGTCGTGTTCGTTGATGTGCGGAGTGACGCGGATGATCGTGCCGACGTCCTGACGAGGAACGCCGAAACCGCCACCTACGCCGCCTCCGAGGGCGCCGAGAGCGCCGAGGCCACCCTGTCCGCCCTGGGCGCCTGCGAGGGCACCGAGCGCACCGAGCCCGCCACCGCCGAGTGCACCCGGCGCGAGACCGGAGGTCTGAAGCGGAACGTTCTGCCCGATGTTGATCTCCGCCTGCACGTTGTTCATCGCGATGATGTGCGGTGTCGACAGAACGTTGACGTCGCCGCTTGTGGCGAGGGCGTTGAGCACGATGCCGAAGCCTGGAATGGAGAGACCGGTCGACGAGCCCGGAAGCGTGATCGGAACTTCCACCTCCGGTCCGCGCACGCCGACGGCAAGACCCGTAAGAGCGCTCTGGTCGGCGGGGAACCCGAGGGAGCGTGCCGATTCGAAACCGAAGAGGCTGAGGGAGCCGTCCCCCGCCGCGTCCGGAACGCCGCCGTGAAACGCGAGACCGAGATCGCTCGACCGGTTGACCGAGAGCTCCATGACCACCGCTTCGATGAAGACCTGACGACGCGGCCGGTCGAGGCGCTCGATCACGCGACGAAGCGCAGCGTAGTCGTGGAGAGAGGAGGTGATCACGAGCGCGTTGGTGGGCTCGTGGGTCGTGACGCGGATCTCGCCCTCAAAGAGATCCGGAAGTCCTGCGCCCGCGGATGCGGCCGGGCTGGCGGCGCGTCGGGCGGCTCCGGCGGCACCTCCCCCGGTCGGTCGAGAGCTTCCTCCGCCGCCACCGATCAAGCTGGTGAGGGTGGAGGCGATCTCTTCCGCGTCGCCGTTTTGCACGTAGTGAACGTGAATGCGGCCTTCGCCTTCGAGCGGCACGTCGAGGGCGCGAATGAGTTCGAGGATGCGCAGGTACGCGCGCTCCGTTGCGAGAATGATCAGCGAGTTGGTGCGCTCGTCCGCGATGATGTTCGTGATGCGCGACTCGCCGCTGCGGGAACCGACGGTGGTGGGTCCACTCTGCGCTGCGGGCTGCGCTGCGGCTGCCGGACGTCGCGGCGCGCTCGGTCTCCGTTTGGTGGCCGCCGCTGCCCGAGGTCGTGCTGCAGCGGACGCACCGGAGTTGGGAAAGATCTCTTGAAGCCGCGACGCGATCTCGGACGCGTCCGCGTAGTGAATGGGTTCGATCCAGATTTGCTCCCCGGTTCGGGGCACATCGATCGCTTCGACCACCCGCAGCATGCGCCGAATCTGGGTGCCGGTGTCCGTGAGGATGAGCGTGTTGGTGGGCGCGTAGGCGGTGACGTTGCCCGCCTGTGACTTAAAACGCCCAAGGAGTGTCGCCACGTCTTCTGCGCCGACGTTCGCGAGCCGGTGCATCCGCGTAATGAAGCGGTCCGAGGAAGGCGTCGGCGAGTTGCCCGTGTAGAGCGGGATCGGTTGGTTTTCGACGTTCGAGGTCTCGGCGATCTTGAGGTAGCGGCCCGAGGGCACGACCGTCAGGCCGTTGACCTCGAGGATCGAAAGGAACGCGTTGTAGGCCTCCTGAACGCTGACCTTCGTCGGTGCGAAGACCGTCGCTTTGATCGAGCGAACCTTGCCCGGAAGGATGAAGCGCTTTCCGGTGAGATTGCTGATCAGGCGGACGAGATCGGGAAGGTCCGCTTCTTCGAGGTTGAAGGTCACGCGCGTGCGCGGGGACACGGGCTGAAAGTCGATGCCCGTTTCAAAGGGCGGCAGACCGCTGCCGCCTTCGGCTTCACCGGATGCACCTGCCGCCTGCTTGGCAGGGGTTCGGCGCTTGGTGGCGGCCGCAGCGTTCGGTCGAACGCGCGGCGTCTGAATCTTCGCCGAGGGTCGCACGCGAACCTGGGGTTGCTCCCGTGGTTGGTCCTGAGCATCGGCGCCGCCCATGACCAAGCCGAGCACCATGAACGATGCGGCAGCGGAGAGCAGCGGAAGGGCGTATTGGACTTTCATTGGATGTTGTAGTCGATGGTCATCGGCTGGCCGCGCCGGACAACAGAGAGGGTGAGATGGTCTGCGGACCGCAGGCGCGCATAGGCCTCAAGCGCGCTGTCGGGGCTACTCATGTCGTAGCCGTTGATGGTTCGGAGCATGTCGCCGTTCTGAACGCCCAGACGGCCAAGAAGACTGTTGCGGCGAATGCCGTACACCTTGACGCCCACCACGCGTCCGCCGTCTTCGTGCGGAATGATGCGGGCGGTGCGCATGAGTTCGCCTTGGTTTTCCAAAATGCGATCCACCAGGCTGCGCTGAATGGTGAAGTTGCTGTCGCTGTTGCGAGAGATGCCCGCCTCGAGGTCCGCGCTCGCGATCGCACCCTCGCGCGACGGCCGAGCGGGACGCTCCTGAGGCGGTGGGGCGGTCGGGGTTCGTGCCGCGACGACCGGGCCCTCCTCGTTGAACATCACGATCTGACAGGGGCTATTCGACGCCGGTCGCAGGATCACGCGGTGCGGAAGGATCTGCAGGACCTCGCGGCCGTCGACCTCCTGGCCAACGCGAAAGAGCATGGCCTTGCCGGCCGCGCCGATGATCGCCGCAAAGGACCAGTCGTCGCGCCGCGGGTTCACGACGCTCGCCACGAGGCGAATGCTTCCCTCGCAAGCGGGCGGCGGACGATTCGGATCGAGCTCTTCGACCGGTTCGGCCGGATCGTCCGTTTCGACGTCGCTGGTCGGCACGCCGTCGAGGGGGCCGGTCTCGCTGTCGAAGATGTTGCGTCGGAGGATCGCCGTGTCGTCGCGCTGTCGGCGTGCAGGTGCAGCTCGCCGGCTCTGGCGCGCGGGAGCGGCTGCCGTCGTGCGGTCGATCGGAAACGCGGAGCTCGCGACCAGTCCGGTCGTCCCCTGCGCGAGGAAGAACGCAACGGTCGCTAGGGTCCCAAGGACCAGCGCCATCGTGACTCGTTTGTTCTGGGGACTCCCCAACGAAACTACTCCAGGGTTGGTTAGAGCAACGCCCGTGCCTAGCCTGAAAGGCCCCACGAAGCCAGGAGATCACAAGGGTTTTCACGATGTTGCGAAGCGGCCTCCGAGAGCGCTTCGCCAACCTGGCAGCCGATCGCAGGGAAGCTCACGGCGGCCTGACAAAATGACACGCGGACGAACATCGAATCGGCGCTTTTTGGTGCGCCGTGGCAGAGGTGCACCATCTCAGTCCGTCTGGGTCCGCTCAGTCTCGCGATCGGTGCCGATCTTTCGATAGATCGTCCGTGCGCTGATGCCGAGGAGCTGCGCAGCGAGGTGTTTGTCGCCCTGGGTGTGAGCGAGGGTGCGGTGGATCACCCTTCGTTCGATCTCGGAAAGCGGGGTTCCGAGGGGAAAGCTCATCACGTCGCCCTGGCGTTCGGCGGCGGCGATCCCCGTCGGCAGATCGTCCTTCGAAAGGGTCGTGCCTTTGGAGAGGACGACCGCCCGCTCGATGACGTTTTCGAGTTCGCGGACGTTTCCTGGCCAGTCGTAGGCCATCAGCTTGTCGAGGGCGGAGCGCGTGGTCTTCATCGAGGGTCGACCGTTCTTTCGGCAATAGACCTCGAGGAAGTGATCCACGAGGAGCGGAATGTCGTCGCGGCGATCGCGAAGGGGAGGGCTCGTGACCGCGATCACGTTGAGGCGGTAGTAGAGGTCCTCGCGAAACTCGTCGCGCTCGACGGCAGCGCGCAGGTCCCGATTCGTCGCCGCGATGAGACGAAAGCTCGCTTGCTGCGTTCGGCCGCCGAGCGGTTCGTACTCCCCTTCCTGAAGAACACGGAGGAGCTTCACCTGCACCGTGGAGCTCAGCTCGCCGATCTCGTCGAGAAAAAGCGTCCCCCCAGCCGCCTGCGCGATGCGTCCTTCGCGGCGTGCGACCGCGCCCGTGAACGCGCCTTTTTCGTGCCCAAAGAGCTCGGACTCAACGATCGTTTCGGGAAGCGCGGCGAGGTTAACGCCGATGAAGGCACCGTCGCGTCCGCTGCGATCATGAATGTGGCGGGCGAGAAGCTCCTTGCCGGTGCCGCTTTCGCCGAGCACCAGAACCGTCGCGGTAGAGGGCGCCGCCTGCGATGCGATGTCGAGCGCGTGACGAAGGGAAGGCGCCGAACCGACGATCGTTCGCGGTCCACTCGAGCGCTTGAGCGCCGAGAGCTCCTTTCGAAGGGTTCGGTTTTCCGCGACGAGGGCGTGGCGTTCGGCGGCCTTTCGAACGGTCTTTATGATCTGCATGCGCTTGAGCGGTTTTTCGACGAAGTCGTACGCCCCCTCTCGCATGGCTTCGACGGCGGTCTCGATGGTGCCGTAGGCGGTCATGACGACGACCTCCGCATCGGGCGCGACCGTCCGAAGGGTCTTGATCAGGTCGATGCCGGACATCTGCGGCATCATGAGGTCGGTCAGGACCACATGAACGCGATGCTGGCGGCAGAGATCGAGGGCTTCCTGCCCGGTGGAGGCGGTCAGCGCGCGAAGCCCTTCCTTCTGAAAGATCTTTCGGAGGGAGACGAGGTTGGAGTCTTCGTCATCAACGACGACGACTGTGGTTTCGGTGGACATATTGACTCCTTGACAACGCGCAGTGACAGAATGTCATTTCGGCTGGGGAAATGCTTGTGATTTCAAGGCAGCGCGTTTGCACGGTTGAAGTCTATGCAATGGACTTGCCATCCTGACGCCGTGAACCTCGCAACACTCTTTGACCCGGTGCGGGGCCGCTACGGGTGGGGCGTGCGGATCGGCGAAGGCTCCCTGCTGCGCATCGAGCTCGGGCCGCCGACCCTCGAGGTGGACGAGGCATTTGTCGAGGGCGCCCATCACCGCTCGGTCACCGTTCGGGGGCGCTGGCAGCTCGCGCTCCTCGAGTGTTCCTTTTCCCTGATGACGGCGATCGGCGAGGTTCACGAGGGGAGCGAGCGGGACGCGCTTTTCGAGGCCGCCGAGCATTTGAGCGGTCAAGCCTTGCTCGACGTGATCGACGAGGACCCGGCCACTCGCTTTACCTTCGATCTTGGGGCGGAGCTTTGCGTGAAGCCCTTCGAGGACGGGATTCAATGGGTATTTGCGGGGCCGACGATGGAAGTCGGCCGCAACTCGTCGGGGGCGCTCGTTCGTCTCGCGTCCTAAAGCGTCGCGCGCGGGTCCCTGGTACCTTCTTAAGGGTCCATGAAGCACTGGTTCAACGACGACGGCGATCCGCCGGACCCTCCCGACTGGGCGGCGTTCTGGAACGGCGAGGACTACCGACACTTTCTCTCGCTCGTGCGCGCGGAGCTTTCGCGTCGTGGGTTGCGCTTTGAGATCAACGACGGGGTGGCGCGCGTTCACCCGGACGATGGCGGCAACCAGCTTGGACTGCAAAACATCGCCCAGAAGTGCAACGCATCCGCCAAGGGATCGTGGCCGGACGTCATCGCGGGGCACTTTGCGTCGGCGCTCGGGGGGACGCGCGAACTCGAAGACCTGGAGGAGCGTCTCTCCGACTTCGAGGCGGTCAAGGAGTTGATCAAAGCGCGCCTCTATCCACGTTCGATGATGAAGACGGTGCCGCGGGATCACCTGGTGCTCTGGGACGTTGCCGACGACCTCGTTGCGATGCTGGCGCTGGACTTACCCAACACGGTGGCGAGCGTGACGCCCGAGACGCGCGCGAAGTGGGAGCTCAGCGACGCGGATCTCTACCGTCTCGCGCTGGAAAACGTCGCCAAGCAGGACGTGCCGGACGTCGAAGAACTCGATCTCGGGGAGGGGGCCAAAGGGCGCGCGCTCATCGGCGATAGCTTTTTCGTTGCCTCCCACGCGCTCCATGTAAGCCGCTTCGTCGATCCCACCGAGCACGGCCTTCTTCTCGGCGTGCCTCATCGTCACGCGCTTCTGATTCATCGCATCGTGGGCATCGAGGTGCTGGTCGCCATCAACGGGATGTTGATGCGCCTTCGGCATATGCACCTGGAGGGCCCGGGGTCGATCAGCGACCAGCTTTACTGGTGGCGGGAGGGCGAGCTGACGCGGCTTCCGTCGACCGTCGAGGGCGACACGCTTAAGTTTCAGCCCCCGCAGTCCTTCGTGGACGATGTGCTGATTCCCCTCACGCGTTGAGGGAGTGTAAGGGGTCGTAAGGAACGGAAAGCGCGCGGGCCAAGTTGCGGCGACAGATCGTCACAACCGAAGGAGCCGCTGATGACCTATTTCCGGAAGCCTCTTACCCTGCGTCGCGCCCTTGCCTACGGCGGCCTGCTGCTCGCGCTCTTGTGCGGTTGTTTTACTCCCTCGGGTCACCACGCGCATACGACCCCGGCTCGGCGGGCAGCCCCGAGTGAGACCGCGATTCAGGCCGCGGCGATCCCGCGAACGCAAGGTGCGCCGCATGTGCTTTCGCTCTTCGCGATGGGCGTGCCCGACGACCTGCCCGTCAAGGATCAGTTCGAGCTTGCCAACGTCGACGTCGTTCAGCGCATTCCACAGCGCTTCATCGCGGCCGGCGAACCGGTGGGCCAGCTTATGGACGATCTTCGGCTTCACGCGGCGCGCGCAGGGTCGGACATGCTCGTCGTCCTCGACTTCGACATCGAGCACGCGTCGAATGTAAACGGCTGGTACGCGCTTTCGCCGCTTCTCGTTCCGCTCTTGGCGGCGCCGTGGATGACGCTGGAGGTCAACAGCCGTCTCGACTGGTACGTGGTCGACGTTGCTTCCGGCGTGTACGTTGCCCGCGGATCGATCGACGCGGAACCTCGCTCGCGGAGGGTGAGTCCCATCAATGCGCAACGTCGCGGCGATGCAATGGTGGATGCGCATCGCGAGGCCCTCGTGTTGCAGGCATCCCACGACATCCGGCTGCTCTTTGCGACGTGGGCAGCAGAAAACGCAGGCTAAAGCTACGCGCTTCGGTCGGCTCGTCGATCGCGTTCGGTGCGGAGGATCCACCGCACGGCGAGCTGGTCGACCGGCTTGACGACGTAGTCGATCACGGTCTCGTACTCGAGGGAGCGAAGGCGGTCCGGATCCGAGGCCGAGCCGGTTACCACGACGACTCGACACCCGCTGCCAGCGAAGTCTCGCTGAAACGCGTTGAGAAACTGAAAGCCTCCCATCCGTGGCATCCGGAGGTCGAGAAAGATCAGCGTTGGGAAGACGTCCCCGTCGAGTCGTCGCTTGTGCAACATGTCGAGAGCGACATCGCCGTCGTCCGCGGTCATCACCAGCGAAATCGACTCGACGCCGGATAGCTGGTGCTTGAGGTAATGAGCGTCGGCGGAGTTGTCCTCGACGATCATCACGATTTCCCCCTTACGGATCGGTACGATCATAACTTCCGGTTCGGGCGGTTCATGTCGGCCCTTGAGCGAGAGCGTGAACCAGGACTCGCGAGAGTCCTGGGTTGTCTTGGCGCCATCTCCTTGTGGTTGTCTTGGGTCACGCTCTACACCGCGATGGTGAGCGCGGCTTTGCCATAACCGTCGACCTCAAGTTCGAGGTTGAGGCGGTTTTCGGCGCGGCGGAACCGCTTGCGCAGCTCTTTGCTCGCGTCGTCGAACTCGACGACCTCTTGAATCACCGAGCGATCGCCGTCGCTTGAAAAGATGCCGCTGAGAACGTTCATCGTCTCGTAGAAGTTCTCGTGGAGCTCCTTCGACATGTTGGTCCGGCTGGCTTCGGCCGTCGCCGCGGGAATGAGCGCGAGCGCAGCCCCCGAGTAGATCTGGAACGACCGGTCGACGCCCATCATGCCGCGTTCGGTTTCGCCGTCGGAGTAGGTGGCGATCGCAGCGGTGTTGAGCTTGTTCTTGGATTTGTTCACGATGACCTTCCTGTCGAGGAGGGTCATCAGGAACTCGCGCACGACGCTGACTTCGGGAATCGGAAACGACATCAGCCGAGCACCGGGTCCAAGAGCATCCGAAGGGCTTCCGGCGTAAACGGCTTGCCGAGGAGGAAGTTCGCCCCGGCTTCGCGCGCCTTTTCGCGCATCATGGGCGTGCCCTCGGAGGTAATGAACCCGAAGAGCTCGGGCTTGTAGCCCCGCTCGTTTACTTCTTGAAGCAACGCAATTCCGGTCATCTCGGGCATGTTCCAGTCGCAAAGAACGACGTCCGGAACACCAGAGCTGTCCATGATCTCAAGGGCCTCGACACCGTTATTCGCTTCCACGGTTTCGTGATCCTTGTACCCCGCGCGCCGCATGGCCCGCTTGACGATCATTCGCATCGCTCGACTGTCATCAACGATCAAAACTCGCATGGCACCTCATCTTCGCCTCCCCTATTCGGGTGAGACGGCGTGAGCATTTAGGGAAAAAAGGCTCAAGCGGGCGCCGACGCCATCCGAGTGGATGGTTGTGAATGCGAACGAATCCATCGGCGGCCTCCTGAAGCTGCTGGCGAAGGTCACCGACCCCGCAGGGCTCGATGCGGTGATGTTTGAGCTCGCGCTCCTCATGGAGCTCGATCTCACGCCCATTCAGGAACGCCTAATTCGCGAGGCCCATACGACGCTCGCGATGACGATCGAGGATCCGTCAACGCTCGAGAAGTCGGTCGCAGGCGCGCGTCGTCTTCTCGATGCGGTCTATCAGGCGCCGGCCGACGCCCCGAAGGAAGACGTCGCGAAGCCGGCCGAGACGGCGCCGGCTTCCGCGCCGGACGACTTTCTCTCCCTCGATCCTGAACCTCAGCCCTCCGCGCCCGCAGACGCAGCGCCCAAAGCGGAAGCGCCGGTGGAAGCCGCACCGGTGGAAGCGCCGGTGGAAGCGCCGGTCGAAGCCGCACCTGTCGAAGCGCCGGTGGAAGCTCTGGAAACGCTGGTCGAATCCGCGCCGGTGGAAGCACCGGTGGAAACCGCAGCGGAAGCTGCACCGGTCGAGCCGGAAGCTGACGTCCCCGCCGAAGAGGAAAGCCTCGATCTCGAAGAGGACCCCGAGCTTGTTGCGGAATGCCTCGAGGAGATCGACGAAAACCTCGCGGAGGCAGAAGCCGGCCTTTTGGATCTCGAGCGTCAGCCGGACTCTCGCGATCTCGTCGACAGCATCTTTCGCGCGTTCCACACGATCAAAGGAATCGCGGGCTTTCTTGGCCTCGATCCGCTCGCGCGTCTTTCCCACGCCGCCGAAGCCGTTCTTTCCACGATGCGGGAAGGCGAGCGCCTCTGTGACGCCAACATCGCGTCGGCGTGCCTCGCGTCGGTGGATGAGCTTCGCAAACTCGCCGCTGGTTTAAAGCGCCTCATCGCGGGCGGGGAGCCGGTTCGGGTGAGCCCCTCCGTCGGATCGTTGATCAAGACGCTCGATGCGCTGGCGAAGGGGGAGAGCGTTGCCGCGAAGCCGCCGCCCCGCCCCAAAGCGCAGCCTGCGCAAGCCGCGTCGGAAGAGGCGCCCGTCGAGGCGAAGAACGAACAAGCGGACCCTTTCGTTCGCGTGCGCACGGACCGTCTCGACGAGCTTCTCGACGCAGTGGGCGAGCTCGTCATCGCGAACTCGATGGTCGCGCAGGACCCCGACCTCGTGAGCCGCTCGACGCGCCTTCTTCGCGCAAAGGTGAACCACACCACGAAGATCGTTCGGCAGCTTCAGGAGCTCGCGACGTCGCTCCGAATGGTGCCTCTGAGGCCGACGTTTCGAAAGATGGAGCGCGTCGCGCGCGACACCGCGAAGAAGACCGGGCGCCAGGTCCGGTTTGTTACCGGCGGCGAGGACACGGAGATCGATCGCAACCTCGTTGATGTCCTTTCCGAGCCGTTGATTCACATGATTCGAAACGCGGTGGACCACGGCGTCGAGGCGACGGAGGAGCGCGCGCGGGTCGGCAAGGATCCGGTGGGAACGATCACCCTTCGCGCGTCCCACGAAGGAGGACGTGTTGTCGTGGAGCTCTCCGACGACGGCAAGGGAATGGACCCGCAGCGGATTCTCGCAAAAGCCGTCGAGCGCGGGATCGTGTCGGAGGACGCATCGCTGTCCGACGACGAGATTCTCAACCTGATTTTTGCGCCGGGCTTTTCGACGGCTGCCGCGGTGACGGCAGTGTCGGGACGCGGTGTGGGCATGGACGTGGTGCGACGAAGCATCGAGTCGCTCAACGGCCGCGTCACGATCAAATCGGTCGTGGGCGAGGGCTCGACCTTCACGATCGCGCTGCCGCTGACCCTGGCGATCACCGACGGGATGATCGTGTCGGTTGGGGAGGAGCGCTACATCGTTCCGACCCTCAGCATCGTGCTGAGCTTTCAGCCGAAAGCGCCACAGCTGGATCGCGTGGGCGGCCGCGGGGACCTCGTCCTTTTGCGCGGTGAGCCGATCCCGGTGATCCGTCTCCACCAGATCTTCAACGTTCCCGACGCGGTGGATGATCCCACGGACGGACTCCTCCTCGTGATTCGAGACGCGGAAGGAAAGTACGCGCTCTTGGTCGACCGCATCGTCGGTCAGCAGCAGGTCGTGACGAAGTCCCTTGGCGATGGCCTCGGGCACATCGTCGGGCTGTCCGGCGGCGCGATTCTCGCCGACGGACAAGTCGGTTTGATCCTCGACCCAACTGGTCTTCGCCAGGAGCGCAAGCTGGGTCGCACAACCGCCGAGGAAGCGGCGCCAATGCTTCATTAGGAGATGACGATGGTTCGTACAGCAGTGGTGATGGTGTTGGTTGGCGCGGTGTTGGTTGGCGCGGTGCCGGCCGCAGCGCAGAGCGGAGGCTGGTTCGGAGCGGCCCCGACGATGAGTGCGATGAGCGCCCAGCGTGCGCCTGCTTCACCCGCGGCAAGGCGGCGCGCGCGTCGACCGGTTCGGCGTGTGCCAGTCAGGGTCGCGCAGGCGTCTCCCGCGCCGGACGCAGCCGCGGAAGTTCCGCCCGAAGCGACAGCGCCGGCGCCCGCGGAGGCGACGTCCGAACCCGCGTCGGAGGCCGCGCCGGAGGCCGCGCCGGAGGCCGCGCCGGAGGTTGCGCCAGAGGCTGCAGCAGCATCAGCGGACGCTGCACCAGCACCGGCTGCGGAATCCGGCGTTGCAGCACCGCCGCCTGAGGAGCCGGCGCTCGAGGTTGTCGCGACAGAAGTTCCTGCGCCGCCGGCGGACTCCGCGCTTCAGGAAGAGGTGGAATCGCTCCGCGCGCGACTGGATGCAATCGAAGCGCGCGCCGACGGCGACGTGGGCTCGGCCGACGCGGTCGAGCCTGAGCCGCCTCGCGGTCCGACCTTTCGACCGCTGGCTTCGGCGTTCACACGATACGAAATGCGTCGTGGCTACGAGGCGCTAAGTCTCACACCTCCCGGTTGCGCGCCGGAAGGCGACTGCTTTCGCTACCGCTTTCGCGCGGGAATGGACATTGCGGTTCCCCTGAGCGGAAACGTGGAGGCGGGCGTACGCGTCCTGCCGCAGGTTTCGGGCTTTTGGGGCCTCGACAACACGTCCGGCGGCGTCGCCGATCCGAACCTTGGGCTGCAGGAGGGTGTGCTCTCGCTTCGCTTCGGGGACACGGCGGACCTGCAGATCGGACGCTTCGAAATGGCGTACGGCGAACACGTCGTGATCGGCAACCTCGGTTGGCACCCCGCGGCGCGGGCCTTCGACGGCACCCGCTTTCGCGTGCGTGCGGGCGGCGCGCAGATCGACAGCTTCTTTACCGTGCTCTCCGAGAGTGGCGCGAGCACTCCGGGAGCCGGCGATCGCTACTTCTACGGCGTCTACGCGGCGCTCGGAAAAGCCCTCGACGACGCCATGGACTGGGACGTCTACCTCCTCGGATTGCAGGCAAACGCCACGAGCGACGCGGGCGCCGCGCTGCGGCTCCACCTCGGAACGCGCTTCAAACGTGCGTTTGGACCGATCGATGTTCGCGTGGAAGGAGGCATTCAATCCGGTCGCGAGAACATCGACCGCGACGCGGCACGGACGCTCCTCGCCGGTCACGTCAACGCGGAGATGGGCGTTCGCTCCGGGCCGTTTCGAATCTCCGCGGAGGGTGCGTACGCTTCGGGCGACAACCCGGACACCGAACGGAACGAAGGCTACGCGCAGCTCTTTCCCACCGCGCACGCCTTCCTTGGTCTCACCGACGTGATGGGCGGCCGAAGCAACGTGGTCTCCGGCGCCGCCCACGTTTCCATGACCCCACGAGAAGGTCTTCTTCTCAAGGTCGACGGACATATCTTCGGGCGCCCGGAAATGGCCGGCCAGAGCAACTATGCCGGCGCGGAAATGGACCTCCACGTGATCTGGAAGCCGCTCCCCGGGTTCCGAATGCGCGCCATGTACGGCCTCTTTGTACCGAACGAAGCGCATTGGGGACGCTCCGATCGGGTTCGCTACCTCGAAGTCGAAGTCGGATACGACCTTCGCTAACGCCTTTCGCTAACGCCCCCTGTTCGACCCCACCACCGAAGAAAGCCCTCAACCCATGCGAAAGCTGCCCCTGAAAAAGAAGTTCGCCCTCGTGATCGGCGTGCCCACCGCCG